>PLJR01000337.1:7352-14598 GCA_003140295.1 Acidobacteriota bacterium
ATATGCCGCAACGCGGCGGCGAGGGCGTCATAAAGAGCCGTCCTTCCGCTGTCGATGCGCGCGGTTATCCCCGCTTGCAAAACCGACATGCTGGCGGTAAAGGCAGCGCCGGCAGGAAGATCGAAGGAGACGGTATCGCTGAAGTTCACGACGAATTCGAGGTCCTGCGGATTGCTCGCGCGCACAAAGGCCAGCGCGCCGGATAAGACTTCGGGGTTTTTGGCGGTCATGCTGCTGCTATGATCCACCACCAATCCCACCGTCACCGGGATATCCTCCTGCCGAAACAGTGCGATTTCCTGGAGCTTGCCGTCTTCGTACACTTGAAAGTGTTTCGCGGTCAGGCCAGAAACGAACCGGCCGTTGCGATCCTTGACGATCACCGGCAACACGACCAGGTCAACCTCGCGCGAAATAGCCGGACGTGGCGAGTTTTCCTGGGCCTGAGCAGTAAACGGAAGAACACAGGACGAAAGAACGAGGCAGCACAAGAGGAACAAATGCAAGCTCAGATCGAGCGCGCCTTCGAAAACCGAGACGTCACAGCGCTTCTTAGACATGACATGCTTTTTCTATCACAACCCGCGCCGGCCTGCACCGGATGCTCGCCCAAAAGTATGGCGTACCATCCGATGCAGGATAGCCGATAATTGACATGCGCCAACAGACTGCAAACCGCCTGGCAACTGACGCACTCGTGCAACAGTTCACTTGCCATTCTTTGGCTTGTTATTGAAGGAGTCCCCCACTTCAGTCTCCTGCCCGTTGGCTTGCTGCGCTTTCAGTTGCGCGTTTCTCATTGCTGTTACGCTGGCATCACTTGAACTTTTTGCGGGCTTAGTGACCTCGGACGACATATTGGTGGGCATGGAGGGAACCGCCTGATTAGAGGCTTTGGCCAACTCCACCGCGCGATTCTTGGGATACACGAATTCCTGGCCACAATTGTCTCCGGGGTAGATCCACTCCTTAAGAGCAGCGGGCCCACCCGCGGCGGTTTCCGAAAATCGGACGAGAGTCTTGTCAGGAGGCTGATCCCGGCAGTCGGAAATGGTAAGAATGGTCGCATACAGATGCGTCTGATCCTTGTCGAAAACCTGCACGATGTTGCGGTCACCAAACGAGTCCAGCAATCTGAATGCGTAAGTGCCCGCTGGCAACGTCACTCCCGGTAGTTCTACGGGTTGGCTGAAGGTGAAGATGGTTAATTTGTCGTGCTCGTCGGCTCGAGCAGGTGATCCCAATGCTGCTGCTACACACGCCACGAAAAACGCTAACATCACTATCCTGATTGTCTTCATGTGTGCTCTCCTCGCGATTCGGTTGAAAAGAATGTTGGCCCAACCGCGGGCTGTGAGCTCGCACACAGATCGCGGCACCGCGAAAACCGGTTCGCGACATGCGAATGCACATCTCCTTCCACGCGCAATTAGGTTTCACTGTAGGAACTAAGATTTGGGCGGCGAGCCAGTTACCTCCGCCCTCCTGGTGCGTCAGTTCCTAAGACGATGAAAACAGGCTGGGGGCTGTCAGCGCGTTGACAGTGTACCGACACCGCTTCGACCAGCCGGACCCCGGTTGAGGAACCGCTGTTGAGGAACACCCGCGGGAGAACCATCACGGCGGAACGAGACCGCGCTTCGGAAGAAGCTCCGGCTTGCCGTAAAGCTCCTAGGGGCGCAAACGTCGAAAACTGGGCAGCCGTCGACTTACCTTCGTTTATTCTTAGGAATAGGGCCTTCAGGAATCACACAAAATCTTTATTCCCTCAGTAAATGATGCGTTACCTTACAGATAAATGAGTAAAGAGATCGCCCGTCGGTATCTTGGCATCACATTGGCCACCTAGATTAATTTTAGATGAATTTCGTTATCACCGAGGGACGGCGGCACTAGAGGCGCAGCCCAAGCCGTCTAACACTAGCTAAAATCATGAAAAGAACCGTTGTTTGGCTGACCGAGCAGCAGGCGCGCGCCCTCGGGCGAATCTCCGAGAAATCGTTCGCGCCGGTATCGGCGCTGGTACGCCAGGCGGTCAAAGAATTTCTCCAAAGGAAACGGAAATCGGGTCCGCGAAAGTCTCTGAATACGGAATCGCAGGCAATCAACGGAAAAGATTAGCCGTAAGAAACGAATTACGTCGCAGCCGCCACGTGTCGCGCTCAAGCTGGTCCCGCTAAAAAAAAGCAAATTCACTCTTTATCCGATTCATCAGTTGTGAAATACTTCCTTTGTACATCAAGTGTTCGATAGTACACTACAGTGAACTAATCGAGCGTGCCGGGGATGCGGCATATTGGCGATCGGCTGCGATCGGCCCGGCGCGGTTGGACACAAGCGACCCACCGCCCGGAACGATTTCCCGGGTTCCTCCTGACCCTAAATTATAATCGCGAGTTTCCCAGCACAGGCCCATTTCAGCAAGTTCCCTGACTAGAGATTGCATTCGGGTTCGTGGGGCACGGCATGGAACAAGCAACAGGGCTCTCCAAAGAAATACTTCCTGAACAGGAATTCTTCCAGACGCTATTCGAGAACTCTTTTACTGGCGCAGCGCTCGCTGACGTTGAAGGGCATTTCCTCAGTACCAATCGTAGCTTGCAGAAGATGCTGGACCGCTCCGATGAGGAGTTTCGGCACATGCTTCTACAAGATCTAACGGATGACGAAGCGGCTCCTGACAGCGAGCCCCTGCGGGGCTTACTGGCGAACCAATCAGGTGGTTTCAAGATCGAAACGCGGCGCCTGCGGCGGGACGGGAGCCTGATATGGCTAAGCGTCGGGGTGTCGCTGATACCGGCGGCGGTGACCAAGCCGGCGTTCCTCATGGCGCTAGTCGATGACGTCTCTCAGCGCAAACAAGGTAACGAGACATCGTCGAGCAGGGGGAAATTCCTCGAGGCGATCCTAGATAACAGTCCCGACATTATGTATCTCAAGGATCTTGAAGGGCGCTACCTGCTGGTTAACAAGGAATTCGACCGATTCTTCCGCGTCACTCAGCAACAGATTGCAAGCAAGACGGATAGTGAAATTTTGCATCCTACACAGGCCGCCGCCTTGCGGGACAGTCGCCTGCGACTGTTGCAGACCGGATCGCCCGTGAGCCTGGAATTGACGGTGGCCGATGGTGACGAACCATTGCTGCTGCACATTCGGGAATTCCCTGTGCGCGACGACCATGGAAACGTATCCGCAATCGGCGGAATTGGAAGTGCGATCGCGGTGGAAAGCACTCTGGGCCGCAGCCTGATTCCGACCGGTGTGGCCATGGATCAGGAAGATTCCACCGTTGATAGCGAAAGGCAGACGGTGCGCGATTTTGGCGAAGTGATCGGCAGGAGCTACGGTTTAAAGCAGGTGCTGCAACAGGTGATGACCGTGGCGCGCACCGACGCTGCGGTGCTTATTCTTGGCGAAACCGGAACCGGGAAGGAACTGGTCGCGCGGGCCATTCACAGGCTAAGTTCCCGGCGCGATCACCCGCTGGTTAGAGCCGACTGTGCATCCATTCCCGCAGGCCTGCTGGAAAGCGAACTCTTTGGCCACGAAAGGGGTGCTTTTACGGGCGCTGTCGCGCGCGCGATCGGACGAGTGGAGATGGCCGATGGCGGTACTCTTTTTCTCGACGAGGTCGGGGACATCCCGCTGGAATTGCAGTCCAAGCTTCTTCGCGTCCTACAGGAGCAAGAGATTGAAAGGCTGGGGAGCGGCCGTACCATTCGCGTGAATTTTCGCGTGATCGCGGCAACCAGCAGGGACTTGGCGCGCATGATCGAACGAGGCCAGTTTCGGCGCGACCTCTATTACCGGCTCAATGTATTTCCGATCGAACTTCCTCCCTTGCGCGACCGCCCCGAGGATATTCCTTTGCTGGTGTGGCATTTTGCCAAGAAGTACGCGCAGTTGATGAATAAGCATGTCGAAACCATTCGCAGCGAAGATATGGAAACTCTTGTTCGCTATCAGTGGCCGGGCAACATCAGGGAGTTGCAAAACGCCATCGAGCGCGCCGTGATCCTGTCGCGCGATCAAGTTCTTAAGCCGGCGCCACTCGCTGAGAGCAGAAGTATCAGCGAAAGCTTTTCTTGCGACGTACGCACGCTTAGCCAAGCGGAACGCGAACATATTTTGAAAGCCTTACAGAATGCCGAATGGGTGATTGGCGGACCCGAAGGCGCCGCCGCACAACTTGGTCTAAGGCGCACTACGCTCCTTTATAAAATGCGCCGGCTGGGTATAAGCCGTCCGCCAAAATGACCAATGGCCGTCACTTGCCTGACGGGTCTGCCTGCATTTTTCATTCGATCCGACCCGGCGCGGCCGGTGGGTTTCTCTAATCGCCTCATTGGAAACCGGTTGATCAATAACGAAATCCATAAATGGAATGGAGTGCGCAATGCTTAACGAGACTTGGAAGGAGGTGCAATGATGATTGATAACACGTCCGCGATCGTTCTGTGGCGCATGGAACATTCCTTGCTCACAGTTGAAGATCTGGCTGACGCAGTGGGTCTAGAGCCGGAAACGGTGGAGACCTTCATTCGTTACCGGCTGATTGAGCCCTCCACTACAAGCTCCTCGAGTCCGTTATTTCCAACCTGTACAGTCGACCGTTTACAGCGGATTTTGCACTTAAGATATGAGCTTGGTGTGAATCTGGCCGGGGTATCGGTGATCCTGGATACGACCGAACATCTGCAACAAGTGCAAATGGAGCTGGATATTCTTCGCAGAAGATTAGGCCTTACGGAATAATCCCACGTTTCCAGCGAACGCTGGATCATCAAGAGATCATGCATAAAGAGACGGGCCAAGTCATGCTCCGTCATGGTCCATCGTGATCTCCACGGGTCTCCCTCATGGGCTCTCTCCGCGTCACGCCCACAATCAGTTGAGCAAATTTGAGATTGTTTGCAAGCTAAACCGCGCGTTGAACTTGACTCAGGCCGTCGGAAGGCGCGAGGCGGATCGCTCGAGGGTCACTTTTTGACCGGCGCGACT
This sequence comes from Acidobacteriota bacterium, assembly GCA_003140295.1. Lineage (GTDB taxonomy): Bacteria > Acidobacteriota > Terriglobia > Acidiferrales > UBA7541 > Palsa-189. Next base: position 12,357 of record PLJR01000337.1, read on the forward strand.
GGAGCTTAATGAGGGATTACGGGGCCCGGAGCCGTCGGGGCCGCAGGCGCCGTCCCCGCGGGCGGCGCCTTTTGATCCCATTCCTGCCGGAGGGTGTGGGAAGCAAGTACAAAAAACAGCAGAGCCAATATCAGTGTAAATAGGACGACGCCGATACCGAGCCATATGGAACTTCGCAACGGTCTGGGCGCCGCGTCGGGACGAATATCCATCGTAGGTCTCCGTCACCTATGCAAGAGGCGAGGGGATGCAAGTGATAACGGCGGGCATTACCACTTGAATCCAAAAGTGACGGGTACCATTCTCGTGGCGATCCGGCCGGTATCGGCGTAATGATATCTCGCCTCTGTAAAAAACCTGACGCCAGTGCGGCCTAGCATCACATCGAACCCGACACCTCCACTGCCTCCCACCCCGCCTCGAGTGATGCCGCCAAGAACTTGGTTCGCGGGAACGAGTTGCGTGAAGAATGTGTCGAAGAAAGGGTCAAACAGGAAAACTTGCGCCGCTGTTGGAGCGGTGAATTCCACCGTACGGCGATAATACCCCACGCCTCCAACAACATAAGGATCGAACACTCTATCGCCGCGGCCGAGCTTAATCTTGGGATCAACCGTAAGCGACCACAAGTGAGAATTACCTCCCGGCACACCCAATTCATTCAGGACTAAAGGCCTGACTCCATAGCCGTTGTAAGTGAACTGCAGATTGGCCTCAAATCGCGACGTGAAGTGATAGCCTGCCCCAGCCGTGACGTTCCATCCATTTTCGAGGCGATCGCTGATGCCTCCGACTAGCGGGGAAACGCCGGCGCCGGCGTTAAGCGACAGACGATGGTTGTCCTGCGCGTACCCAGTCACCGTCAAACACAACAACAATCCGATAAACGACAAACCATAACTAAGGCGCATTCCTAGTTTCGTTTGCATAGCGTCCTCCATTGGACGAGTGCGTCAACCGGTTCAGGTTTGAATGGCCACAGGCGAGGCATGCTGCCGTTGCCTCCCATTGCGTTCGATCTCCACGCCTAACCGGCCGTGGAATTGAACCTGACGGGCACGCGTTATTCCAAACCAACGGAAAATTTCCGGAGGTGACGAGGTCCTGTAGATTTAGGGGGTTGGGTATAACCCACGCTTGCGCAGGAAAAATAGAAGGGTCAAACCGTCTGATCAGTGCCAATAGTTTGACGCGCTCCCGTCACTGCGAATCGCGCACGACACGAACGTGGAGCGGTGCTACGCGAGTGCACTTGCCCGGCGAACACGCCGTCAACCGATTCAAGCTGATAATCAGGAACATTCCAAAAGCCCGTGCTGACGATTCCGGAAGCGACTCCCAGGCAATTGCTGCCGCGATTGGTAGGGCGATCAACGACGGCAATGGCGGGAGACCGCCGATGCAAATCCGCAGGTCAGTTAGCTGGAATTCGGGCTTGGTTCAATCAGCATTTAGCAGTCTTGTTAACCGAGGTCACGGAAGTTTTCGTGCGCTGAACGGTCGCAAATCGTACGGGAAGGAATCAAGAGTGGCAACGTCTCGGAGACATGTGGGCGTCACGGGTTCGCGCCCAATCTGTAATACCGCTGGCAGGACGCGGTAAGACCGGATACGTAAGCTAGAAAGCGTTGCAAGGGCTTTGCACCGGCCATCTGTATCGCCCGCCGTAGGGCTGATCGACGAGCTCCAGCGCCACTCTGAAACCCGACGTGTTCTCTCCGCGCGAGCCATGTGTCCGAAAAAGCGAGACTGGCTGGCGGAAAGGATTGGATTCGAATTCGTGGGTGCGTTTCGCTGGACGATCGCGCTTTATTCGCCNNCGACAAAGCGCATATTTCGCCTGTCCGCGGAAACCAGAGAATCGTTTTTGGCACCTCGATGTGCATGCGTTGCTGAAGCGCGCGATGAAGCCACAAACCAACCGCGACGCATGATCCGGGGCAGCAGAAACCCATCTGGAGCAGGCCACGTATCCGTCAAATCTTCGAGAATTTGGCCCCGCGTTCTTTGTGACTTGCGGCTCCCGAGCAACAGCCCTTGATCCAGCGGTCGCACACCGCACCTCTTAGGTCGGTGCTCTCCTTGACATCGGCCCGTTGTCCCAAAGGGCCGTTGGAGGACATTGGAACCGTTGTGCCGCAAGTTCTCTGGCGTCTGCAGTTGACCCCATTGTCCGAATTTTCAATTTTCCTGTTATTGCTGATCTTCGCAGGTCGGGTTAGGCGCGCCATGTTCGCAGGTT
>PLJR01000149.1 GCA_003140295.1 Acidobacteriota bacterium
GACTCGCGCGTGTCCATGCCGATCAGCACCCGCGCCGGCCTGGCCCCGTTCGTGCTCCCACTCTTTTCCGGCTGCAGGCTGGCGATATGCCGCAGGTAACCGCCCAGGCTTCGCCCCGCGGCGTACAGCGTCTGGTCGTCGAGCGGATATTCGCCGGGTATCCCGCGGATACCGTCTGTTCCGAACAATTCTTTAGCCATGATAAATTTGCCGCAGCCCCGCCCACTAGGTTCGGCCCGACCTGATTAAGGTCGAGTTTACCACGGGCTAGCGGCGCCGGTCGCGGGCTTGATTATTCGGCTTCTATCAGGGGTGTCGCACTGGTCACGAGTGTTACGCGAAATTGCGCGGGCGTGATCAACACCACTTCGGTGCCATAAGGGCTATTGACCATTCCGGTGGCCAGTTGTACCGGCATCGTTCCTTCATGCGCGCCTGCCAGGTTAACGGTGAAGTTCAGATCGGCCGCGGTCAGCCGTCGCAACAGGCCCGTCCGGCCCCGCAGCCGCACGTGCACCGCATTGGGAGCATCTCCCGTAAGCGCCAGCCCTGGGGGCACGTTCACAAAAGCGAGCGCCACGTTGTATCCCACATCCGCGAAGGGCTCCGCGGTGTAGGTCGCCCACAGAGAAAACGAAATCGCCAGCGCCAGCATCTTCAATCCCAAATTGTGCACGAACAAGCCGCGCAGCAGGCGACGCATCCCTCAATCCTTCCCGATGGCGCGCGCGTCCGCGGCCGGCACGGGCAGCGCCATCGTCGACCGGAATCGCCGAAAAAGATTCGCCAGCCGGTCGTTGAGCTGCTCGACGCTCAGCCCCACTTCGATCGCTCCGCCCACGGCCAGCGAAATTGCTCCCGTCTGCTCCGATACCACCACTACTGCGGCATCGCTTTCTTCCGTTACTCCGATGGCGGCGCGATGCCGCGTTCCCAATTGATTCGAGATCATCGGATTAAGCGACAGCGGCAGAAAGCAGGCGGCCGAGGCGATCCGCGTACCCTGCAGGATCACCGCTCCGTCATGCAGCGGCGATCCCGGTCGAAAGATCGCCAGCAGCAAGTCGTAACTCATGCTCGCGTCGATCGGAATGCCGCTCTCCACGTAGATTCGCAGCCCCACCTCGCGCTCGAACGCGATCAGCGCCCCGATCCGGTTTTGCGAAAAGTAGCCGGCCGCCAGCACCACGTCGTCGTAGGAAGATGCTGGGCTGCCCGAGGAAAATCGCGACAGTGTGACGTTCCGCCCAAAGCGGTCGAGTGCCCGCCGGATCTCCGGTTGAAACAGTACGATCAGCGCGATGGCGACGTAGGGCAGCAGCGTATCCAGCAGCCATTGCACCATTTCGAACTGCGCCCACCGCGCCGCCAGGTACAAAATCACCAGCAGCACGATGGCTACCAGCATCTGTATGGCGCGCGTGCCCCGCAGTAGTTTCAGTACGTAATAAATCAAAACCGCAATGATCAGAATGTCGAGCACGGCCCGTACGTCGAGGCGCGCGAACTGAGTCCACGAAACCGCTGCGGCGATCATGGGTATGGCCGTTACGTTAACTCACCATGTCTGAGCGGGGCAAGCGCTCCTCGGCATTCCGCCCTCTCGGACGCCACCGCCCTTCGCTGGATTCCCGTTCGCAGGGCGCTGGCGCCATATGTTCTGCCGCAACTCGGCATCCGCTTCTTCACCCTCACGGGGCGCGCTATGGTATTTTGGTTGCCAGCCCGTCGAAAACTTATGACTGTTGACAGTATCTCTGNNTACCTCCCGTACTAATCCCTCGCAACGAATTATCGCCGCGGGCATCGTATTTGCCTTCTTCTATTGGGCCTCGAGCGTGATCATCGCGATACTCCTGGCCGTTTTGCTCGCCTACTTTCTCGATCCCATGGTCAAGGCCCTCGAGCGCATTCACATCCCGCGCGCCCTCGGCGCTCTCCTGGTCTTACTCGCCGCCGCTGCGGCGCTCAGCGCTGTCGGATACCTGATCGCCGACCGCCTGGAAAGTTTCGACGACGCCTGGCCGCGCTACAGCGCGGTTTTGCGGCGCACCACCGCGGCGGTAAACACGAAATTAGCTGTGATCGAGCGCCAGGTTTCCGAAATTACTCCGACCGACGGCGGCAAGACGCCTCTCCGCGTCGAGAGTCCGCCCCCCGTCGGCGGCCTGCTGCTTCGCGGGCTGGGCTCCTTGTATTCCGTCATGCTGTTGTGGACCTTTCTTCCGTTTCTTGTTTTCTTTATGCTCGCCTCTAAGCGCAAAATCTGGCGCGCCACGCTCGATCTGTTTCCCGATTCCGAGCGCATGGATGTTCGCGAAGCGCTCGACGAGGTCAGCGCCACCCTGCGCAGCTACGTGGCTGGAACCGCATTGGTCGCCATCATTTTGATTGCCGCCAACTATGCATTTTTCTGGTACATGCATCTCGATTACGCCTTCCTGGTCGCCGTGGTTTCCGGTTTGTGCAACCTGGTTCCTTACCTCGGCGCCGTCTTGTCCTGGGTTCCGCCCTTTGTCATCGGACTGGGCCAGTGGAGAACGGTGGCGCCTTATCTCATCGTGGCGGGCACGCTGAGCGTCTTCCACTTGATTGGAGCGAACGTGCTCATGCCCGCCATTGTGGGCCGGCGCGTGCATTTGAACGCCCTGGCGGTGACCATTGCTCTTTTGTTCTGGGGTTGGATGTGGGGCGGAGCCGGTTTGCTCTTGGCCATCCCCATCACGGCCACGATTAAAGTGGTCTGCGATCACGTACCCAGCTGGCAACCGATAGGACGCTGGCTCGGCGCTTGACGGGCCGCGCTCCCCGATTCACACGCCGCAAAATAAATCTTCGCGCGGCGTGCCGCGCCCGGCGGTCCGGCGCCTCAAGCCCCGCGGCGCTTCTCGTGGCCCAATTCTCTCAGTTCGGCGACCAGCCGCGCGACGTTCTTCGTTTCCTGGAACAGCCGGATCGCCGCGATTCCCACGCACCCGGCCTCCAGGCATTCCTTCGCGTTCTCCGTCGTAATCCCGCCGATAGCCAGTACTGGAATCTGCACTGCCCGGCAAAGTTCACCCAGCGCATCCAGACCCTGCGGCGGGCCAAAAGAAATTTTTGAGGGAGTTGTAAACACCGGCCCGAAAAAAATGTATCCCGCGCCGTCACGCGCTGCGGCTATCCCTGCTTCCACCGAGTGGCACGACACGCCGGCCAGAAAATCCGCACGCTGCGCCACGCGCTTCCACTGCGCCATCTTGCCGGAAACTTCGCGAATAGGTATCGAGCCTTCGCCCAGGTGCACGCCGTCGGCTCCCGCCGCGCAGGCCACGTCGAGCCGGTCATTGATTAGAATGCGGTTTGGAATGCGGTTTAACATGCGCGCTCGTTCCTGGCCTCGGGCGCCTCCAGCGCCCCCGGCGAATCCGCTGCATCCCGTTCGCGCTGCCGCGATGGCTCCGCGCGCTAAATCCAGCAGCGCGCCCGTCTCCAGGTCCTTTTCGCGCAGTTGTATCCAATCCACGCCCGCCGCAGCCGCGTCCCGTATACGCTCGAGCAGCGCATCATCACTCCCCGGTGGCACCAAGCCACCCGCTCCCCGTGAGGAGGATTTAGGGAGTCCCACTCGGTTGGTGACGTAGCAGAGGATTGGCTGTGACGCCATAGCGTGCCGGAGGGTTCTCAGGCGCTATGCGCCGGGGTGTTTGCCGTATCGTCGGCGGGCGGCCGCCGCCGCAGCATGCTCGCGGCCACCAAAATATCGAGTGCTCCCAGTCCGCTCACCACGCCCCGCACCGATGAATGCAGCAAAATGGGACGCAGCCCCGGATAGTGGCTCAGGAAATAGTTGGTGTCCCACACGTCGAGCCAGGGTAGAAACACCAATACCGCGCCCACCTCGAACAGGATGAGCATCCAGAGGACGTTGAGGATCCGTTGGGCCAAAAGCCGCGCTACTATCCTTTTCCGAGCGCAGCCAGCCTTTCGGCAACATCGCGGTAGTCGATGTTCATGCCGTAGACTTGGGAGAAACTTCTGCGAGCCGCCAGGCTGTCGCCCGCCAGCTCCTGCGCAACTCCCAAATCATACCGCAGAGCGAGGATGGAGTCCTGATCAAGTCCGGGGGTCTCCAGCGCGCGCGCATACCACATCGCCGCGATCGCCGATTCGCCTTTGTCCATGAAGGCCAGGCCCAGCAGCGTTAAGCATTGCATCGGATAGCGGAACACGTGGCGCTTCCCGTTGCGGCCTTTCCCCGCTGCCGCGTGATCGGCTGTGCCCCGGCCTGCGTGGTGCGCTGCCTCCCGATCCATCCACTGCACTACCTTCTGGAACTCGCTGATTGATTCCTCTACCAGGCCCATCTCGCGGTAGGCGGTTCCCAGGTTGTAATGCGTCTCGGGATCTTCGTCGTTGTCCGATTCATCCAGGCCGGCGCGAAATTCATCGAACACATCCGTCAATGGGCCGGCCGGCTCGGTCGAAATCGTTTCAGGAATCTCGCCCGCCGAGGCCTCCTCGCCCGCCCCGTTTGAAGGTGCGGCCTGCTCCGGAATTTCATCGTGCCTTGCCGGAAGCACAACATCGAGCTCGCTTGAGAGCGAATTCAGAAAGTCGTCCGCGCTCAACAATGGCGCATCCGCAGCTCCGCCCGCATCGGGCCCACTCAGCTCGAGTAGCTGTTCCGATTCCGCCTGGACGGCGTCCGGGGTGCCGGCCTCCACCCCGTCGATTCCGCTCATTAAAGGCGCTTCCCCGCTAACCGGCTGCGCACCCGCGGTCGAACTCGTTTCCCCGGCCGTCTCCGCCGCGGAATTTGCGGCCGTGCTTTCAGCTTCCGACTCTGCGATTCGCAACCCTGTTGAATCTGCCGCGCCCAGATCTGCCCCGTCCGAATTTGACTCGTCGATCTCGGCCACAGCCGGCTCCGCCGGCGCCACCNNCCACCACAAATTCCTCCGGGCCCTTGGCCACCGCCCCTGTTCCGCCGCCCGTAACATCCAGTTGCTCGGACAGCGCGGCCCATTCCTCGGACAAATCGATTTCGTGTACGCCAAATTCCTCGGCGAGATTTTGCACCGGCGCGGCTTTCTCGGGCTCTCCTTGCTCGGGACTAACCGTCTGCGCATCGGCAGCGGTCACGCCGGCCTCGGTGTCCGCCGGCACCGGAATATCCGGTGTAACCGCCGGGCTTTCAGCCGCGCTCTTCTTCGCAGATCCGGAGGCTCGCTCGAACCGGCTCCGCAACTCGGCATAGCGGTCCGCCGGAGAAGTATCGCCGCGCTCGGAGTGGATCTGCTCGAGCTTCGCAGCCAGTTCGGCCGTCCGCCGCTCGTCGCCCGCGCCCAGCGAAAGGTCCAGCAGCCGCTCGAGTGTCGGCGTGTGGCGCGGCACCCGCTGCCGCACGATTTCGAGCAAGTCGATAGCTTTTTGCGTCAGGCCGTAGCTGGAAAAAAGGTCCACGTCGGTCAGCGATTGCGTGACGAATAGCTGGGTCTCTTCATCAAGCTCCGCGTCCGTCGTTGCCGCCGCCCCCAGTGGACTCGCCGCGCTCGCCGCCCCCTCGACTCCGCTTTCCCCTTGCAAGCGCTTGAAGTTTCGGCGGACCCCTTCATTTTCCGGATCGCGATCGAGCAGTTGCTCGTAGGTTTTCTGCGCGCGCTCGGCTTGCCCCGCCGCCTCATACGCCGCCGCCAGGTTTGCCAGCGCGTCGGGCAGCCGAAACGAATCGCTCGCGCGCCCGTAAAGCTCCACCAGCCATTCCCGCGGCTCCAGCAGCGCCGGCAGCCGTTCGATGCAGCGGATCAGCATCTGCGAGAGCGATTCGTGCTCACCCGCGTCGGTCATGGATTCGCGCACCAGGCCCAGCAGCGTTAGCGCGCTCTCCGGGTTCTCGGTCTCGAGCTGCGCCGCGGCCACCCGTTGCGCCGGCACGAAATGCTTCGAGTTGCGGGCAAATATTTTTGTGGCCAGCGTTCCGGCGTTTTCGAGCTCGCCCGCCTCCAGATAAAAATCCAGAAGCAGGTCGGCAGCCTCGCCCCCGCCTTCCAGCTCCGGCAGCCCTCTCAAAACGGTTTCGGCGTCGCTGCGCCGCCCCGCCGCCGCCAGCGCCCGCGCCTTCAGCGTGGATGCCGGCACGTCATTGGGGCGAATCTTCAGCGCGACATCACTGTATCGCACCGCCTCGGCATGATCGCCGCGCCGATGTACTTGCTCGGCTGCTGCGAGGTAACCCGCCACCGCCTCGCCCGGCTTTCCGATGGCCAGCAACATTTCCGCCAGCCGCGTCTGTACCCGCAAATTATCCGGTTCGGCGTCCAGCAGCTTCCGCAGCAGCGCTGCCGCTTCCGGCTGCCGTCCGGCTCGCTCGTGCACGTCCGCCAGGTGCAGGTAAATGGGGCGCGCCTCGCTCAGCACTCCTTGCTGCACGTAAAGCTCCGCCAGCCGCTCCACCGGCCGGGTTTCCTCGGGGGCCAGTTTGGCTATCTTTTTATAGATCGCGATCGCTTTGGTTACAAAGCCGTCCGCCAAAAACAGTTTTGCCAGCCGCTCGAAATATTCCAGCGCCTGGAACGTCTCCCCTTGGCGAACGTAGAGGTCGCCAATGGTCATCAGCGTGACCTGGTCTCGTGGCTCGTGCTTCAGGATATTTTGATATTCGGCAATGGCCTGCGCCACCTTATCCTGGTGGAGATACTTCTGCGCGCTATCGACATGTCTGCTTTTGTTATAGGACATTGATACTTAACCGCCCGATACCTAACCACTTGTTGGTCTGGCCGCCGCCGCAGTCGGTCTGCCTGCGCATCGTGCCGCTTGCGCCGCCGGTCGTTGCGGGCCGCCGCCGACCGCAACAATTCAGCTTAGCCGTGGGAAGGACGGGACAAAATTACGCTAGCATGCGGTATGAGGGTAGTCAACGAAACGCAAGGCGGCGCGTTCGCGCCAGTTACCGTCCAGAATTGCACAAATACGAATTACAAAAGCAGCCCAATCCGACCCACAGACCGCTTTGGCAACGCAGGCACTCTTGCCTGCGCTCTTTTCTAGAAAGCCCCAGTCACAACGCGCGAATGTACGCTACCCGAGAATGCCGGTTACACCCTTGCAATTTACAAAAGCAGCACAATCCAATCCCCAGACCGCTTTGGTAGCGCAGGCATTCTTGTGTTCAGT
>PLJR01000391.1 GCA_003140295.1 Acidobacteriota bacterium
TCGCAGCCACGCCGGGATCGGCTGGCGCAAGAGTGAACTCTCGCCATTGATCGCAGGTTCCTGTTGCAGTGGTAACCAGAGATCGGCCGGATCGCTGCGCAACGTTTCGCCGAAAAACCCCGGCGGAGCGATGCCAACGATCGTGAACGAGCACCCTCCGATTATGTAGCTCGAGCCAACGACCGAGGGATCGGCCCCATAGGTATCCTGCCAAACGTGATAACTGAGCACGGCGACGGGAGGGGCGGCGGGCTGATCGTCGGAGTAAAAAAACAGGCGACCGGCGAAAGGGCGAACGCCCAGTGTAGAGAAATAATTTCCGGAGACAAACTCGCTCCGTAATGATTGGGAAATGCGATCGACTGCTTCGCGCCGAACGCTGAACTGCGAAGGGGCAGCCTGAAACGCAGCGACCTCTTTAAACTCGGGCGTCTCCAGCTTCAAACGCTCATACAAAGGAAACGAGTACATGCCCCAATCGCCCTGTAGGCTGCCCTCCACACAGCAGTCATTGCCGGCACCGACGCGGTAAAGGCTAGCGGGGTCCGCGACCGGCAGAGAGCTCATCAATACAGCGTGCATGAGAGAAAATATCGCCGTCGTGCCGCCGATGCCCAGGGCCAACGTAAATACGACGGTGGCTGTGAAAAGAGGCGACAGCCGAAATTGCCGCAAGGCATACCGGACGTTACCGAATAGTTTCATGCCGAGAATCCCTTTTCTGGTACGAACAAAGCCGTGCCTCCGGTTCCTTGATGCCTTGCTCCGCGGCCCAATGATACCGTAGCAATCAAATGCCCAGGTCGCAAAAGGCAGCAAGTGTACTGCGGTTGCGCTCAGGTTTGCGCCAGCGGGAGTCTAAAAACGGCGAGCAAGAGCGCTTATAGCCTGGATTCATTGAAAGGCAATCCAAAATTAAATTCTCCTCTTCGTGGTGACGTACCACTAGCTTCTTTATCAAATCGCATCACTCGATCCCTAGCCGCCAATGCTGAAATACGTGAGGGCAGAGTGTCCGATTCCGGGATGCTGAAATCCCAAAACCGGACAAGATGAAAGCAGTGATGAAAAAATAACACTCATCTGACTCTATCAACAGGATTTTGGGGTGCCCTCATGGCCAATCACTTGCGTTGAGTTATAGTGCCCGCTACCGATGGATATTGCTCGCCCAGATATCGCGCGCAAGAAGAAAATCCGCCTCATCGCGTATACAGCGGCGGCCCTCGTGGCTTTGCCTTTGATCACGATCGGCGTTTCCCGTCTGAAGCCCGCCGCTCCTGTCGTGGAGCGTTTGACAGTGTGGCTGGACAGCGTGCATCGCGGAGAGATGCTCCGGGAGGTTCGGGTCCTCGGTACGCTGGTGCCTGTGGACATACGCTGGATCCCCGCCCAAACATCGGCTCGGGTGGAGAAGGTCCTTTTGCAGTCCGGTTCCAACGTGAAGCCGGATTCGGTAATCCTAGAACTGAGCGATATCCAGCTTCAACGCGATGCACTGGATGCCGAGTACGCGTACAAAGCCGCGCAAGCCGACCTCGCCAACCTGAAAGTTCAGCTCGCCAACAATTTGATGGCGCAGAAGAGTGCAGCCGCAGACGTCGAGAGTCTCTACCAGCAGGCCAAGCTGCAGGCGGATGTGGACAAACAACTCTTCGATCAGGGACTCCAATCCAATGTTATCTCGAAGAAATCCACGGTCGCAGCAGAGCAGTTGGCCATTAAGCAAGAACTTGTTCAGGAGCAACTCAAGATAGCTGGTGACGCGGCCGCGGCGCAGGTTGCAGCACAGGAAGCGCACCTGGAGCAACAGCACGTCCTTTACGAACTGAAGAAGGGTCAGCTCGATGCATTACATGTGCGGGCCGGGCTGAATGGCGTTTTGTCGGCCGTATCAGTAGAAGTTGGTCAGCAAGTGGCACCGGGAACGAATTTGGTGCGTGTGGCCGATCCGTCCCGTCTGAAGGCGACTATTCAGATCCCAGAAACACAAGCGAAGGATGTGCAAATCGGCCAAAAGGCATCGGTAGATACTCACAACGGCGTCGTCAAGGGACATGTCACACGAGTCGATGCTGCGGTGGTGAATGGTACCGTAGCGGTGGATGTCATCTTCGACGGCCCGCAACCGCCGGGCGCGCGGCCCGATTTGAGCGTAGATGGCACGATCGAGATCGAACGCCTGTCAGACATCTTGTACGTTGGCCGGCCAGTCCAAGGCCAGCCCAATTCGACGGTCGGCTTATACCGTTTGGCGCAGGACGGCAAAGAAGCGACACGAGTGCGAGTGGAGCTTGGCCGGAGTTCGGTAAACACTATTGAGGTTGTGCGCGGCCTGCAAGTGGGAGATCAGTTGATTTTATCGGATATGTCGGCGGACGGGTCCTACTGGATCGATCATCTACCGAAAGACTTGAACACCAAGGCGCCGCAGGCCGTGAACTCAGTGATCGCGCCAGGAACGTTCAAAGCGCTCGGCATCCCGCTGAAGCGTGGTCGTGATTTTCACGACGGCGACAGACGTGACGCGCCGTCGACGGCAATTGTCAATGAGGCTTTGGCTCGACAATCGCTTCCCGGGCAAGATGCGATCGGTCACACGATCTACTGTGGCTTTGATTCATTGGACCCGATGATCATTGTCGGGATCGTCGGCGACGTCCGGCAGTTGGGCCCAGAGCGTGAGCCCAGACCCGAATGTTACATGCCGTATCTGCAGCATTTCTATAATGGCGCTACGCTCAGCCTCGTGGTCCGAAGTGCCATAGTTCCGACAGCATTGGACGAGACAGTACGCCGCAAAGTGCACGACCTTTCGCCGGATGTGCCGGTAAAGCTCACGACGATGGAGGCGCTGATGGCCGAGCACGTGGCGGCGCCTCGATTCCGCGCGTTGTTAGTGGGCCTCTTCGCGGCGGTCGCACTGTGCCTCGCCATCGTTGGCATCTTTGGTGTGATGGTCTATATCGTGTGCCAAAGGACCGCCGAAATCGGATTGCGCATGGCACTAGGGGCGACTCCAACCGACGTGCTGTGGTTGTTACTCAGACGAGAACTCGTACTTACAAGCCTCGGACTAGCGGCTGGGTTGGTAACCGCAGTTGTTGCAACACGCTTCTTGAGCAGCATGTTGTTTCAGGTCAAGCCGAGCGATCCGATGACGTTCATTGCCGTCGCCGGGGTCCTCGGGATCACGTCGCTACTTGCGATCTACATTCCGGCGCGGCGCGCGACCAGCATTGACCCAACCCAGGCTCTCCGTCAGGAGTGATTACGGGGATTGGAAGGAGATTTACGTGAACGCAGCAGAACCGTTGATCCAGTTACATAATTTGGAAAAATCTTACGAAGCGGGCAGCGGGCGATTCTTCGTGCTTCGCCGGATTACTCTCGATATCGCTCCGGGCGAGTTCGTGACGATCATGGGGCCATCGGGGGCGGGAAAGTCCACGCTGCTAAGCATCATCGGAATGCTAGACGGTGCTTGGCAGGGCGAATACTTCTTTCTCGGGCAGCCGGTGCATGCCATGAAGGTGAAGCAGCGCAACGAATTGCACAAGACGAATATAGGTTTCGTTTTTCAGAGCTATCATCTGATCGACGATCTCACCGTTTTTGAAAACCTCGATTTACCGCTTTCGTACAAGAGTGTTCCGCATAAGGAGCGTGTCAGCCTTGTCTGCGACACGCTCGACCGTTTTCAAATCGTCGGCAAAAAGGACCTCTACCCCGGTCAGCTTTCTGGCGGTCAACAGCAACTCGTCGCTGTGGCACGCGCCTTGATTCAGAAGCCCAAACTAATTCTTGCGGACGAGCCGACCGGCAATCTTCATTCGGCGCAGGGCCAAGAGATCATGGACCTGTTTAAGCGGCTCAACGATTCGGGCACAACCATCATCCAGGTAACGCACTCGGAGAAGAACGCCGCCTATGGCAACCGGATCATACAACTCAAAGATGGTTGGCTCGTGAATAAGGACACCGCGGCTGCTACAGTCGGCTAGAACAGGAATAGATTAAGCCTGCATGGCTGCGTGTGGCCAGAGACAAGAATTCGTATAACGATCATAAACGACTTTCGCTCGAGCGCGATCACTGGCCCGCCGCCCAAGCCGGATCGACCCATCGACGCACTCAGGTACGAATAGGAGGAGCCTACCGATGCGCACGCTCTGGCAAAATTTGCGATACGCAGTTCGCATGCTGGGCAAAAACCCCGGCTTCACGATCGTCTCCATCCTCACGCTGGCTCTTGGCATCGGCGCCAATACGGCCGTTTTTTCGGTGGTGAATGCCGTGCTGTTGAGACCCATTTCCGCTCCGGAAGCCGATCGCGTTGTTGTGTTTATGGCTACGAATCCAGGGGGTTCAAGTTCGTTAGCTTCGGAAATCAAATTCAACGTATGGCACGAGCAGACCCAGGTCTTTCAAGATGTCTCTGCGTATCGACCTGGCTCGTTTAACTTGACCGGAGTCGACCAGCCACAGAAGGCCGACGGAATTTTTGTGACGGAGGATTACTTCCATCTCTTCGGTCTGTCGTTGGCCCAAGGCCGCAGTTTTACTGCGGACGAAGAACAACTCAATAGCAGCAAGGTCGTCATCCTCAGCGATACGTTTTGGAAAAGGGCGCTTGGCAGCGACCCCCAAATCGTCGGCAAAATCATTTCGCTGAATGGAGACGCCTATCAAGTGATTGGCATCCTAGCGGGCAATATCCAGATAGAAAATCTCGGAATGCCAAATGGACCATTCTTGCCCGAAGCTGTACCCGATGTTTGGATGCCCTTCCCGATTGATCTCAACAGCAGCAATCAAATTCATTATTTTCAGGCTGTAGGACGCCTCAAGCCCGGTGCGACATTCGAAATGGCGAACGCACAGCTCCGGCTTGCAACCCAAGAGTTCCGACGCAAATTTCCGAATGGCCTCTCGACGAGCCGGGGAGATGTCTTCAGTGTTCAACCGCTCCGTGATCTCATTGTGAAGGGTGTTCGTGCGTCTCTCCTGATTCTTACGGGAGCGGTAAGTTTTGTCTTGCTCATTGCATGCGCCAACGTGGCCAGCCTGTTGCTCGCCCAAGCGATAAGCAGAAGCCATGAAGTTGCAGTCCGAACGGCCGTGGGCGCTTCACGCGGGAGAATCGTTGGGCAACTACTTACGGAGAGCATGTTGCTTGCCCTGCTGGGTTCGACGCTTGGATTGGTTGTAGGATTCGCTGGCATTCATGCGCTTCTTGCTTTCAATCCCTATAACATTCCTCGGATTGGAGTGAACGCCTCGAACGTCGCGATAGACTGGCAAGTTCTCACGTACACGGTACTAGTGGCCCTGATCACTGGCGTCCTGTTTGGCTTAATACCGGCGCTCCAGGTGTCTCGCACGGATCTGAGCGCGACCTTAAAGGGAAGCGGAGGGCAAAGGGGCAGCGGTTTTCGCCAGAACAAGGCACGCTCCCTACTCGTGATCACCCAAACGGGCCTCGCGCTCCTGCTGTTGATTGGGGCTGCTTTATTTATACGCACGTTGATTGCTGTGCGCTCCGTGAATCCCGGGTTTGAAACGCATGACGTCGTGACAGTTCGCACGACGCTTGATCCGCGTCTTGCAAAAGCCTCAACCATCGATCAAGTCATACAAAAAGCAATTCAGCGCGTGAGCGGGCTACCCGGCGTGGAGGCTGCGGCATCGACCAATCTGCTGCCACTCGAAGGCATGTTCGCGAGCCTTCCAATTACTGTGGTTGGCAGACCGCTGAGCGCATCACCTGCGGCGGGCCATGGAAATGCTCGCTTCATGACCATCTCTTCCGATTATTTCAGCGTGCTAAAGATCCCTCTCGTTCGCGGACGCTTGTTCACGGACGCTGACGGAGCGGGCGCGCAGAGCGTTGCGATCGTCAATCAAGCCATGGCTCGTAAGTTTTGGCCAGGCGGCGACCCATTGAACACTCAGATCTTTCTTGGAAAAGGGCTTGGGCCGAATTTTGATGAGCCGGCGCGCCAGATCATCGGGATCGTGGCCGACATCCACGATGATGAACTGGATCTCAATCCCGAACCCGCGGTCTTTGTACCAATAGCACAGCGTCTGGCCGCTCAGACGACGACAGTTGATCGGACTTGGATTGTCCGGGTGCGTGCACGGTCAGCTTCGCTCGATGCGGCAATTCAAAGCGAACTGCGCCAAGCGATCGGCGGTCTGCCAGTGCCGCCGCTGCGTTCAATGGAAACAGTAACCGCGCAATCCACAGCTCGGCAAGATTTCAATATGCGCCTCCTGACCGTTTTTGGATGTGTGGCCCTTGTTATCGCTGCCATTGGTATCTACGGATTGGCGGCGTATACGATGAACCAGCGGACTCGAGAGATTGCGATTCGGATGGCGCTAGGGGCGCAGAGGGCGGAGACTCTGAGGATGGTGATCGGCGGAGGAATGAGGCTGGTGCTGATTGGTATCTGCATCGGTGTTGCTGCGGCGCTGGGGCTGGCACGCTTTTTATCGAACATTTTATTTGGGGTGAAGCCAACCGATCCAATGACTTTTGTGGGCGTGGTGACGATGCTGCTTGGAGTGGCGATGCTTGCCTGCTATCTCCCTGCGCGGCGGGCGACGAAAGTAGACCCGATGGTAGCCCTGCGGCACGAATAGGAGGGGCTTCGGCAATGCAGACGCTCTGGCAGGATTTGCGGTACGCTTTCCGCACGCTGCGCAAGAGTCCCGGGTTCACCATCGTCGCGATCGCTGCTCTGGCGCTCGGAATCGCAACGAACACCGCGATTTTCTCGGTGGTCGATACGGTTCTTTTGAAACCATTCGCCTATCCTGATCCCGAGCGGATCGTGATGTTCCAGAACACCTTTCGCCAAGGCTGGACCGGAAGCGCATCGCCCGCGGAATTCAACTGGTGGCGACAGCAGACCGAGGCCTTCCAGTACATTTCGGCTTACGACTTCAACGTTGCCAACTTGACTGGCGAATCCTTCCCGGAGCAGATCCCGACGATGCACGCTAGCGCGGATTTCCTCCGGCTGTGCGGCGCCCATGCGCTGCATGGCCGGACATTCATGGCCGAGGACGACCTGCCGAACGCGCCTAGGACTGTGGTGCTCGCGTACGAGTTCTGGGAGCGGCACTTCGGCGGCGATCCCCAGGTGCTCGGCAGGCTTATGACATTGGGCGGCGAGCGCTATGAAATCATAGGCGTGCTAGACCCCAATCTCAAAAATGGTCAGATCGCCGAACGATCCTCATTATCCGGCGACATCGAAATTTACACGCCGCCTGACGTGTATCTTCCCTTCCAGCTTGACCCCAACAGCGCGAGTCATGGCCATTACTTCAATGTCGCCGGGCGCTTGAAACCCGGAGTAACTCTGGCAGCCGCGAATGCGCGATTACAGGCAGGTTTTCCAGAATACGCTCGCAAGTGGCCGGAGGATGCCCCGGAGGGGAGAGGATTCCGCGTACAGCCTTTGCAGGACGTCATCGTCGGCGGCGTGCGGAACTCGCTACTGATTCTTTTGGGTGCGGTCGGCTTGGTGCTGCTGATTGCCTGCGCGAATGTCGCCAATTTGCTGCTGGCGCGCGCGACGCGCAGGAAACGGGAGATTGCGATTCGCGTCGCGGTGGGAGCCGGACGCAGCCGGATTGTCCGGCAACTTCTTACGGAAAGCGTGATGCTGTCGGTGGCCGGCGGCGTTTTGGGTCTGGCGACAGGCTACGCCGGCATCCGCGCCATTCTGGGCCTCCTCCCCGGCAACATCCCCCGCATCGGGGAAGGCGGCTCCAATGTGGGCCTCGACTGGCGCGTTTTGGGATTCACCATGGCTTTGTCGATTCTGACCGGCATTCTGTTCGGACTCGTTCCCGCTGTCGAATCGTCGCGCGCGAATTTGAGCGGCACGTTGGAAGAGAGCAGCAATCGCAGTGGCACGGGCTTCCGACACAATCGGACACGGGCGCTGTTGGTGACCACCGAGGTAGCGATGGCCGTGGTGCTGTTGATCGGGGCGGCGCTGCTGATCCGAAGCTTCGTCGCAATCCGTCAAGTGAATCCTGGATTCGATGCCCATCATGTTTTGACGATGCGCATGTCGCTAACGGGCTCTCAGTTCGAGAAGCCAGCGGACGTAACCCAGGTGATTCACGACGGAGTTCGCCGCATCCGCGCGCTTCCCGGCGTCGAGGTGGCGGCAAGTACCTGCTGTTTGCCGCTGGAGGACCGCTTGTACGGAACCTTCCGAATTGCGGGACGTCCCGATGGACCGACTTCCGAGAACCTCACGGGATGGACGGTAGTTTCCGCGGGCTACTTCGAGACTTTCAAAATTCCCCTCGTGCGGGGGCGCACCTTTACCGAGCGGGACGAGAGTGGGCCGCCGGTGGTCATTATTAATCAGACGATCGCGAAGCGGTTCTGGCCGGCTGGCGACCCGTTGAAGGATCAAATCGTCACGGGCAATGATCCTCCGCGCCAGATCATTGGTGTGGTCGGCGACGTGCGCGAAGAGTCCCTCAATCGTAATCCACGCCCCAACCTGTACCTGCCTTCGACGACGGACAACGGCATGTTGCAGATACTGCCGTGGGCTTGGGTGATCCGTACTCGTGTGGCGCCCCTGTCGTTGAGTTCCGCGATTCAGAAGGAACTGCGCGAGGCGAGTGGAGGCTTGCCGGTGGCGGGCGTTCGCACGATGGAAGAGGCCTTATCGCGATCCACGGCCACCGAGGACTTCAGTACCCTGGTGCTGACAATCTTCGGGTGCTCGGCACTTTTGCTCGCAACTATAGGAATTTATGGCGTTGTGGCGTATGCGGTCACCCAGCGAACCCACGAGATCGGTATACGTATGGCTCTCGGGGCAACGCCCAAGGGTGTCACGCTACTGGTACTGAACCAGGGAGCGCGGTTCGCGCTCGTCGGAGTTTTTTCCGGTGTCGTAGGTGCCTTCGTACTAACGCGGCTTCTCAAGAGTTTTCTTTACAGTGTCACGTCCAATGATCCGTTCACATTTGTCCTTGTGCCGTTCCTTCTCGCGTGTGTCGCTCTTCTGGCCTGCTATTTCCCAGCCCGCCGAGCAACCAAAGTGGATCCGGTGGTCGCGTTGCGTCACGAGTAGGAGGGAGTTCCACCATGTGGACGTTCTGGCAGGATTTGCGGTACGCACTTCGCATGCTGCGCAAGAGCCCTGGCTTTACGGCTGTCGCCGTTTTGACGCTCGCTCTGGGAATAGGCGCCAACACCGCCATTTTTAGCGTGGTGCAAGGCGTCGTATTGGCGCCGCTGCCATACCGGGAGTCGGATCGCCTAGTTGTGATATCGCTGAACAATCTAACACTGAAGCACGACACTGCTCTCTCGTATGCTGATTTCCTTGATTGGCAGCGCGAAGCTCGTTCATTTCAGCAGATGGCGGCGCTAATATTTGTAGGCCAGGACTATGATCTGACAAGTCCAGGAACAGCCGAGCACCTCAATGGACTCGAAGTCTCCTCAGGTTACTTCAGCACCCTAGGAGTGAAGCCAGTGCTGGGGCGTGAGTTCACCCCGCAGGAAGACGTCCAGGGCGGTGCGCGGGTCGTCGTAATCAGCAATCGTCTGTGGAAAGAGCGCTTCCAAAGCAGCCCACAAATACTTGGCAAGCCCGTTACCTTGAATGGGATTGATTATGCTATCGCAGGAGTTCTCGCGGCAGGGTTTCATTTCTGGGCCGATGCAGATGTCTATACGCCGCTCGGACAGGCGAATCGATTAGACCTGGGTACACGTACAACCCACGACATTGTCTGTTTCGCCCGCTTAAGACCGGATGTGAATGTCGGTCAGGCGCAGGCGGAGATGAATACCATCCAAGAGCATCTGGATCAGCTCTTTCCCAACGAGGAACGAGGTCTGGAAACAGATGTGGTGCCGCTCAAGCAGTTTATCGTCGGCAGCGCAAGCGCCACGCTTCTGTTGCTGTTGAGTGCTGTGGGGATCGTCCTGCTGATCGCCGGCGTGAACGTGGCGAACCTCTTGCTTGTGCGTTCGGCGGTGCGCACCCGAGAGTTTGCCATTCGCTCTGCGCTTGGCGCGAACCGTACCCGAGTCGTTCGTCAGTTGGTCACCGAAAGCGTGCTTTTGTCGCTAGCGGGCGGGAGTATCGGACTGTCAGTCGCAGAATGGGGGCTCACCGCGGTGCTGGCTGCGTTACCGGAGAACCTGCCACGCAGTGACAACATCAGTGTGAATGCTCCAGTCCTCTTGTTTACGCTTGCAGTTTCAATCGCCGTTGGAATTCTGTTTAGTTTTGTACCCGCACTGAGAAGTTCGAACACTGGCCTGCAAACCTCGCTCAAGGAGGGAGGCGGCGGTTCCACGATCGCGCATCATGGCGCGCAAGACACTTTGGTGATT
The DNA here is from genome assembly GCA_003140295.1 of Acidobacteriota bacterium. Taxonomy (GTDB): domain Bacteria; phylum Acidobacteriota; class Terriglobia; order Acidiferrales; family UBA7541; genus Palsa-189. Next base: position 10,400 of record PLJR01000391.1, read on the forward strand.
GTCCAAACGGCTCTAACGTTGGTATTACTCGTGGGCGCTGGCCTGCTACTTCGCACGATGCGCCACCTATGGGAGGTTAATCCCGGTTTTGACGCGCAGCACGTCATCACTTTCAAAGTGGCGCTCTCGCCCTCAACGACCAAGACGGGTGCAGGGACCCGTATTGCCTTCCAGCAGTTGATCGAGCGTATTGGCCAAATTCCCGGCGTGCAGGCGGCGGACCTTACTACACTGGTTCCGCTGAGTGGTCAAAACAACGGCCTCGCTTTCTGGATTGATTCGCGGAAGCCCGAATCCATAGCGGAGGCGCCGCGGCTAGTCGGGTATGCAACGGGGCCGGATTACCTCCGCGTGATGAGGATACCGCTGCTTCGGGGGCGCTACATCAATCAGGCAGACATCGTCAGCTCCTCGCTGGTCGTCGTAATCGACTCCGCCTTGGCGCAGACATATTTTCCAAACGAAGACCCCGTAGAACGGACAATATCGTTTCCCGGCTACGGTCCTTACCGGATCATAGGAGTTGTTGGGCACGTGCAACATTCGGAATTGGGGAACAACAGGCCGGGCAACCGAAATCAGGCCTACGTTGCTTTCTACCAATTTACCGATCCTTCGATCCAAGCGATGGAACCCTCGACTACCGTGATGGTGCGCACGTCGGTGGACAGTACGACGATTATACCCGCGATTAAAGCAGCAGTTTACCAAGCGGCTAGCGACCAGCCAGTTTATAACGTGCGAACGATGCAGCAATTTGTTTCGCAGTCAATGTCGCCGCAACGGTTTCCCTTGATTCTACTCGGGGCGTTTGCCGCGCTGGCGTTGCTACTGGCATCTGTTGGCATCTATGGCGTGATTTCCTATTCGGTGATTCAACGCGTGCACGAGATTGGGATTCGCATGTCACTGGGTGCTGAGAACCGGGACATTTTTCGGATGGTGATTGGACAAGGTCTACGGCTGGCACTTATAGGTCTCGGAGTCGGGACGATAGCAGCGCTCATTCTTACTCGGCTGATGTTGAGCTTTTCGAACCTGCTCTACGGCGTAGGGACAAACGACCCATTAACGTTCATCACTGTCTCGCTTGTGTTGACCGCAGTGTCTATCTTGGCGTGCTATATTCCGGCGCGTCGTGCGGCAAAGGTAGATCCCATGGTAGCTCTGCGCCACGAATAGAAGGGGGCTCCGACAATGCCGACGTTCTGGCAGGATCTGCGGTACGCCTTGCGCATGCTTGCCAAAAATCCCGGCTTCACCGTTGCCGCCGTTCTAACTCTTGCGCTAGGCATCGGTGCCAATACGGCGGTATTTTCGGTTGTCAACACTGTGCTGTTAAAGCCGCTGCCCTATCCTGACCCGGATCGAATCGTGATGTTCCTTCTGACTTCGCCCCAAGGCTCCGGCCCCGGAGCATCGGCCACCAAGTTCAATGTATGGCGCGAGAAAACAGATGCCTTTCAGGATGTTTCCGCGTACCGAATCGGCGTCGTGAACCTGACTGGCGGCTCTTATCCGGAGCAGATACACTCCGGGCAAGTGACCGCCGATTTTTTCCGTCTGTTCGGCGCGCCAGTTACCCGAGGCCGCACGTTTACGGCCGAGGAAGATAGCCCCAAAGCCGGCCGTGTAGCCGTCATCAGCGATGGACTTTGGAAGCGGCACTTCGGTGGCGATCCGCAAATCATCGGCAAGAACATCTCCCTCAGCGGCGAGCCCTATGAAGTAATTGGCATCATTGGTGCAAGCTTCGACAGCGAGAAGTTTGATCCCGTTCCCGATGTATGGATCCCGTTTCAGATCGATCCGAACAGCACCGATCAAGCTCATTATTTTGTCGCTTCGGGACGGCTCAAACCAGGGGTCACGCTGAGCCGCGCGAACGAGCAATTGCAGCTTGCGGCCGATGAATTTCGTCGCAAGTTCCCCGGCTCGGCCGCCCTTGGCCCGAAAGATGGTTTCAGCGTAAAGCTTCTCCAGGAGGCTACCGTCGATAACGTGCGTTCGTCTTTGCACATTCTTTTGGGTGCGGTCAGCTTTGTTCTGCTCATCGCTTGCGCCAACGTCGCTAACCTCTTGCTCGTCCGCGCTACCGCCCGGACGCGCGAAATCGCGATCCGGTCAGCGGTAGGCGCGGGGCGCGGCCGCATCATTCGTCAACTGCTCACCGAGAGCGTCGTGCTTTCCATAACGGGCGGCGCGCTAGGTCTCATTCTCGGCATGGTTGGGATCCGTGCGTTGCTCATCGTCAATCCGGGCAACATCCCTCGCATAGGGGACCGTGGCTCTCTGGTAGCCCTGGACTGGCGCGTAGTCGTGTTTACGATTCTAGTTTCGGTGATCACCGGCATTTTGTTTGGGTTGATCCCCGCTTTACGGATTTCCCGCATCGATCTCAGTACTACTCTCAAGGAAAGCAGCGGGCGATCGGGCACGGGCTTCCGCCAGAACAGAGCCCGTGCGCTGCTGGTGGTCAGTGAAATGGCCTTGGCGCTGATCCTGCTGGTGGGATCGGCGCTGCTAGTCCGCACGTTTATTGCGCTGCGTTCCGTGAATCCGGGTTTCGACTCGCACAACGTGTTGACCATGCGCATGTCACTTACCGGCCCGCGCTTTGAGAAGGCGGTAGGAGTCGATCAGCTCATCCGGGATGGCGTCCAGCGCGTCAGCGCGCTGCCGGGAGTGCTGGTGGCGAGCGCCGCCTGCTGCGTGCCGTTGGAGGGTGGCTACGGTCTGCCCTTTATTATTGTCGGCCGGCCGCTAGATGGCCCGTCTCATGGTGGCGGCAGTTGGCTGACCGTGTCACCGGGATATTTCTCCGCTTTCAAGATTCCTATGTTACGTGGGCGCGAGTTCACCGATCAAGATGACGCCGGAGGGCCTGCAGTCGCTATCATCAATGACGAGATGGCCCGCAAGTTCTGGCCGAACGGGGACCCCCTCAACGACCGCATCCTCATCGGCAAGGGAGTGGGCCCCGAGTTCGAAGCGGACCCGCCGCGTCAGATCATTGGCGTTTCGGGAAGTGTGCGCTACGGAGGACTCGATCGGGACCCGGGTCCGACGATGTACATTCCAGAGGCACAGATTCTTGACGGCGTGAATGCCCTCAACGTACGCATCTCACCCCTGGCCTGGGTCATCCGGACCCGCGTGGAGCCGTACTCCCTCAGCACCAAAATTCAAGAAGAACTGCGCCAAGCGAGCGGGGGTCTGCCAGTCGCGACGATACGCTCGATGGATGAGGTCGTAGTGCGCTCCACCGCCCGCCAGGACTTCAATATGTTGTTGATGAGTGTGTTCGCAGGTTCGGCACTGCTGCTCGCCGCGATTGGCATTTATGGCTTGATTGCTTATTCGGTGCAGCGGCGCACGCAGGAGATCGGAATCCGAATGGCCTTGGGAGCGGAATCAAGCAACGTTCGAAACATGATCGTGTTTCAAGGCATGCGTCTGGTGTTGACCGGAATCGCCATCGGCGTCGCCGCTGCTTTCGGTCTTGCGCGCCTCATCGCCAGCTTCCTGTTCGGGGTCAAAGCCTGGGACCCAGTAGTGTTCGTGACCGTCCCAATCCTCCTGAGCGCCATCGCTCTAGCTGCAATCTGGCTTCCCGCGCTCCGCGCGAGCCGCATCGAGGCAATCGACGCGCTGCGATACGAATAGAATGGAGTCCCGTGATGCAGACGTTCTGGCAAAATTTGCGATATGCGCTTCGCATGCTCGAAAACAATCCCGGCGTCACGGTTGTGGCGATTCTCACACTCACGCTGGGCATCGGCGCGAACACGGCGATCTTTACAGTGGCGTATGCGACGCTACTCGCTCCATTGCCTTATCCCCATTCTGAACGACTAGTGAACATCTGGTCCAGTCTGCAAGGCCATCGCGACGTCGTTTCAACGGGGGATTTCATCGATTGGAAGAGGCAAAGTAGTGTTTTCGAGGACCTGAACGCGTGGAGCCCGTCCGATTTCAATGTTGCCACGCAGGAGAGGCCCGAAGACATTGAAGGCATGGAAGTCACCCCAGGCTACCCCCAAATGTTGGGAAATCCCCTGTTCCTTGGACGCAATTTTGTTCCGGAAGAAGGGGTGGCGGGCAACGAACATGTGGTGATCCTCAGCTATCGACTATGGCGCCGCCTCGGTGCGAACGCCAAAATAATTGGCCAGAAGATGCAAATTAACCTTGAGCCTTACACAGTGGTGGGCGTGCTGGCGCAGGGTACCGCGGATCGTCGGGATTGGGAATTGATCGTGCCGCTTGTCTTCAAGACCGAGCAGCTCAGCCATGATGCCGGCAACTGGTTCGTCACGGGCCGGCTCGAGCCTGGCATCACTATCAAGCAGGCGCAGGCCGAGATGGATGCGATTACGGCAAACGAGACGAAGGAGTACCCCAAGACCAATCAAGGCCGGAGTGCCATTGTAGTGCCTTTCAAGAACGACCGTTTCCCCAGCGATAGGCAGCTGACGCTTTGGCTGCTGCTGGATGCGGTGGGGTTTTTACTCCTGATCGCGTGCTTGAATGTAGCGAATCTGCTGCTGGCCAAGGGTATTAGCCGACAGAGGGAAGTGGCGATTCGTGCTTCCTTAGGAGCTTAGCCTGCGGCGATATTCTCACAGTTCCTAACGGAGAGCCTTGTGTTATCGATCATAGGCGGGCTTCTCGGCGTCGCCACGGGGTATGTGATGCTGCGGGGGCTGGTTGTGGTGATTCCCTCCCATGCCCTACCCGCAGAGGCCGACCTGCGGCTGAACGCTCCTGTTCTGTTCATCATGCTCGCCGCCGCGACGCTGGCAGGTGTGCTCTTTGGTTGTGCCCCTGCGTGGTACGCGTCGCGCCTGGATCCGGCTGGAGCGCTCACGGAGGGCGGCCGTTCGGGAATCGGCGTCAGCCGCCATCGGCTTCGCCGGATCCTGGTGATCGCCGAGTTTGCGTTAGCGCTGCCGCTGCTTGCCGGAGCGGGACTGGCGATTCACAGCTTCTGGAATTTAACGCGGGTAGATCTGGGCTTCCGCACAGATCACATTCTCGGCTTCTACGTCGACCCGCCACCCTGGAAGGATCTCAAACAGACGAGGATGACGGCATATTATCGCAGTATTCTTGCGGGCATCGCAGCGGTTCCCGGCGTCTCGCATGTAAGCGTGATGGCTCACCTGCCGCTCGATACATACCACTACCCAATTCCTTTCACGATCGCGGGCAAACAGGCATATACGAACGCGTCTCCGCGCCCCAGCGCTTACCTACAAACGATTACGCCCGACTATTTCCAGACCTTCGGAATTCGAATCGTAAAAGGACGAGGGTTTACGGACGCTGATAATGCCTCGAGCCTCAGAGTCGCTATGGTTGATGAGGCCTTTGTGAGCAGGTTTCTGGAAGGAGTCGATCCGCTTCAACAGCGTGTGGTGATGGAACTGGGGATTGCTGGCGAGCCCAAGAATGGGCCGCCTCTCGAGTGGCAGATCGTGGGTGTTTTTCATACCGTGAAGAGCCGCGGTTTCCAAGAGTACGATCCCGAGATCGATATAGAGGATCATCCGGAGATCGACATACCATTGTGGCAAATGGCATATCCCGTCTTGGGTATTGCCGTCAGGACGGCGGAAGATCCGGCGAGCATGACCAAGAGCATCCTGACAGCCGTAAATATGGTGGACCCGCAAGCCGCTACGTTTGAACCGCGATCGATGGAAGAAATGCGCGACGCCATGTTGGCCAATGATCGGTTTGCGGTAATCCTTTTCGCCGGCTTCGCGGTGGTGGGGCTGCTGCTTGCCGCGGTGGGCATTCACGGCGTAACGGCTTTCTCGGCAGCACAACGCTCACATGAGATTGCGGTGCGGATGGCCCTCGGTGCGACACGCAATCGCGTCGTTGCTTTGGTGGTGAAAGAGGGTCTGGTGCTCGCCTGCATCGGTTTGGGTCTCGGCTTGGTGGGGGCCTATTTTTTGGGCCGTGCGATGCAAAGTATCTTGTTCGGTGTAGGCACGATCGATTTCTTAACCCTTGATGGCGTAGGAGCGATCCTTCTGCTTACGGCGTTCTTGGCTTGCTACCTGCCGACACAGAAAGCGACGCGCTCGGATCCGATGGTGGCGCTACGGCATGAATGAAAAGCCAACGGAATCTTTGAAATGACTGCTTCCGATTTCAAAGCTCCCCGCATCCTCGTCGCTGACGACCAGCCGGATATTCGCGAAGCGCTGCGGTTGCTGTTCAAAGGCGAAGGCTTCGAAAGTGAAGCGGTGTCGTCTCCCCGCGCGGTGGTGGCATCACTGGAAAAGCAATCTTTCGATGTGCTGCTCATGGACCTTAATTACGCGCGAGATACAACCTCCGGACGCGAAGGTCTTGACCTCTTAGCACGCATCCAGTCGCTCGATCCGACACTTCCGATCGTAGTGATGACGGCCTGGGCGACCGTCGATCTTGCCGTCGAGGCCATGCGGCGTGGCGCGCGCGATTTCATCCAGAAACCGTGGGAAAACACCCGGTTGGTCACGATTCTGCGCACACAGATCACACTCGGGCGAGCGTTGCGCCATACCCAGCGGCTTGAAGCAGAGAACTGCATCCTACGCGCCGACAATCTGCCTGACCTGATTGCAGAGTCGGCGGCGATGCGGTCGGTCCTCGATCTAGTGCGTCGCATTGGCCCTTCAGACGCCAACGTCCTGGTTACCGGCGAGCACGGCACAGGCAAGGAGGTGATCGCTCGAACCCTGCACGCATTGTCACCGCGAGCTACGAAGCCGATGATTACCGTGAATGCAGGGGGATTGCCCGAGGGTGTTTTTGAAAGCGAGTTGTTTGGCCATGTCAAAGGCGCGTTCACCGATGCGCGGACAGATCGGATCGGACGGTTCGAACTCGCCGATCGCGGCACCCTTTTCCTTGACGAGATTGGCACCGTCCCCATTGGCCTGCAGGCGAAACTTCTCCGCGCCGTCGAATCGGAAGAAATCGCGCGCGTGGGCTCATCCCAGAACCGCAACGTTGATGTACGGATCATATCGGCGACAATGCGAACCTGACCGCTGAGGTGCAGGCAGGACGCTTTCGCGAAGACCTCCTTTTTTTTCGGCGGTGCGTCGTAGCCCCCAGCTGGACCTGATGTCGTCCTGCGCGCCGATCCAGATCAGATTGAGCAGCTTCTGATCAATCTCGTCCGAAATGCCGCTGATGCCTCGTTCGAAACCAATGGCGGTGTGGTTATTGGCTGGCATTTGAATGGTGCATCAAATGTTAAAATCTTTGTCGAGGATGAGGGTCTCGGTTTGGCGGACACCTCAAATTTGTTTGTTCCGTTCTTTACGACAAAGGCGAATGGAATGGGGATCGGCCTCGTGCTGTGCCGCCAGATCGCTGAAGGCCATCGAGGAACGTTGAGTCTTGAAAATCGCAAACACGCTCGCGGAGCCCGTGGAGTACTTCGCCTTCCGGTCTAGGGCAGCGAGTTTTGTAGGGGTTGTATCAAAACACAGATTTGATACGGCTGGTTCTTTGTAGAATGGTCCTCGAGTTTTTTATAACCTAGAATCGATAAGGAACCTGGAACGCACTAGCTAGGTAAATCCGACACGATTTCCGCAGGTCTTTTCCTATCTAGACCGTTTCAATTCTAGGGTTCGTGAGCCGCTGGCCGAATTGCTGCGAGTCCACCTTAATGGGCGTCCAAATCAAAAATTGCTGTTTGCTAACAAAGCCGCGCGTCCCCTCTCGAAAACCAACCTGCTGTGCCGATCATTGCGGCGGGAGGTCGCAAAGAACGTGGGACTCGGCTTTGATCTGCCCGTCAGGTGACTACGCTGCGGTCCCTCCGAGACCTGATTTTGCAGTCCAAGAAGCAGTCGCAGTTTCCGTGCAAGCTGTTCAAAACGTCTGAATTGGAGTTGGTGGACGTGGGGAGACTCGAACTCCCGACTCCCTGCTTGCAAAACAAGGGACCCGCTCTTTGCAACCCCTTACCATTCAACACCTACGCTGAAACCAAAACACTTAGGGCTTCGAAGAGGATGTGCGTGGATGTGTGCGGATGTAGCCATCTGCTCGTAAGGTCTCTACAAAAGTCACCACAGTCTCGAGGAGGTTTACGTTGATGATTGGCCGTGCCATGAACCCGAATGCGCAGGGGCTCGAAAAAATGCAACCTGTCCGTTCCAAAAGCCGGTTCCGACCTTTTGGAACGCCTGGCTGGCACTCACCTTAAGGCGGGTCGACCTTGACCGTTTCTATGAAGAGCTCCCCGTAACTGGGATTTTAAGGGAAAGGACGAACACGAGGATTAGCGCGCCCTCTGCCGCGAAACGGCGGTAAAGTGCGGTTTGTTGTTTGTCCCCTTTGCCAGAAGCCCCGGCGTGCACTGTACGGATGGAGGGTAAATCGAACACGGTCCAACTCTGTGTTCCCGAGCTCGTGGGAGTGTCGCGACCGCACTGGGCTTCGCTATGCTTCCGAAGGTGGTGCACTTCGCTTGCGGCCCCTTCCCATTGTGCTGAAAGGGAAGCTGTTTGTTATCAGAGAAAACGCCTCGCGTCCCGAGTTATGCTGGCCTTATGTTTTTGTGAACCCGCTCGATGTGAAGTCAATCCTCTGAGCATCCGCTGAGCGAATCCCTTCTCCTCGGAGCAGCTCGACACGTCTACGGTTGCGTTGCAGAGCTTGAGCGGAGCGGCAGCGCACGACGCGGTGCGCGTGTGCGCATATAGCCGCCCGGATTCCTTAGACTGGGCGGGCTGGGTGGAGGTAAAGCGCACGGATGGAAGCCACGTTCTGATTCGCACTATCGAGCGTCCTCTGCCGCGAAACGGCGGCAAGGTCCGGTTCGTTGTTTGTCCCCTTTGCCAGAAGCCACGGCGTGCCCTGTATGGCTGGGGGGTGAACCGCAGACGGACCAACTCTGTGTTCCTGACATCGTGGGAGTGTCGGGAGTGCACCGGACTTCGCTATGCCTCTGAAGGTGGTGCGCTCCGCTTGCGGCCCCTTCCCATTGTGCTCGAAGGGAGGCTGTTTGTTATCAGAGAAAACGCCCTGCGTCCCGAGTCATGCTGGGTGCGTAACGAATCTGAAGATTCGCGGTGGTGTTTTTATGCAGGGGCTGGTTGACCGTGGCTGACCGTCCTGCGTATCGTAGAGTCTCCCTTTTCACAGAAGGAGACGTACCTTGAGCTTTGGAATCGCACCTGTGTTTACAATCTCGAAGGAGAATGTGGAACACGGATTAGGAAAACTTCAAGGAGAATATAGCCATGAACGAATTCTCACGCCGTACTCTGCTGGGTGGAGCAGTGGCAACCGCTGCATCTGTTATTTGGAGCGAGCCTGTACGCGGCCAATACGTTTGGCAGAAGCCTGATTGGCACTCCGAAGAATTCACAAAGCTTATAAATTCATCACGTCGCATCAAGCAGGTCGTACACGCCGACGCGATCGACGGTGTCCGCTTCTTGCGAAATACTAAGAACTCCTTCAACGGCCTTCATTTTGGACACCGATTCCCCCTCGATCAGATCCAGATCGTGTGCGGACTGAACGGACAAGCCAATATTCTGAATTACAGTGATTACGTCTGGCAAAAATACCGGGTCGGAGAGTGGGCCAAAATCAACGACCCGAAGACCGGGCAGCCCGCTCTGCGCAACATTTTCTATGCCAGCAAAGTGGGTCCGTCAGCGCAGTACTCCTCTGAAGATCCGAACAATGATGATTCTCTCTATCAAGACACTAACATCCAGGCACTGCAATCTCGCGGGGTGCGCTTTGTGAGTTGCCACACCTCCACGGAGGAAGCGGCCCGCGCGTTCGTTAAGCAAGGTAATCTCTCCGTGTATCCGGAAGAGGTTGCCAAGGATATGGTCGAACATGCGTTGCCAGGCGTGGTGATCGTGCCGTCGCTGGCCGCCGCTTTGGCAATCTTCCAATGCGAGGGCCACTACAGCTACATGGCGGCTTAATGGTTGGTCCGAAGGTGCCGGTTCAGGAGCGGGACGAGAGGATTGGCCTGGAGAGAGTCACCAGGAAAGGAGCGAACGGACGGGGATTGAGCCGCTTCTTCCTGACGCTACTTCTTCTGGGAATGCCCGTTTTTGCGAAGCCCGGTCTGGCATTTGGCAGATGATCTGCTCAGAGGTGTCCTGCGACGTCCGCGCCGTGATAGAAGACCTCGCCGACCAGCGCTTCTTGCCAAGACGCTGAAGCATCTGGCCAAAGCTTGAGAGAGTCGAGCTGGGGAGGCCGGAGCATGAAGTCCGCCCCAAACTTTCCAAATAAACCTCCCATGCGGGGTCCGATATCACCAAGGGGAGGATCAACCTGTTGCCCATTGGACTTATCCATTGCGGTTCCCATCCCGAAATAAGCGCTCACACCTTGTGCGCTCGCAAACTTGGAGCCACCGAACAGAACAATTACCAAAAGCGGAACGGTACGCATCATGAGTTTCAAGGGGAGTCTCCTCGTATAGGTTCTGAGTTCGGACTCTTGCCTGGAGACGACCTGTTATTTAACCGGAACATTATGTTGAGCGCGTCAAGCTTCGATAAGCCGCATTACGCGACGGCTTCGATGGTTTTCCATTCCGTCGAGGAGGCGTCACCGAACTGCCACAGGCAGCTTCACTTTGCCTGCGCTTCAAGGCCGATCGTTGCGCTGCCCAGCTATCGCCGCGGCTTCAGAATTGTGTCTTGGGAGAGGCACACGCCTTCCTCATGCGTTTAGCCAGCAATTTTCGGCCACGATGAAGCTGACCCTTGACTGTCCCTACAGGGATACTCAGCCTTTCAGCGGCTTCTCTTTCTAGTAGCCCTTCGAAATCGCAAAGCTGGATAACCGACTGATAGATTGGCGGCAGGTCTTGCATCATTTCCGAAAGGATGCGCGACCTTTCTTTCTGGGCGCACTTTTCTTCTGGGTTGGGCCTCGAATCGGCAAGAATTATGACCGGGTGCAGACCGTCGTCACTAGAGACTCCTTCGTCGATTGAGGTTGTCAGTGGTAAATTCTGCCTCCGCAATTTCATCCTTGCGGCGTTGACTACGATGCTGTGCAACCAAGTGGAGAATTTGGAACGGCCCTGGTATTGATTCAGGTGTCGGAGAGCGGAGAGCAAGCCGTCCTGCAAAGCGTCTTCGGAGTCCTGTGGATTTCGCAGCACTCGTGCTGCTGCACTATGGAGTTGAGGCATGTAGGGCACAAAGAGCTCATCCAAAGCCATGCCATCCCCCTAATTACTGTTCTGAGATTTGCATTTTCGTGACGGGTCCTTGAGGGGCTCTTCTGGTTCAAGGACTAAAGCTCAAACCCGTCTCGATCTACTGTATGTGTTGGAGCATTTCCGGTGCCATTCCACGTTCTGAGATTAGGGAATGGGCACGTTGTTAATAAGAAGTTGGGTTGAATTGCGCTTCAGCTACTACGGCACTCTTCTAAGGCAAACAAAAGTAAAGCTGTGCGAAGGACGGACACCTCCACTCGCCTCCTGCCTTCTGAATAGCCGTAACTGCCTCGGCGATCTACTCGGAGTATAAATCCCAGACTATGCGCCTCACATGTTCGGTTTATTCACATGTTGCGTTCGCTTTGAGAGGTGTCTGAGGCCCGAGTTATTGCTGTGGGCGACGTACTTCATCGAATCTCGATGATAGAGTACGGATTTGTTAATTTGAGGCTTCCATAAGATTTGGCATTGGAGTTGCTCGCCGATAATGCGAGTCGTTCTTTAACCTCGACTCGTGAGGCCACGATGGTCCCACCGAGCCGAACGCAATGTCCAGAGCAACCCAGGTTCGGCTGTTCCGGACAAGTGACTGGCTGGTGAAAGCTTATCTGGCATTGGTTGAATGACGGTGAAACGACGCTTTCCCCGAAGTATGGGGAGAAAGGCAGCCCCACACTGTTTGAACGCACCAAGGAAAAAACTGATTGCCGAAGATATCGCGCACTGCTCGAGGAACACAGTTTCAGCGGTGGAGGGGCCCACCTAGAGGCCGATGAGGAACTAAAAGCACACGCTTGGGGATGCGTGGTATGTTCCAAGGTGCTTACCGACGCGTTGCTCGCCATCGATCTGATGAGCCACGGAGGGGTGGCTACTGTGGCGCCTTCGGACGTGTTTGTGACGCGCGTGATGGCAACCATTCACAAAGAGTCGGCGCGGCAGACGGCGCTGAATGCCATCTGGCGGCCACTGGAGTTGCTGGCTTTGCGATTCGCGCTGGTGGCAGCGGTGGTAGTGTTTGCGCTGTCGTTATACTTGGCGGAATTCGCGGCGCCGTCCCATGTGTTGGCGATTACTTCAGAAACGGAGGTGGGCGCCGGATTTCCGGAACCTCCGGCGCAGCCCGCGAACCAGGACGAAGTGCTGGTCTCGCTGGCGGGAAGTGATATTGAATTTTGATCCAGCATGTCGAAACAGCGATAGCCATGCGTCGCGTGGCAGCTTAACCATCATCTTGTCTCCCTGAAGTGGGGAAACCATGAAACCGATCATTGACTTTTGCGAGTTCGTGTTTCTGACCTAAGCCGGACGCAGCAGTCGTTCCAGTTCGAACGTCGATTTCTCCAGTGCTTCCCGAGTCCTCGAGCCTGACGCATTCAGACTGAATCTTAATGCCAGAGAAAATCCAATTTGAGCTCTGTGATCAGCCGACGCATTCATGGTAAACCTAGGCTTTCGGGCGACCGCATCCGTCGCTCTGATGATGGCCGAGTTAGGTGGGTGACAGTCGCGTTGGGTCTTAAACTCCCGCTTCCGAGACTGAGCTTTCGTTGGCAGATCACTCTACTAGGCGTAGTCGTGGCCGTCTTGCTTCTGGCAATGCTGTTTGCAGCATCAACGGCCCTGCGTTATACGAAGTCGGCCGTCCTCAGCGACGAGAAGAGGAGTCTCTCGGACACCGCGTATGGGCTGGCGCGCGAGTATGGCAACAACATGGAATTCGCGCAGCAGAATCATGACTTATCCCCTCTTGAAAATCCAGCTGAACAATTTTCACAGGAGATTCTTAAGCTTCTGAGCCGCGCCTTCCTACGCAATGATGATGGAATCGAGGGCGGTTTCTACTCGAAGGCAGGCGATTCGCTGGTGGGCGATTCTTCTCCTATTCCGGAGGAAACGGAGGAATCGCTGGGTCAAAGGATTGTTCCAGCCGACGTGGCACCGGCGATTTTTCAAGTTGCTCGGGCCGCACTTCTCACGCATCAACTCTCTGAGCAAGTCCTGACGGGAGTTCATGAAATTGTACTTATCGAGGCTGTACCGATTCGCGGCGGACAAGAGTATATCGGCAGTGCATGGACTATGAAACGGCTGCTGGCCATCCCAGGGGCGAACCGGCTTCGAACTTATTTGATCGCAGTTGGATTGGGCGCCGCCGCTCTGGCTTGCGTCCTATTAACTTTACTGGTTGTCCGCAGCCTCCAAAGTGGCGTTCGAAAGATCGAAGGTGGGCTCGAAAGCTTGGAACGGAACCTCGGGTCGCAAATCCCGACCGGAACCGACCCCGACGAAATCCAACGGATCGTACAGGCAATCAACCGAGTAGGAGCAACGCTCAAGAAAAAGATCGAACGCGAGAGACAAATTGAAGACCAGTTGCGCCATTCCGAGCGGCTAGCCGCTCTAGGGCGGCTGGTCGCTGGAGTTGCGCACGAAGTTCGCAATCCGCTGACGACAATCCGTCTGCGCGTGCAGATGTGCCAGCGCTATACGGACAATCCAAGCGTCCACGAATCAGGCGCCGTGGCGCTTGAGGAAATTGAACGGCTTAATGGCATCGTCAATAGACTGCTGACTTTTGCCCAGCCTGTGCGGCTAACGAGAGAACCGATCAATCTGAGCCGCCTTGCAGAGCAGAGGCTGGAGAGTTTTCGCGAGAAGGCCCGGCAACGCGACATTAGATTCATCACTAACTTTAGCGATGGCGGAAAAGCGCTGCAAGTCGATCAGGCACGCATGGCGCAGGTCTTTGACAACATCATTCAGAACGCCATCGAAGCTATGCCTGAACCCGGTGGCACGATCTGGGTCAGGGTGTCGAGTGAGAGCGAAACGGCAGTACGCTCAGGCGCAGTGTGCATAGAGTTTCGCGATACGGGCAGAGGGATTCATCCCGACGTAGTCGGCCGCATTTTTGATCCGTTTTTTACTACCAAAACATCCGGGACTGGACTCGGACTCTCGATTTGTCATGAGCTAGTGCGCGCCCACGATGGCGAAATTCATGTAGAGAGTAGCGAAGGCCATGGTACAAATATTCGCATACTCCTTCCCTTTCGCAATAGCGAGGTAACAATTCTTTAAAGGGACCAACGATACCGTGAATGAGACAATTCTCATCATCGACGATGAGGACAACCTCAGGAAGACACTGGCTAAGATTCTTGCCGCTCGAGGGTACGACATTCTAGAGGCCTCGGATGGGATCGAGGCGGTCGAACTCCTCCGAGCGTCGGCGCCGGACTTGGTCTTTACTGACTGGAAGATGCCTGTTATGGGTGGGGAAGAAATTCTTCGGTACATGCGCAAAGATCCGAGGCTCGATTCGATACCTGTCATCGTGATCACGGCTTTCGGCTCCAGCCACAGCACGATTGAAGCTGTTCGGCTCGGAGCATATGACTTCGTCACAAAACCCTTTGACCTGGACGAAATTTCGCTGACAGCAGAACGAGCCCTGGCACATTCGTCATTAAATCACGAAGTCGCACATCTGCGCGCACAGATTGGCCGGAACGGAGTGGCTGCGACCGGTCGGCTCATCGGGTCGAGCCGTGCCATGGTCGATGTCTTCAAGATGATCGGGAAAGTCGCGGAGACTGATTCCACAGTCCTGATCTGCGGCGAGTCTGGCACCGGCAAAGAGCTTGTGGCCGAAGCCATCCATGCCTATAGCCGGCGGAAAGACAAGCCATTCGTTGTCGTCAACTGTGCCGCTTTGCCAGAAGGCCTGTTGGAATCAGAGCTTTTTGGCCACGAGCGAGGGGCGTTCACCGGTGCGGTCGGTCGGAAGACTGGTCGATTTGAAGTGGCAGAAGGTGGAACCATCTTTCTAGATGAAATCGCCGAGCTTTCTCCCGGCCTCCAGTCAAAGCTTCTGCGAGTTCTACAAGAACACACATATGAGCGAGTAGGCGGCACGGAGACGGTGTACGGCAACTTTCGTGCCCTTGCGGCAACAAATCGCGATCTCGAAGCTTGCGTGCGCGAAAAGGTGTTTCGCGAGGACCTGTTCTATCGCTTGAACGTAGTCCGAATCCCGGTGCCCTCGCTTCGAGAGCGGCGGTCAGATATCGTACCGTTGGCCGAACACTTCCTGGGAATATACAGCGAAAGAAATGGCCTTCCGACCGTCGGCTTTTCGGACGACGCAATCCTCATGCTCCAAATGTATTCGTACCCTGGAAACGTCCGGGAGCTGGAGAATATGGTCGAGCGGGCAGTTCTAATGGCGCGAGGCCGAGTCGTGATGCCTGGCCACTTCCCAATGTCGATTGGAGCTGGGCGCGAACGCGATCCTAGTCATGACGAAGTGGAGTTTCTATTGCTTCCCTTCCACAAGGCCATCGCAGAATTGGAAAAGCTCCTGATTAAGAATGCTCTAAAAGACTCCAACGGGAACAAGTCTGAGGCGGCAGACCGCCTGCAGATCAATCGTCGTCTCCTTTACAAAAAGCTTACCGACTACCATCTTGAGGAATAGCACGCTGGCGTCGGCAGAGCGGGCCACAACCAGAATGCCGTAGGGATCGCGGAGTTCAAGCAACCGCCCGGCGATTTTGCCATCGATTGCGATGCCAAGGATGCCGAGCGGGCGGATGAGACTTTTTTGCGGGTCGGCAAACGATCGAGTTCGTGGGGCGTTGCAATGACAAGTACGTTGTTGACTTTAATTACCGATCCTCTAAGGCAGCGTTTTGTCTAAGTCAAAAGGTATAACGTTAGTGACCAAAGTTGGATTAATGTTCCGCCGAATCCGCGCGTAACCAGCAACTGTCTGCGACACGAAGAGGAGAGGCGAATGCATCACATGCGTTCGCTTTATTCTCACGTGCCATTTGCTTTGTGCACATTTCGACGCTTATTTGAGTGGCCATGCTGGGCGACAGTTGAATCACACTCGCTAGAAGGTACTTATGGAATTCTATTGCGTCCATAGAAACTGGCAGCGGGATTGCTCTCCTCAAAAAGGCATTGCTCTTAGCTGGAGACCGTCACCGACGGGCTTAAAGGGAAGAACAATGTTCGACAGCCATGTTTCGGTTCTTAGCCGCGACGGGGTGTGTCGACGATACCTCTGAGAATGAGGAAGGCGGCAGACGATATGAAACAGCAATCGGTACTCACGACGCAAACGGAGAAGAGCGACTTCCATCACTTGTTCGTTTCCGCAGACGAGATCTACAAATACATGGAGAGCACCTTTGATTTAATTGGGCGACGCGCTTATGAGAAATTCGAGAACCGCGGGAACGCTCACGGCCACGACTGGGAGGATTGGTATCAAGCTGAATCTGAAGTACTTCAGCCAGCTCCCTTCGAGCTAGAGGATGCCGGCGATGCCATCATTGCCATCTTTGACGTGGCCGGATACTGCTGCGAAGACCTGAGGATCAGTGTGGAACCGCAGCGCTTGAGGATCTGCGGAATGCCCACAGCCGAAGAGAAGTTGTCCGGTAAACCAGAACTGGAGTTGCGTCATTCCAAGCCGTTCTTTTTTTCCTTCAGTCTACCTATAGACGTAGATCTATCTGCAGTCGCAGCCCAGATTAGAGGGGACATATTCGAGGTCCGCCTGCCTAAAAGGTTTCCGCACGCCGAGACTTGAGGCGAAATGTGAACTTATGGTGCTGCGCAAAAGCTGGCCGCTCTATGTAAGGGTCGGAAGCATATGAGTTTTAGAAGCTAAGCCCTAAGAATTTTTGTCACGGAGTGTCTGTGCCAATCGAGGCCGCCATGACTAGTGACTGTCAAGGTCGCTCCCGCGTAAGGTCGTATGAAATACCTTATTCCTTTCCCTTGGGCCTTGCTGACAATAGGTTTCCTCATCGCCGCACAACCCGCGAAAGGCCAGGATTACAGCAATATTCGCATTGTACGTCTTAGCTTCGTCGAAGGAAGTGTACAATATCAGCGGTCGGGAGAGTCGTGGCAGGACGCGGACATGAACCTGCCGATTCAAGAAGGCTTCGCGCTGCGCACGGGCAATGGGTACGCCGAGCTGGAATTTGAAGACTCGTTGGCGGTGCGCCTCGGAGCCAATTCGACGGTAGAATTCACGCTTTTGGCGCTAGTGAACGGGGGCCGTATCACTCGGCTTACTGTTTCGCAAGGAACCGCCATTATTAGCGCAAAGCTTTCGCGCAGCGATGCGGTGTCCGTGTCCACTTCCGATTTGAATGTGAAAGTGCCTCGCAGCGGACGTTTCCGCGTGGATGCATCTCCTGCTGAGAGTTGGGTGACGGTATTCCACGGAAAAGTTGAGGTTGCTTCTGGCTTAGGCTCGACATCTCTTCTGGGCAGCGGTCGCACGCTGCATGAGGAGACAGGCGGCACCAGCGCGCCCGAGATTGCAAGCAATCCTCCGCCTGACGCTTTTGACAAATGGGTTTCCCAGCGCGAAACCGCTGTGAACTACGCGCAGAACGGAACCTCTGACGTTCTCGACAGCAGGAACTACATCGAAGGCTTCGCGGACCTTTACAATTTCGGTTTGTGGTCCTACCTTCCCGGTTATGGAGTTGCCTGGATGCCTTACGGCGTGGGGGCTAACTGGATGCCCTTCGTGAGCGGACAATGGATGTTCATGGGCGGTACGGGATGGAACTGGGTGAGCAGCGAGCCCTGGGGCTGGCTGCCTTATCATTTTGGCGCATGGGTCAATGCTCCCGGAATCGGCTGGGCGTGGTTGCCACGCGGCCCGGGATCTTGGCAGCCTGCGACAGCAAGTTGGGTGCACGTGAACAATCAATTGGGATGGACTCCCACCATTGTGCCGCCGCCATCTTCCAGGTCAGCTAAATCCGCTCCCACTCCAATAGTAATTCTCGCCGCGCGGGGGGCGGGCGGCGCCATCACGGCAGGCGACCGCGTTCCCCTGGGGACCACCACAGGGATGCGGGTGGCCTCCGCTCCCGCGTCCGGCTTCGCCTTGCCGGCCGGTCCCGGGGTGCAAGCCATCGCTCGGCCAACCGGGTCCGCAAACGTCGGCACTCTTAACCAGTCCGCTCCTGTTTCGCAAGCCCGCCTCCCAAGCGGCCCGGCATCTCTCCGAGCGCCCGGCGGAATGACGCTGCAATCGCGCTCGGCGCGGATCGCTTCAACGCCGCCATCCCTCCTGGCTCCGCATTCTATGCCTGCGCCGCGAACGATGGCAGGTGTGTCAGGCGGATTCAGAGCAGGCTTCAGCGGGACGCGCGGAAGCGCAAGCGGAGGGACGGTAAACTTAGCAACCCCGTCGGCAAGTCCGGCTAACGTCTCGGCACACGGGACCGGAATGAGTTCCGCTCCCCACTCGGGCGGGTCTGCGAGATCATCGGCCGGGCATCGCTAACCTTACCCTTCTGATCTGGACCCAACGGAACCGTTGGCTTTTGGTGACGCCATGTCACCGCAAAAGGTTGCGTAACTCAACATTCAACCTACCCCCGAGCCAGCGCGTGCGCCTATATATAAGCAGCGGAAGACCCGGGAGTGCTCACCACCAGCGCGTAGCGCACACCAAGGGTCAAGCTGCGACTGCCCTCCACCCAGACCGCGGCCGGGCCTTCAGACGAGGCGCCTTTCTCTGGACTGTTTCCGTCAGTGACGCGGTTTCCAGGCGGCAATGTTAGTCCTCCGCCTAACAGTAATTCGATCCACGTTGAAATCACCGCTACCAAGGGTGTTTATTTGAATGGAAGGTGAGATAAAGAAGCGCGAAAATCACTGCAATCGCGACCGGAACGATGAGCCAGGGCTCAGCATGCCGGCAGAGTATCGACGTCCAAAGATGCGAGAATCCTTACTGATGGCCTGAACGGCCTAACTCCGACAGGTTTGGGGCTAAACTGCGCGCCACTGGCGCTCCTATGGGACCGTCGGCCAGAGGTCCGGGGGAAGAGGGAGCCAAACTGGGCTGATCGGGACGCTTGCGGCTAAATACGCCTGATGCCCACTGCTTTGCCTGTTCCATGTAAATGTAAACGACTGGCGTGAGAAAAAGTGTCACGATTTGTGAGAAAGCTAGCCCGCCGACGACCGAGACACCCAGCGGGCGCCGCGTTTCAGCACCTGCCCCGAAGCCCACTGCAATTGGAAGCGTGC
>PLJR01000313.1:0-1891 GCA_003140295.1 Acidobacteriota bacterium
GAGTCAAGGTTCGGCGCGGGGCTCGGCGCGGGACCGGACGCCGGGTCCGATGGCGGTCCGGGCGGCGGTGAGGCCGCCCCCAATTCCTCGACCATCGCCACGCATAGCGCATCGAGAATGGCTGCCGCATCGCGGTTGTGCGTGCCGATGTTATTGCCGAACATTGAGAAGATCAGATGCTCGCCGGCGAGCGAGGTCGCGTAGCCCGATAGCGAGTCCACCCGATCGAAGGTGCCGGATTTCGCGCGAATGCGGGCCGCGGCGGAGGTGCTCTTCATGCGGCCGGCAATCGTCCCGTCGGCCGCGGCGATGGGCAGACTGGTGACAAAATCTTCGCCCCAGGGCTGGTGCACGGCATAGGCCAACAATTGGACGACGCTTTGCGGGGTGACCAGATCGTTTCGCGAAAGTCCGGAACCATCGGCAAGAAGCACATCGTCGGGTGCGAGTCCAATACTCTGGTAAAACTGGGCGGCGAATTTCACGGCATCATCAAGGGTCACGGCCCCGCCCTTTTCGCGCGCGGCGACGCGCAGCATCATTTCGGCGTGGAGATTTTGGCTGATTTTGTTGGTGAGGAGCACATCTTCGATCAGCGGCGGAGAAACGTGGTCGGCCAGGATGGTGGGTGATGAGGGTGGAGGCGTCGTGGACTGGCCGGCCGCAACGTTTAAGGGGTGGTTCGCGCGAGGGTGTCCCGATATGCGAATTCCGCGGGCTTCCAGCAGCCGCGCCAGCAAATCCGCGGCGTTTTCCGCGGGCTCGGTGACGGCAACCGACAATTCTCGCGGCGCCGCTCCGACGGGCAAGTTGCCACCCAGAACGAAGACGCGGGACTCGGGATCGCGCGAGAGCCGCAACTGCGGCTCAGTGCGCGCCGCGGTGGTGGTGGCTTCATTACGCACGTCGTAAAGGCGGGACGCGGGATCGACGCGGTACCGCAGCGGCGCGCCGGCGCGATCGGCGGGCTTCACTTCGATATTCAGGGAATTATCATTTACTGAAATAGCTGAAATCGCCGCACCGTAGCTCCACACGGTGTCATCCACAGTCCAGCCGGGCGGAAATCGCGCCGGGACGAAGTACGTATCATCGGCCACGACGTCGCCGTCGATTTGCTTGACGCCCGCGGCGACGACTTGATCGGCCATCGCGGCCAGAACCGTTTCGGGTGGCCCTAGCCTGGGGGCCTTGTCCGAATATGGAAAGGTGCGGTTAGAAAGGTTGGCGTCACCGCGCCCGACCAACACCAAGTCACCTCTGAGAACGCCGGAGCGGTCGAGGTGGCCCAGGGTTTCGATGGTGGTATGAATACGAAAATCGCGGCCCAGGGCAGCCAGGGCCAGCACGGTGGTGAAAAGCTTCACGTTGGACGCGGGAGTGAAATACCGCGCCGGATTGAGCGCATAAAGAACTTCGCCGGTGTCGGCATCGGTAACCAGCACACCCCAGTAACCCTTAGCCGCACCGCTCGACAACAGCGCGGCGTTCGCGCGTTCTTGAAATCGCGCGACGTCTGCGCGACTGAAATTTTCCTGTGGCGGCGGGGCCGGCCACACGCCTTGGGGGAGGAAAGCGCCGCCCAGACCCAGCGCCAGTAAAGCCGCCACGAGCGCAGGCCGGCGCTCGCTGCGTATGGAAGCTTGCGCGGTCCCGTGATTTATGTGCATCCGCGGCACGATTATTGCGCGGGCTCCAAGTAGAGCCCGGACTCTTTATTGCGCGGGCTCCAAGTAGAGCCCGCACCCGTGCGCTGAATTATAGACCATGCGCGGTACCCGGTGTTCGCTGGCGAGCATCGTATTCGCGTGGATTGCACGGGCGGATTGCCCGGGCGCGCAGAGCAGGCCTGCTTGCGCGGGCTCCGGAGAGAACCTATCATGGGAGCGCG
>PLJR01000313.1:1911-4949 GCA_003140295.1 Acidobacteriota bacterium
AATTGCGGCATGGTGATGGAGGAAATTCTGAATATTCCGGAAAATATTCCGGAGACTCTGATCGACAAAGCAGAATGCGTTATCGTTATCCCCTCGGTGCTCAAGGCCGCGTTTATCGTGGGCGGCAGCTATGGACGCGGCGCGATGACTTGCCGCTCGGGCGAGCATTTTAATGGGAAGTGGAGCTCGCCGACGATGATCGCGCTCGAGGGCGGCAGCGTGGGATTCCAACTGGGCGCCCAGGCCACCGATTTCATTCTGCTGGTCATGAACCCGCGCGGCGCTACGGCGATTTTGAAGAGTAAGGTGAAACTGGGAGCGGACGCCTCGGCAGCCGCAGGTCCCAAGGGGCGCCTGGCCGAGGCCGACACCGACATTACTTTGCGCGCCGAAATACTGACGTATTCGCGGGCGCGCGGACTGTTCGCCGGCGTTTCGCTGGAAGGCTCGACCGTCCGCCCCGATAACAACGGCAACGAGGACTTGTATGGGAAAAAGGTTAGCGCGACCGAGATCGTGCGCTCGAACGCCGTTCCCATGCCGGCCGCCGCGCATACGCTGATGGCCGCGCTCGAAAAGGTGTCGCCGAGAAACGATTCGGATCCGAGGTCGTTGAAGTAAGTTGCCGTAGAGCGAGCCCGCACGCGTCTATCCCGCGGGCTTCAAGCAGAGCCCGGACCCGTTATTACGCGGGCTGCAAGTACAGCCCCGGACCAATTATTGCGCGGGCTCTAAGTAGAGCCCGGACTCGTTATTGCGCGGGCTCCAAGTAGAGCTCGCACCCGTTGCGCGCGGCAGGAAGGGCGCGAAGTGGCAGCGGCCCTTTCCGGCTGGTTTGCGGCTTCGGGCGTGCGCGAGTGATCCGCTGAGCCTTCCTGGAATCGCCGCCATCTTATGACCGACATTTTATGATCGTCATTTTATGATCAAACGGGGTGTTTGCCCTATCTGCGAAAAACGCCGCCCGGAACGGTACTGTCCCGCAAAGGGTGAAACAATTTGCGCGGTTTGTTGCGGCACCGAACGCGAGGTGACTCTCGATTGCCCGGGCGACTGCTCCTATCTGATCGCCGCGCACCGCTATGAAGGCGAACACCAAAAGCCTCTGGCGCAGAACGAAGCGCCGTTTCCGACGATTGAGTTTTCGTCCAAGCTGATCTACGAACACGAACCCGTGATGTCGCGGCTGGGATACGCCATCCTCAGGTTTGCGGCCGAGCGGCGCGAATTAACCGACCTCCACATTCTGACCGCCGTATCCGCGCTGGCGGAGACGTACCGCACGCTCTCTTCGGGCATCTATTACGAAAAGCCGCCCGCCGACTCCATCGCGAACGGACTCTATGTGGCACTCGCCAATTGCGCGCAGGACAGTAAGAAGCAGGAGAGCGAACGCCCCGGAGCTACGGCTCTGAAGGACGTGGAAATTTTCTATCTGCTGGTTTTCCTGGCACGGATGGCGCGGGTGCGCACCAATGGCCGCCCTCGCGCGCGCATTTTCCTCGGGTTCCTACGGACGCAATTCCCTTCCGCGGAGGAGATAGCGCCGGAACTTTCACGAATAATTTTTCCGTAAGGTCTGCAATAGGTCGAGGGCGTCTGGTTCCAAGTCGATGGTATCGCTTACGAGGTGCGTTTCGGCATTCCGGTGAGGAGAGAAGAACCCAAGCAGGGCAGAGGAATGCGTCCCGCGCGGTGGACCAAGTGCACGTGCACTTTGAACGGGGCGGATCTGTTCCCGACGGAAGCTATTTTCTCTACACCGATGAGGGCCGCGTTCACCAATTGAAGGCCACCGAGAATGAGTGGCTTTATCTAGAGGTCGCCGCGTAACTATTTGCGGCGGTTTGCAGTTGTAGCGCTCGGAAAAAGCCCCACTTTTGCGTCGTTCNNGCCACCCCCGAAAAACAGTGCAAGATCGGGCGAGAAGAGAAGAAACCTTCCGCTTCGGTGACACGATTTGGGAAGCCGATAGTTGGCTTCCCCAGGCTAGAGAGGGCTATCGATTGCACCGCCGGGATTGCCGTAGGCCGCACCGCGTTTAGTTGGCGGCACAAATCGACCGAAGCTCGGTGGTTCGGCGCGTGCCGGGCGCCGCACGCCGATTGCTACAGCGCCAGCGTCAGTTGGCGCGGCTCGGCCGAACCGCGCTGGATTTCGGGCGGCCTGGCGCGCAGTCCGTACTTCTGGCGAAGACTGGCGACGCATGCGGCAATCTCTGCGCGGTAGGCTTCCGGGGCGTAACCTGCGCGCGCGTACCAATCCTGATAGCGTCGCGCCAACCGCGGAAATCGCTCCGCCAGGAACGGAAAAAATTGTTTGCGCGACGACGGCATCAAAAACAGCACGCTCGCGGCGAACCAATCGGCACCCGCGTCGCGCGCCTCTCGCGCCAGGATGTCCAGCTCCTTTTCACCGTCGGTGAGTCCCGGCAAAACAGGCATGACGAACATTCCCGCGGGCAGGCCGGCGTCGCGCAAAGCGCGTATAGCCCTGATTCGCAAGTCAGGCCTGGGCGCCAAAGGCTCGAGCAGGCGCGCGAGGCGCGGACGGGGGGTCGTAACCGTCAGATTCACCCAGATGGAGGAGCGCTCCGCAATGCGCTGCAGAACGTCAATATCGCGCACCACTTGATTGGACTTCGTGGTTATAGAGATGCGCAGCCCGTCCTGCAAAGCCATCTGCTCGAGAATGGCCCGCGTCGCGCCAAATTCCCGTTCCGCCGGCTGATAGGGGTCGGTCGCCGTGCCAATCGCGATGTGCTCGCCGCGAACGGCTTTCGAAACCAGTTCACGGGCGGCCAGGCCGCCGGCATCGTCCTTCACAAAAATCTTGGTTTCAAATTCTCCACCATCCAAATCCATGTATTCGTGGGTGTACCGCGCATAACAATATTTGCAGCCGAATTCGCACCCGCGATAGGGGTTTACCGTCCAGGTGAAGGGCACGTCTTCGGAGTCGCACTTGTTCAGGATGGAGCGCGCGGGCAAGAGGTAATACTCGGCGCCGCGTTTGGCGTCCGCCAAAGGGGAGGAAGC
>PLJR01000026.1 GCA_003140295.1 Acidobacteriota bacterium
AAAAGCCCCACTTTTGCGCCGTTTTTGTAGCGCCCTCTTCGGGCGCAAACGCAAAAATGGGCCACCCCCGAAAAACAGTGCTACATCGGGTTGTCGAACACTTGGTCTTAGACGGCTATGAATCGTGAATTGAATATGGATAACTCCAAAGCCCCGAAAGGATCGACCGGATTCTCGCTAGTGGAAATCTGCGTGGTCGTCGCGATTTTCCTCATACTTGTAGGGTCGGCGATTCCCTATGCGGTGGAGATGGTGCAAACCAATCGCTTGCTTGGTGACGCTCGTAGTCTGGCGCACGAGCTTTCGCTTGCTCGTCTCCGGGCGGGCACGGATTTTACGTGGGCCGAGGTTGCGGTCAACTCGTCAGTGACGCCGAACTCCTATAGCCTGAAACTCTGCGCCGCCAAAGCGACTTCGAGCTGCACCACTTTTACGGCTGAAGGAGGCAAGCAGTACCTGTCTTCCGGCATATCGTTCGGCTTCGGTTCCTCGAGCGGTCCAGCGGGAGGACAAACCACGGCGACGCAGACCGCAACGGTAACTTTCAATTCTCGGGGTATCCCCATCGACAGCGGCGGCTCCCCGACCGCCAACGACACAATCTATCTGGCAGACAACGACGGGCATGCCTACGCGGTTAGCGCCACTTTGAGCGGGCACACCAAGATTTACCACTATAACGGGGGAGCATGGGTTTCCTTATGATCCGACCGTCCTGCAGTCGAAGGACTCAGTGCGGCGTGACTCTGATCGAAACAATGATCGCTGCCATTGTATTGCTGGTAGGAGTTTGCGGAATCTTGAACTTGTTCACAGTGGCCGTTTCGCAGAATTCGCGGCAAGGCGAAACTGCCACCCGCACGACCGTCTACGGTCAGGACAAGATGGAGCAGCTCTTGGCGCTTTCCTTCAACGATGCTTCCTCAAACACCACTGTGTATCCCACCGCCTCGACGGGCGGCGCCGGGCTTGGCGGTACGATGGCAGGCAGCGCCACGGTCGGCGGCATTACTCCGGCCTCCCCGGTTGCCAATTATGTCGACTATCTGGACGCCGGAGCCCAGCAGACCAGCTCGGCCGGCGCCAGCTTCATGCGGCAGTGGACAATTTCAACCAACACCGGGGGGAATCTCAAAACAATCACAGTCCTCACTACGGCGAAGGGCTGGACAGGGAACGGATTGGCGCCGTCAACTACGCTGGTTTGCACGAAATCGAATACCTCATAGGATATTCATGCTCGGAGCAAGACGAAAAAACGAGAGTGGATTTTCCCTGCTGGAGCTCCTGGCAAGCATCAGCATCCTGTTAGTCATTGCCGCTGGGGTGTTCTCGGCACTCAGCTACTACCTTGGCGCCTATCAGCGCACGCAGTTAACCGCGGACATCCACGATACCACGCGCAGCGCCATCGACCTGATGACACAGGAGATCGGACAGGCTGGATTGGTGTCCTCTAGCTCGAGCCAGCAAACCACTTTGAGTGCAGCGGTCACCGCCGGTACTGCGTCGCAAAGCGTCTCTGTTGCTTCCACGGCAAGCCTCTTCGTTGGCGAAAAACTGATGGTGGACATTGGCTCGAACCAGGAAGTAGTGCCCATCACGGCGATAAGTTCAAATAACATCTCCGGCATTTTCGGGAAAAACCACAGCAGTGGAGCGGTGGTTAATGCAACAGGCGTGTTTCCGCAAGGGGTACTAAGCACTTCCACCGCTAACCAACTCCAACTCGTCGGCGACATTAACGGCGACGGCACCCTGGTCTACGTCGAGTACAACTGCAACAATCAATCGCCAGGACCCGGCACACTGACGAGGTCGATCACACTAATATCCTCGGCGTCGAAGAACGCGTCCAGCGTCCTGGTGGACAACGTCATGCCCAATCCAGGTGGAACGGCATGTTTCCAGTTTCCCTCGCCGCTTCCCACAGCCACCATAGCTGGCACCACCTACACATTTGTTCCCCAGGTCGGAGTTACCCTTACGGTGCAAAGTTCATCCCGTGACCCGGTCACTGGGTCATTCCTTACCATCACGAAGCAGGCCTTGGATCTAGTCCCACGGAACGTTCAGATGGGCCTCACCTTGGGAAATGCCGGTATCGCGAGCCTCTTGCAACCCAAACCATCGAGCGTCCCGATGTCTTAGCGGAGAAGGAAACTATAAATGAATGCGCGGGCGAGAATCGCCATGTCACCAAATCGGTATTCGAGAAATCGCCAAAGCGGGGTAGCGCTATTGTTCGCCTTACTGACGCTGCTGGTGCTTTCCACCTTGGCCGCTGCGTTGATTTTCGCCACCGAGGCGGAGAACTGGTCGTCCTCCAATTATCAAAGGATGCTCCAAGCTCGATACGCAGCTGAAGCTGGGGCGCAGAATACCTTGAACTGGCTGGTTTACAACTATTCGGCTCCCACGATGTCGGCTTACGACACGACGAAGTACCCTGTTCAGGATGCCGCCACTCACAACACGGTCATCCTCTCCGCCATGACCGGAGTGACCGCGAACTATCCCGACGCCACGGTTCAAACCGCCTTCAGTGCTGCGTTGAAGGATGCTTCCGTCCCTGGTGTAGGTATTCCTGCCAGCTATGAGGTCACCGCTACGTTACTCAACATGACTCCTGGCGGCGCGGTCTCCTGGTTGGGAGGAACTGGCGGAGCTATACAGACCTGGCAGATCACCTCTCAGGGCAATGTCCCGGGGATTCGTAACGCGCAGGTGCAAGTGGTTATGAACATCCAGCGAACGGGCACACCGGTCTTCTCGTATGCCGTCGCGGCGACATCTTCGGCGTGTAAAGCTATCAACTTTGCAGGCACGGACTATACGGATAGCTACAATTCGAGTAATGGACCCTACAGCGTGACGAACTCGCAGGCAAGTGGCGGAAATATTGCCGCGAATGGGAATGTTACGTTGGGCTCTAGCGCGGCTATCAAAGGGACTATTTCGGCCCCGAACATTACCGCAGGGGCCTGCCCCGCCGGGATCACGAGTAGCGGTACGTATTCGGGCACCAGCAGGTTGAGTGCGAACTTAACCTTCCCACTTCCGTGGGGTTGTTCGACGACTCCGTGTTATCCGCCCCCCGTTCCTCCCGCGACCACCCTGCTTACGACCGCCCAAGATGTCAGCACGTCTTGTAGTTCTGTTTCTGGCTGCACGAAAAATAGTCCGGCCACTGCAACTATTTTTGATAACGGCAGAAGTACAACCGTCAATGTTTTTACGCTAACACCTGGAGACTATGGAAACCTACAAATTGACAATGCTGATGTCGTGCACCTCTCCGCCGGAACTTACG
The DNA here is from genome assembly GCA_003140295.1 of Acidobacteriota bacterium. Classification (GTDB taxonomy): domain Bacteria; phylum Acidobacteriota; class Terriglobia; order Acidiferrales; family UBA7541; genus Palsa-189. The sequence continues at coordinate 3,314 of PLJR01000026.1, forward strand.
ACCTCAACAGCCTCAATTTTGCCAAAGATGGCCAGATCGTCGTAGATTCCGGGCCGGTGGTATTGAATGTTGCCGGACAAGGTTACGACGACGAAAGCACCGTGGTGAACGCTGGTGGCCTGAGCGGATGGAATTTGTGCTCCGGCGGGATTACGGGCAACCCGGCCGCATATGGTGCCGCCACTTGCGGCAGTTCCCAAACCGCTTTCAGCGGGATCCCTGCTAATCTGCAGATTGTCTACGCCGGAGCCGCAACTATTTCGAGCACGGGCGCGCCGGTTGCGTCGGCCATATACGCACCAAACGCCCTAGTGGAAACGACGGGTGCAGCTGTGGGAATGTACGGGAGCATCATCAGCAATACGTTCCTCGAAGGCTCCAAGGCACCTGTCCATTATGACAATGCACTGGCGAACGTGATGGTGGCGGGGCCATATTATTCAACCTCGTTCAGTTGGAGCAAATTCTAACCCACGCGGTTTAACTGCCTGGCGGCGAAGTGGAAGGGCTATCGGCTGGAAGGGTAGTTGCGCGGGGAACATCGCGCACTCACGACAACCCCCGCGCAATGGATGTTTACTTCACGTTTTTCTGCAGCCAGTCGTCGATGAATTTGATGATCTGATCGCTATTCTTATCGAGGAACATCTCGTGCATGTTCCCGTGGATGCCCACGTCCTCGAGCCGCACAAAATCATCCTTCACGCCTGCTTGGTTGAGCCATTTCGGAATGCACGGATCGTAAGCGCGGTGGTAGGTGCCTTCGGCGGAGATGGAAAGCACGTGCATGTGTTCGAGTGGGGTAAGCTTGTGGACCGGCTCGTCCTGCAAATAGCACCCGACTTCATCGCCCGGCCGCTCTGACGGCACCAAGTGAACCTTGATATCCGCCGGACTGTTGAAAGGCGGATCGTAATGCATCGGCATGGGCGTGAGGCCCCAGGAATTGGGATTTACGCGTGTGTACTCGACCTTCGCCGTGTCCACGTTGCCGATCTGCGGGCCTCCCGGTTCGATCGCGACCATCCCTGCCACCAAATTAGGCCGCTGGTCCGCTACATTGAAACCCATTCCCCCGCCTTGCGAGTGGGTGAGCAAGATGATCGGGCTGCCGATCCTGTCGAGCAGCGCGACGCCCGCGGGTACTGTCAATTCGGCTTGGTTGGCCACGAATTGCAATTGCCCCCTCGCGAAATCGTCGAACACCGGATCTCCCATCATGCCTTTCTTTGGCGAGTCGCTGGGCCACTGGGTGTAGAGCTTCTTGCGCGGGAAATCGCCCCCGGAAGTTGCAGGCGCGGTCCAAATCTGCTCGAGCTGCAGGGCCGTGCGGATTCCCAGCATGCCGTCAACTCCGGGAACGTATGCCGAGCGGCCTCGCGCCGGATAATCCACCATGTAAACCACATAGCCTTGACCGGTCAGGTAGTACGCCCATCCCGGCCGCCCGTCCGGCGTCTGCCGCCAGATGGTCCCGGTCTGTCCATTGCCATGGAAAAACACAATGGGATAGGGATGCTGGATCTGTTTTGGTACCCAGACTTCCACGTACATGGCGCCATGCATCACTTCTTTCCCAGGCTCGCCGACGTAGCTTCCACCGACATAAAAAAACCCTTCGCGCGCAATCTTGTCATTGGAAAAGGTGGGGATCGACGCTGGCGGATTGGCAGCCGCAAGCGCGCTCTTCGGCACGGCAGCTTTTGCGGCCGCTTTGTTCTGCGCATTAACGCGTAAGCCCAGCCACGCAATCGTGATCAGCAGGCCCGCTATGAGTGCATACAACGCTCGCAATTTCATGTACAACACCTCAGCTATTATTGGTGATTCCCCGCGAAAAAACCCTCTACGGTAGGTGTTTACTATAACTTCCACTGCAAAATGTCAAGCTAGCAGACGCGTGGGTAGTGGTACAG
>PLJR01000111.1 GCA_003140295.1 Acidobacteriota bacterium
GGATGTCATGAGATCAAACAGCTGAAGCCGCGACATTAGCGTACGCAACCAGCGGCTTTCGCCGCTGACGCTCCGTGCGGTTGAGTTGCACAAACGCTCGAACCATGCGCGCGCCCCTCGCGCCCTATCGCGTTCCAGCTATAATTAAAGATGGTTTGGTAGCACAGGCATTCCTGCCTGTGCACTCTTTTCCGAAGCCCTTGCGAAGACTGCGCGTCAGCGTGCGACCGCTGTCAGCAGCTCGCCCAACAAATGCCCGAACCCGCGCAAAACGACCGCCTCCGCGAAGAATTCAACCGCTGGGCCGAAGCCGGCCGCGGCGAAGGCATGGAGCACGACCATCTCCCCATCGTCCTCCCCGTGCTCGACCGCCTGAGCCTCGCTCCCACCGACAATATCCTCGACGTGGGCTGCGGCGCCGGCTGGCTCGCCCGCCTGCTCGCCGAGCAGGTTCCCGAGGGCCGCGTCGTCGGCATCGACATCTCCGATCAAATGATTCGCCGCGCCCGCCGCAAGCACTCCGAGCTTGATAACGTGATGTTCGCCGTCGGCGAAGCGGAAGAAATCCCCTGGGACGCGAATTTTTTCGATCGTGTGATTTCGGTCGAATCGGCCTACTACTGGCCCGACCCGCGCCGCGCCCTGCGCGAAATTTTCCGCGTATTAATCGAAGGCGGCTCCGCCTGGCTCCTCATCAATTACTATCTCGACAACCCGCATGCTCATCAGTGGGCCGAAGCCCTCACCGTACCCGCCCACCTGCTCTCGGCGGACGACTGGTCGGCCATGTTCCGAGAATCGGGCTTCGCCGGCGTGCAGCACGCTCGCATTCCCGACCCCACGCCTGCCCCTGAAACCTATCAGGGCCGCTGGTTCCGCGACGCCGCCCAACTCCGTGCCTTCCGCGAACAAGGCGCTCTGCTGGTCCACGGCGCAAAGCCCCGCCTGTAGCAGGCGCATCGCCGCCCGCGTATTTCTCGTTTTCCTGTTTCCCCCTGGCAAAGGAAACGATACAGTGTCAGCCGTATGGCTTCTTGCTCCTGCTTGTGAATAATGGATGGACCTTCTCAAAAATGCTTGGCGGCATGACGAAAACTGCACGTGTGCTTATCGTTGACGATCACGAGATCGTCCGTATGGGCCTGCGCATTCTGCTGGCCGGATACCCTCAATTTGAGATCTGCGGCGAAGCCGTGGACGGCCGGCAGGCGTTGGCCAAGGTTGCGGAACTGCTCCCCGACGTTGTGATTATGGATTTGTCTATGCCGGTTATGAACGGATTTGATGCGACGAAGGAACTGCGTCAAACCTCGCCGGATACCAAAATTGTGCTTTTCAGCATGTACGAAACGCCCACTACCGCCCGTATGGTAGGCGCCCACGTTTTCGTGGCCAAATCTGCCGCCGCGAGAGATCTACCTGCCGCGATTGAGGGTGCCTTACGATCAAAACCCGCCGTTGAGCCCTAGCCCGGCTTCCCCGCGTCCGCCGTTCGCTGGTGCTTTCAGCCTGAACGTAAACCAGTCGCGAAGACACTCTCCTGGACGCGCCCTCCGCGCCANNCATTCTTACGCGTGAGGTTTGGGCTTCGCTCATAACCACAAAAAAACGAAAATCGCCGCGAACCGCCTAAATCGCTTTTCTGGAGCGCAGAAATTCTTGAACCATAAATCCGATGCCCGCTGAAACCGCCGAGCCCCCTACCGTAAGCATGATCCACCGCACAGAGTCGCGGTAGCCCGAGCCGGCACTTTCCGCCGGCGCCACAGGAGAACCTTGGAATGTCAACGACATCCCGTTCTGCTGCATCGCGATCACCAGCGTGCCCGCTTTTCCCGGCGGCAGATTCCAGCTGCACATCTGCTCCTGGTCAAATCCATCCGCTGCCGATTTCAAATGCACGTTGACGGTGTGTTCCCCGGACGGGACCACCAACGACTTCGAGAATGTTTTTGCGACTCGTGGCCCCACGATACCAAAGCGTTTCTTGGCGCTCCCTGAAAGTTGCTCCGTGTAGCTAAGCTTGCCGTCGATGTACACCGCCAGGTCCGCCGCCCGAAGATTGTGCCGGCAAACCAGGTTGAGAACCGCGGAGCCGCCGGCCAGGTACGCATGCACACCCAGCACCGCCAGCAGCACAAGGCCGATCAGTGCCGCCACTCGCGCCACACGCGGAATCCGATACAGCACCTGCGTGCAGAACGCGCCCACGCGGCCGCCACCATCGCCGGCAACACGGCCCGCGACATGGTTGGAACGCTCCGGCGCCTCTGAATCCTTTACGGAAGGTTCGAGCACAGTTAGATCGTACAACAGCAAATAATGTTCCTAGCCCTCCCGATAATCCGTCATGTGTCTGCCACGCAACACCCACGGCCCGTCTTTTTTATACGCGAGGCACCTGTCGGTAACTCAAGTAGCGCCCCGTTAACCTCATTTAAAGTTAACCGCGCTATTTAGCCGAGTCCGGGATTGGCGCGACCGCAAGACCGGCACGCTTTTCGCTATTGCCATATCAGCTTTCGCGACCGCTTCCGCTCCCTGGACGTGCTGCTGGTGGACGATCAATACGCGCACTAAACTTTTGGTCACGAGATTCGTTGTAGGTCGCGGCTTCAGCCGCGACATAAGCAATCGCTGCACCGCGGCTTTAAAGCCGCTGTCGCCGGAATATCCCGGAAATCCCTCCCCTTCGCGGAACACAGCGCAGCCTCCGGTGTCTAACTCTACAGGCCACTGAAGCCACGCGAGCATGAGGTCGAACGTCATGCCGTTTGAGCTTGCGCACCGCGCAAGCCCCAAAGCAACGGTATCTCACGACCGGACCTCTATTGCTTTGTCTGCCGCCTGTTGCAGAAATGATTGCGAGGAGGACTCCAATGCTTACATCATCCACGGCTCGACGCATTAACAAATCCTTTTTGGTTTTGCTGGCGCTTACATCGCTTTGCCTTTTGGCAATTGCGCAACAGACGACCAGGAATCCGCAAGCGTCTCCGGGGAAACCTGCGGTCGTGCCCGTGGCTGATGGTGCGGGAACTCAGAAGCTCCCGCTTCGCCGGATCGTTCTCTACAAGTCGGGCGTCGGATACTTCGAGCATGCCGGCACTGTGCGCGGCAATGCCGGCGTTGAAATCGACTTGACCAGCAGCCAGCTCGATGACGTCCTGAAATCGCTTACCGCCCTGGACCTCAACGGCGGCCGGATCGTGGGCGCCAGCTATAATTCCGAGGAGCCGATCGGCCACCAGTTCCAGTCGCTTCCCGTGCCGGTGGCAGCCAAGACGACGCTCACGTCACTGCTGGAAGAATTGCGCGGCTCTCGTCTGGAGGTGCGGACTGCCACCGGTGCTTTCACCGGACGGCTGCTAAGCGTTCAGAATGAGACGCAGCACAAAGCAGGTACGGATGTAAGCCTGGACCAGATCTCGTTGCTGGGCGACCGCGGTGAGGTGCCTCCTTCGCACTCGAGCCGGGCACAAATCTGCGCTTTGTTGACCGTGAGCTTGAGCAGGAGCTAGCTCGCGCGCTTGGGCTGCTCGACTCCGCCCACCAGGAAGATATCCGGCACCTGCTGCTCAGCACTACAGGGACCGGCGAGCGAGAGGTCCGCGTGAGTTATACCAGCGAAGTCCCCGTCTGGAAGACGACCTACCGGATCGTCTTGCCAGGCCTGGGCAGTCCATCGGGCACAAAGCCACTGCTGCAGGGCTGGGCCGTTGTCGATAACACCGTGGGAGAGGACTGGAACGACGTTGAACTTTCGCTCGCTGCGGGCGCGCCGCAATCATTCATTCAGAAGATTTCCCAGCCTTATTACACTCAGCGAGTAGTCGTGCCCATGCCGAGGGGCTTCCTGCTGACGCCACAGACCCACGCGGGCTCGGAGCCTCAGGGGCTAAAGCCCCGTGCGGGGCGGGGTTTATGTCGCGGCTGAAGCCGCGACCTACAAACATCCTGGTCGTATGGGTTGTAAACTGCCACCGTTAAGTAATCGTGTCGCTAAAGACGCACTCTCAACGACCGTAAAGCCGCTCGCGTCGGCGGTCGTGGCGCTAGAAGCTATTTGTCGATTCAATGGTTTCCGACCGGCATAACCTACAACGATTTGCTGTCAGGGAGAAATCGGAGTCAGGGGCTAAAGCCCCGTGCGGGGCGGGGTTTATGTCGCGGCTGAAGCCGCGACCTACAAAGATGAGGTCTAGTCGTTGGCCGCGACCCACAACGATCAGGCCTAGTCGCTGGCGGCGAACTAAAACGATATGCGCGACCCACAAAACAGCAGACCGTTGTAGTTTTGTGGGCGCACAGGCTGATGAAGATTTCGCGCTCCAGGTGGAGATGATGATTAATCGTGGAGAACTACACCTAGGAGGGATCTGTGGACGCGCAGTCCGGCCTTATTGTAGTTAATGAATCCCAGTTTCTTGAATTTATTCATGAAGAGATTGACGCGGCTTCGCGTGGTGCCGATCATCTCCGCGAGTGTTTCCTGGGATATCTTGGGAACCGTGGTTTCGGGCTGACTGTTCTTTCCGTAGCGGGCGAGTAAAAGAAGAGTACGCGCGAGGCGTTTCTCGGTGGAATTGAAGAGCTGGTCGATCAAATCCTGCTCGGTGCGAAGGTTTCGTGAAAGCATGTAGGAAATGAAGCGGTCGGAAAGTTCATGTTCTTCGTGGAGAACGCGAATCATCTCCTTTTTGGCAATAACCAGCAGAGTCGTGGGCGTGATCGCGGTCGCCGTGCCCATGCGCAGGGGCTGATCCGACAAGCATCCCTCGCCAAAAAATTCACCCGGTCCCAAAATCGCCACGACAGCTTCCTTGCCAACCTCGTTAACCACCGAGAGCTTCACGCCACCTTTTTGGATGTACATCACGTTCGCGGGCTCGTCACCTTGAGAAAATATGATTTCTTTTCTTTGAAATTCGGCTACCTGGCGCGCGGCGCCCGCGGAATCCAGGAACGCCTGAGCATCGAAGGCGGCTGGGGACTTAGGTGGCATTGGGGACTTTTGTACTGCTGACTTCCCGTTGTTTTTTTTCATGGCATTTACCCTATTACCATAGTCGCGGCGCAGGTGGAACCGGGTTTTTACTGCTGCGCGATCGTTTAATTGCACGGGCTCCAAGTAGAGCCCGCACCCGTTATTGCACGGGCTCCAAGTAGAGCCCGGACCCGTATTGCGCGGGCTCCAAGTAGAGCCCGCACCCGTTGCCATTGCCGCTCGCGGTCGTATCAATTTACGTAGTTATTCGAGGGACCAAATTGTTCTTCGACCGCCAGAATCAATTTCTTTTCGACATCCATTTCCCACCCAACCGGCAGGATGCGGATACGCACGCAGGTGTTGGATTCGGCGATGATGCTGCAATGGAGTGGGAGATGGCATTGACGAAGAGCGACCACCAACAATACCGGTTTTCCAAACCACGCAGAATAGAGGGGCGGTGGATTCGTGATTTTTTCGGCTTCCATTTTGCACCCTTATTGAGTTTCTCCGGATGAAGGCCGGGTCACGGCTTGGATTTTGGGAGAAGTTAGACTGATATTGCGCGGGCTCCAAGTAGAGCCCGCACCCGTATTGCGCGGGTTAGAGTCCGCACCCGTATTGCGCTGGCTGCAGGTTGAGCCCGGACCCGTATTGCGCGGGTTGCAAGTTGAGCCCGGACCCGGCGGCAAACCGGGGCGCGGGCGGGCATATTTGGCATCGATAAGGTCATTTATTTCCCGCACCATGGCCAACAGCTTTGCAGAGTTCGGTTCCTTCGCGGCCTGCTCACACAGTACTTGCCAGCGTTCTCTTGGGTTGCCGATCATTAACACCTCCGCTTCAGCCGATGGAATGGACTGGCCCTGACAATACACTTAGGCCGAGCCCAATACTGTCCGCTTTAGGACAGGGGCTGGGAACGCCGGCCGCCGATACAGCTAAGTCTCAATTGCGCAGTGGTTTGCCGGTTTTCAGGGTGTGGGCTATGCGCTGCTGGGTTTTGGGTTCGCCGCAGAGGCTGACGAAGGTTTCGCGCTCGAGGTCGAGGAGATATTGCTCGCTGACGAATTGAGGCTCAGTCAGGGGGCCGCCGGCGAGGACGTGGGCTAGTTGGCGGGCTACGTGCGCGTCGTATTCGGAGATGAATTCGCCGCGCAGCATCATGTGGATGGCGAGCTTGGCGCCGGCGATTAATTGTTCTCCCAGGACGCGAATACTTGGTGTGGTGGGAGGAGGCGCGGGCGAGCGATATCCCGCGGCTACCATGGCGAGCGCGGTGGCTTTAGCGTCGGCGATCAGGCGATCGCGGTTCATGGAGATTTCGTCGGCGGGGCGCAGAAAGCCCAGCGAGCGGGCGTCTTCGGCGCTGGTGGAAACTTTGGCCATGGCCAGAGTTTCGAAAATGGGCTTCATGGCGTGGAAGAGGTCGAGGTCGGCCTCGGGATTGGCTCCGCCAGCCGAACTGGGAGCGGGCGCGGGCGTTTCGGCGTGTTCGTTCGCGCGAACGATCATTTCCTTCGATCCGCCGCCAGCGGGGATGAGGCCGACTCCGGTTTCGACGAGGCCGAGGTAGGCTTCGGCAGCGGCATGAATGCGCGCGCCGTGCAGGCAGACTTCGCAGCCGCCTCCCAGGGCGAGGGCTTGGGGCGCAACCACGACTGGGCGCAGCGCGTGCTTGATGGCGAGATTGACGTTTTGGAATTGGCGCACGGCGAGGTGGAGGTCGTCCCATTCCTGCTCCTGGGCAGCGACGAGCAGGAGTATCAGGTTGGCGCCCACGGAAAAATTGACGGCCTGGTTGGCGATGACCATCGCGTCGAAATCAGCGCCGAGGCGCTTGAGGCCGGCGTGCAGCATGGCGGAGATGTCGCCGCCGATGGCGTTCATCTTGGAATGAAATTCGCAGCAGAGGACGCCGTCGCCCAGGTCGATGAGGCTGGCGCCGGAATTCGCGGCGATTTCCCTGGATTGGTCGTGGAGCGATTTGAGGATGATGCTGCCGGGCGGCTCGCTCGGTTTGGAGAAGGAGCCGGAGGCCAGGTCGAAGACGGAAACTTCGCCATTTTTGTTTTCGTAGAAGGAGGATTTGCCGGAGGCGAGAAGTTTCGTCACGAGCGGCGGAAGGGTGACGCCCTCCTGGGTGAGCCGAGCGGCCATGGCGGCAACGCCCAGCGTGTCCCACAGCTCGAAGGGGCCGAGCTCCCAGCCGAAACCCCAGCGCATGGCGCGATCGACATCGGCCACGGAATCGGAGATTTCGGGGATGCGGCGCGCGGCGTAGACGCACATTTGGGAGATCGCGCTCCAGAGGAATTGCTGGGCTTTGTCGCCTGTTAGGTAGCTTTTTTCGTCGCCCTTCCGGGCGGCGAGAATCGGGGCTAGCAGAGCGCGGAGGCGCTCGCGCGTGTCTTCGATCGAGCGAACGCTTTCGAGGGAGGCGAAACGGGCTTTCTGGCGCGGGCGGTATTCCATGGTGGCGAGGTCGAGGGTGAGAATTTCCGGTTCGTCGTCTTTTACTAGTCCCTTTCCGGGACTGACCGGCCCCTTAACGGGACCGTGTTTCACGCGCTTGTAGAAGCCCTGGCCGGTTTTTTCGCCGAGCCAGCCGCGGCGAATCATTTCTTCAAGCAACGGCGGCACGCGATAAAGTTCGCGAGACTCGTCGCTATTGGGTCCCTGGCCGGGGCCGGGGACGCTTTCGTAGATATTGCGAATGACGTGAACGAGCACGTCGATGCCGACGAGATCGACGGTGCGAAAGGTGGCAGACTTGGGCCAGCCGATGGCGGGGCCGGTGCAGGCGTCGACTTCTTCGA
>PLJR01000103.1 GCA_003140295.1 Acidobacteriota bacterium
GTTATTAGTCAGCAGCTGATGATTGCCGCGCGAATTTATATACGAAATCGATACATTCGCGACTCTTGAAAGTTGCCGCTCCAGGCTCGCGCCGATCTGCATCATCTCCGGCGCGTGCAGGTTGGGCGCGATTCGATAAATCGTCGACACCGAGGTAATCAGGCCCTCCAACTCGCCGAACGAACAGCTGGTCACCGCCGTTGAGGTGGGGCAAACGGGATTGGTGACCACGTACTGCTGTTGTATGTTTCCGTTCAGCCGCGTCGCCTGCAAAATCAGGTTGTCGGTAAACCGGTCGTAAAAAATTCCGTAGCCCGCGCGCAGCACGGTTTTCGGCGTCTTTCCTCCGCCCAGGCCCCAGGCAATCCCGATGCGCGGAGCCCAGTCGGCATGATCGCTGATGTGATTTTGGGTTTCAAATCGCAATCCGTAACTGAGCGTTACGTTGGGACGTATGCGCCAGTCGTCCTCCGCGTAAAGCCCTCCGTCAAATAAGCGGGTCGACGAGTTGGGGCTGCCCGTGGTAACCACAAATTGGTTGGCTTGCCCGCTCTGATACGCGTAGAGGCTGGGGAATATGAAGCTGCCGTTGAATCCCGTCGTGGAGTTGAATCTGTCGGTCACCTCGCGCAGCCGCGCCCCGAACTTCACGAAGTGTTTCCCTGACGATACCGAAGTGTAGTTCTGCAGCTCGTAGCGATTAGTGTTGCCAAAGACGTTTCCTTCGTTGCTTCCGCCCCCGAGGAACGAGCCGGTCACGATCACGCTCGCCAATCCGGGGTTGAGTGCGGTCTGGCGGCTTACATTGCGCAAAAGTTGCAACCTCGTTTCGTTGATCACTTTCGCGCTTAAAATCTGCGTATCACTGATCTGCACCGTCTGCTCCCGGGTCAGCGTGTTGTAACCCTGGGAAGGCAGAGCCACGCCGGTGTCGCCGCCGATGCCGTCATTTTTCTGCTCGTTTCGGAAATACTGGTAGCGCACCGAAAGCGTGTTGTTTTTTCCCAGTTGATAATCGAGCCGCGGGCTGATGTTCACACGCGTGCGCGGGAAAGGGACCGACGCATTAAAACGCGCTCCGCCGCACGGAATGGTCGCGACGCACGGTGCGTTGGGATCGAGAACCGCCGCGTCCACGATGGAGAGGTCATTAATATTACGGAAGTCTGCATTCACGAACATCGATGCATGCTTGTTGAGCGGACCGGCGACGTTGCCGTTAAATTGCGTCGATTCGTAGCTGCCTTTGGTCACCGCGAAAGGGTTCTTCGAGTTCAAGCCTGAGGCATTTCCGTTCACCGACGCTTGCCCGTGCCATTTGTCCGCCCCGGGTTTCGTGAGAATCTCGATCCGCCCCAACCCGACTTTGTCGTACTCGGCGGAAAATGGATTCTGGTTCAGCCGAATTTCGCGAATCGACGATTTCGGGGGCAGCTGCCCCGCGGTAAACCCATCGATGTACATCTGCCCGCCGTTGGGACCTGCGGAGGGCCCCCCCAACGCCTGGAGGTCCGACTGCAATTCATCGGGATCGTCGGGCAGCGCTTCGAGTTCTTTCCCCGAGATCACTACGGAGCTGGCGTTGTTTGACGGCGTAATATCGAGGATCGGAACCTCTCCGGTCACCGTCACCTGCTGCTCTTGTTGTTCGATGGAAAGCGAAATATTAAGTTGCTGTGTCTCGCCCGCGGCAACTTGCACCTCCTCTCTTTTATACGCCGCGAACCCCGGCACGCTTACGTCCACCGTGTACCTGCCCGGCGCCAGATCCTTCACGTCAAACACACCGTTTTGGTTGGCCTTGGCGATAGTGGTCTGACCCTGCGAATCCGTCACGGCGATGGGAACGTTCGCCACTGCGCCGCCCGACTGGTCGATCACCTGTCCGTGAAGCGAACCGGTAATGGTTTGTGCCCCGGCGTGGCTCCCGCCCCAGAGGGCGAAAAAAACGAACGCCAAAAAGACAATCCAGGCCACGCGCCCGAATACGAATTGCCCCCGGAGCCGAAAGCCTGGTTTATCAGCCGCTTGAAAACCACCGCGGGGTTTCAATGGGCGTGCTCCCACCGACGCCACCTTACCGCGCACCCTCGTCGCCGGTCATTGTGAAAAGGACCACCAATACGAAGCCCTGGCTCCTGCTCGTTGCGGACATAAAACGTTGCCTCGCTACACCAAACGTGGATCTGCGGTCTATCCGTTCGGGTATGGCCCTCCACCACGTCCAATCTACACCGGCCATGCGGTTTGCGGCTGCCTGAACGAACAGGGAAGCACTAAAACTTGTGTACTTGAATACTAGGTATTAAGGCCTATTGCCTGCGGTTCCTTTTTTTTGCGATTCTCACTTAGGCGCTCGCCAGCCGCCTGAGCCGCCGCCCAGGAGATTTGCCTTGAGCCGCATTTTCGACGCCGTCAGAAGTGCCGAGCGCTCTTCCGGCAGGCGCGCGCGATCTTCGGCGCCCGATCCTGCGCCTGAGGTGCCCGTCACGATCGCGGTCTCTGCCGTCACCGTTGCACCATCCACATTGACCGCAACCGAAGTTCGCCCGAGCAGCGTTCCGGTTGCCAACCCCATGAATTTCACGCATCCGGCTGATCGCATCGCCCCCTCGCCCGCTCCCAATCCCATCCCGTCCCACGCCTTCGCGGTGGTTGGAGTCGCCTGGGAGGCCGCCGGTCCCGATAGAAATCCGCGTCTGCGCCTAGCCGAAGCGCTGAGGAAGCAATTAACTCGCGTTAATTTCAGGCACACCAATATGAAGCAGGCCGTTGTCTACGGAAACGATCGAACCGACACGCACACCCTGCCTGCATTGCGCAAAAAATACCGCGCCAGCGGCCGCTTCTGCGAGTTCCTATTCTTTAACGAGACCAGCCGGGCAGCTTGCGAACAGTTTGGAATTCGGCTGAAGATTCTCGACACGGTCGAGGAAGATACCCTTCCCGGGTGCCGCATCACCGTCATTCGCGAACCCTACTTTCCCGGCGTTTGACATCCGTCCCATCTGACGATTCTGCGCCGAGCCGCTGGCCCCCGCACGGAAGTATGATTGCGAAAATCGCAGTCGCCGTGTACCAGCCAGCAAACCTCGATCGTTCGATGACGTGAACTATTCAGCGGATTCCGTTTCCTCGCCCAGGGATTTCCCCGGCCTAAGGTATTGGACTACGTAATCGCGCACCGCCGCATCCAGCGGTGTGATGCGCGCCGCGTAACCTCGAGCACGCAGCTTCCGGATATCTGCTCGAGTGTAGTATTGATATTTATCCCGGATGGCTTCCGGCATTTCGATGTATTCAATGTGCGGCTCCAGCCCCAGAGCGGCGAATACTGCGCGAGCGAGCTCGTTCCAGGTATGCGCCTCGCCCGAACCTATGTTGAAAATTCCGTTCGCCGCGCGGTTCTGGGCCAGATAGAGCGTCATCTTTACGGCATCTTTCACGTACAGGAAATCGCGTTTCTGTTCGCCATCGCCGTAATCCGGCCGGTAACTTTTGAATAAGCGGATCGCGCCGGTCTGCTTGACCTGCGCGAAGCTTTTGAGCACTACGCTGCGCATGCCGGCTTTATGATCCTCGTTGGGCCCGAATATGTTGAAGTATTTCAGGCCGATTACGCGGTCCAGCCAGCCTTCCCGCCACGCGTGCAGATCCATCATATGTTTCGAATGGCCATAGGGGTTCAGCGGCAGCAGCGAGGCGAGACCCCGATCGTCGGTATCATCCATATCCGGTCTTGCGCCATAAGTTGCCGCCGACGAGGCGTACACGAACCGCGCTCCGGCGTCCAAACTATGTTCCGCGAGCGTTTTCGAGTACTCGTAATTGTTGCGGCGCAGATAATCCATGTCCATTTCCGTCGTTGAGGAGCAGGCTCCCAGGTGAAAGATATAGTCGAATGGTGCGAGAGAGCCCGACGAAAGACGCTCCAGTGCGGCGTACGGGTCGAGATAATCGATAAATTGCAGCGTCTTCAGGTTGTGCCGCCGCTCCGCCGGTGCGGCCGAGTCCGCGATCACCACGTTCGAGCAGCCCCGCGTATTGAGAGCCCAAACCAGCGCGCTGCCGATGAAACCTGCGCCCCCGGTTACGAGCACTCGGCTCTGGCCCCAGACATTTCTTTCTTCGATGGTGGAGTTCATCTTTGGAAGGGGGCGGGAGAGCGTTTGCGCCGAGATCGTGTCCACCGCCCCCAGATGGTCTCCGATAAGTTGTTAGTGATATTTCGAGATTGGTCTCAGAATGCAGGGAAGCTGCTCTGGGACTTTGTCGTCGGCGATTTTACCTGATTTGTTAGGTATAGCTGTCGTACAATGGCTTGACGCGAGCCAATCTTAGCCATACCTTGGTCTTAATTTGAGCGCGATTACGCTGAAAGTTAATGGGAAGACGCATGCCCTCGACGTCGACCCCACCACCCCGCTGCTTTACGTGCTGAGCGACGATCTCGAACTCCGTGGTCCCAAGTTCGGTTGCGGGCTGGGCCAGTGCGGCGCTTGCACAGTCATCGTGAAAGGTCANNTCGCTGTTTTGGAAGGGCGGGGCCTTTTTCGGTATCGCCTTCACGAAACTCAAATGACGCATGTCCTGACGTGCTTCCATACCGGGCTCAAAACCGCAACTGTCTAAAATGCCCTTGCACCATCCTGTAAAATAGAAGTGTGTCCGAACAAAGCATAAAACCGACCGCGCTGGCCTTCCCGCTCTGGCGGGCGGCAGTCACCTCGCCAAGGACAAAAAACCAAGCCGTACACCAATTTTGCCGGAAAAATAACGCGCGCATCCCAAAGCCTTTTAGAATGATATCCTTGCGAAAAATTAGTCAGCAACTCCCATGGATTGATATCCTTACGAAAAACACCTGGGGGTGGGGGTGTATACCATTTTCTACCCCCCCAATTCTTGCGAACACTGCAGCCGCAGAAGCAGGCTCAAAGCCTTTTGCCGCCGGGTGTTTCGTACCGCACATCGAGCACACGTCATGACGAAGCTATCAACCAGCTGTTCGCTCGTGATCGTCGGCCACCCCAACGTCGGCAAATCCACGCTCTTCAATCGGCTTACCGGCCTGATTCACCCGGATAAAATCGCCCGTCGATTTCCACGTGATCTGCCCCGGACCCCTGCCATACTAACGCTACGTGGGGGCTCTACGCGGGGCTTGACGCGAGCCAATCTTAGCCATACCTTGGTCTTAACATGAGCGCGATTACGCTGAAAGTTAATGGGAAGATGCATGCACTCGACGTCGACCCCACCACCCCGCTGCTTTACGTGCTGAGCGACGATCTCGAGCTCCGTGGTCCCAAGTTCGGGTGCGGACTGGGCCAGTGCGGCGCCTGCACAGTCATCGTGAAAGGTCAGGCTGTCCGCTCGTGCATCACCCCGGTGAGCTCGGTCGCTGGATCGGAAATCACCACACTCGAAGGGATAGGCACCATCGACAAGCCTCACCCCCTTCAGCGTGCATTTATCGCCGAGCAGGCCGCGCAATGCGGATTTTGCATCAACGGCGTCATTATGACCGCCAAAGCCCTCCTCGATCAAAACCCGAAGGCCAGCGACGAACAGATTCGCCAAGCGATGTCCGGCGTCCTGTGCCGGTGTTTCACGCACGTCCGTATGTTGGAAGCCATCAATCGCGTGCGGCAGGGAACCGCGTGATGAAAAAACGATCGCAGGCGGATCAGACATCCTCTCTCACTCCTAACGCGCTGGCCGCGCTAGAACGCGCAGGATTTTCTCGCCGCGGTTTCCTCAAAGGAGCGGGCGCTCTCGTCGTCGGCTTCAGTTTGCGCGGCATGATGGGTACCGCCACCGCGCAGGATTTCGAGGGTGGGAGCGTCGGGCCGCCGGCGGCCGAGCTCGACTCCTGGATTGCCATTGCCGCCGATGGCACGGTAACGGCCTACACCGGCAAAGAGGAGCTGGGCCAGGGCATTTCGACTGCGCAAATACAACTCGTCGCGGAAGAGTTGTGTGTCCCATTTTCTCGCGTCAACCTGATTTATTGCGACACGGCAATGACGCCCGATCAGGGAGTCACTTCCGGCAGCCAGTCGCATCCCACCAATTTTAATCACCGTAATCTTGGTCAGGCCTGCGCCACCGCGCGCCAGGCTCTCGTGCAGTTGGCCGCAAAACGTCTAGGCGTTCCCGAGGACCAGCTTACCGCTGCCAATGGCGCGATCAGCTCGAAAAATGACCCCTCCAAAAAAGTCGGTTACGGGGAACTCGTGGGAGGGAAGAAGTTTGAGCTGAAGGTCGATCCCGCCGCCAAGCGCAAGCCGCCCGCCGAGTGGACGGTGCTCGGCACCCCGGCGCAGCGCCCCGATCTTCCGGAACTGGTCACCGGACAATTTGTATTCGTGCACAACGTGCGGCTGCCCGGCATGTTGCACGGCAGGGTGGTGCGGCCTCCGGCAGTAGGAGCGACAGTTGTCAGCGTGGATGAAAGTTCCGTTTCCGCCTTGCCAGGCGTCGTAAAGGTTGTCGTCAAGAAAAATTTCGTGGGCGTGGTAGCGGAAAAACCCTGGCAGGCGATTCAAGCCGCCAACAAGCTCAAGGTCAACTGGACGCCGGGCATCGGCCTGCCCAGCAACGCCAGTTTTTACGAGTATCTGCGGAATCAGAAACCCACGCGGGATACCTTGCTCGTCAATTCCAAGGATGTGGACCAGAATCTCGCCGCAGCCTCTGACGTGGTAAAGGCCACCTATTATTATCCCTACCAGATGCACGGATCACTTGGCAGTTCCTGCGCCGTCGCCGATGTCCAAGGCGATAAAGCCACGCTCTATTCTCCGACGCAGGCTGTTTGGCATCAAAAAGGCTCCTCGGCCATTCTTCTCGGGCTCAAACCGGAAAACGTGCACGTCATTTTCCGTCGTGGTTCCGGGTGCTACGGATTGAATGGCGCCGATACGGCCACCTTCGATGCCGCGTTGCTGTCGCAAGCGGTGGGCAAGCCCGTGCGCGTGCAGCTCACCCGCAAGGACGAAATGGCCTGGGGCGAAAACTACGGATTCCCCTTCGTCATGGACGAGCGCGCCGCGCTCGACCCCCAGGGAAATATTCTCGTCTGGGATCACGAATCCTGGTCCGCTGTTCGAGGCAACCGTCCCGGCACCGGCACCCCCGGCAATGTGGCCGCGGGCGCGCTCGCGGGTTTTCCCTCCGATCCTTTCGCCGCCCGAACCCCCGCGCCCGAGCCGCGCGCCTACAGCAACAACACCAATGGCGTGCCCTCCTATTGCGCTGGCAACGTCGGTGGCACTCCCAAAGGCACCGGCACCATAAAATCCGAACGCTCGCTCACCCACAACATCGCGTCGCCATTTTTTACCGGCCCCTTGCGCTCCCCGGCCCGCCTGCAGAACACCTTCGCTCACGAATGCTTCATGGACGAGCTCGCC
>PLJR01000112.1:0-476 GCA_003140295.1 Acidobacteriota bacterium
ATGAAATCGATCGCGTGATTCGTCGGTAGAATGCTCAGGTAACGCACGCCCGGCCCAAAGGGATAAAACGCCTCGAGCGCGCGGCCCTGCGCCAGATAATTTCCGTGTGTCAAGACGCAGCCCTTCGGCGCCCCGCCCGTCCCGGAAGAGTAAACGATGCACGCGGCATCCGTCGATTGGCGCGCGCGAAATTCCGGCATACCCGCACCGCGAAACTCCTCCCAGCGCCGGCCGCACCCCAAGTCTGCCCCTGCGGGAGCCTCGGTCACCAGCACCGTTTCGAGCTTGTGCGGCATTGCGGTCGCCGTCCGCGCAGCCATTATGGCCCGCCACAGCGCATATTCGATCACTAACACGCGTGCCTTCGAGTGCGCCAGCAGCGCCAGATGTTCCTCCGGAGCCAGCTTATAGTCGAGAGGCACCAGAACTCCGCCGCTGTAAAAAACCGCATATGCCGAGATCAGCCATTTCGACTG
>PLJR01000112.1:496-9342 GCA_003140295.1 Acidobacteriota bacterium
CGCCGTAGGTCATCCGGCAGCGCTCGCGCTCGCGATCCGCTTCGATCAGGCAAATCTCGGTGGGCCAGCGCTCGAGCGCGGCCTTCAGCGCGGCGCCCAGTGATTCATATTGTGCGAGGTCGAGCATTCGTAGGGGAATTCTGCGGGCGGACGACGCGCGCGTGCGTGCAAGCGAGGCGAGCGATCGTGCACGGCGAGCGCGCGAATCGTTCAGAGCCGCGCCTGGATGCGGCTGGCGAGCGTGCGAAATTCCGTCACGCCTTGCACCTCATAATCCGGCAGTTCCACGCCAAAGTGATTTTCCAGGCGCGTCAGCAGCTCAAGCATCTGCAGGCTGTCGATTTTGAATTTCTTGTAGAAATCGTCGCCCGCCGAAAGCTCCGCGCGCGGCACTTTGAAATGCTGCGCCGCCAGCATGAGAATTTCTTCGGTAGTCTCGTCCAGAGTTTTCATGCCGCCGCCCTTAACGCTCGCGCTTCCTGCAACACTTACCCCTGCTCGTCGCCGCTTACGGCAGATACGGCTGCGCGTCGGTGTTTTCCACAAATTTGCGCAGTCCTTCCATCACCACCGGCCGCGCAAAAAGCTCGCAGAAAATTTCGATCTCCGCGCGCATTTCGTCGCGTGGAATGGGTTTGAGGAATCGCTTGGCTTCCGCAGTGGTCTTGCGATCGAGCTTGCCGATCTGCGCGGCCGTCTGGCGCGCCACTTGCAGCGCCTCACCCTCCGCCGACACCTGGCTCACCAATCCCAGGCTCAGCGCCTTGGACGCATTGACGCTCCTTCCCGTGAGCAATAAATCGCGCACCACCGCGTTGCCCACGTCTCGCCGCAGTCGCGGAATTCCGCCAAATCCCGGAATCAATCCCAGCCGCAGTTCCGGAAAGCAGAACCGCGCCAGCTTGTCGGCCACGATCAGATCGCAAGCCAGCGCCAACTCAAACCCGCCGCCGAAGACCACGCCGTGCACCGCCGCAATAGTGGTAATGCCCACGGCATCAATTTTGTTGAGCACCCAATGGATCCGCTCCAGAAATTCTCGCACGCCCTCCACACGTTCCTCGGCCGTTCGCGGAAGCGCCGCGGCGTAAAGCTCGCGCAAATCGGCGCCCGCCGAAAATCCCGCCGGCTGCTTGCTATACAGGATCACCGCGCTCGCATTTTCCGCCGCCGCCGCTTCCAGCACCGGCACAAACGCTTCCAACTCCTCCAGCATCGCCGTCCCGATTTCATTACACGGCGGTTGGTCGAGCGCCAGTTCGAGCGCGCCGTCCTTCATCTCCCACGACAGCGCCTTGCCATGAACCCCGTTCACATTAACGCTGGTCATCGTCTCCGCGCCCCATTTTTATTGCGCATTCTTACGATACATCACTTCAATAGCTTCGCTAAATGTTCGCGCGATCGCCTCGCGCCGCAATTTGCCATTCGCCGTGAGTAATCCGCTTTCGATCGTCAGCGGCTGCGGTTCTATGCGAAACGCCCGGATTTGCCGGTAATGCGGCAACGTGGCATTCAGCACCGCGATTTGTTTCTCCGCATTGTCAGCGCGCACTTCCCCCGTTAACAACGCCGCCAGGTAGCTCCGCCCATTTCCAAACAGCACGGCCTGCTGCGTGCCGGGAATCGACTGGAGCAATTTTTCCTCCAGCGGTTCGGGCGCGATGTTGTGCCCGGAATTCAGGATCAGCAGGTTTTTTAGCCGTCCGATGATGCGCCAGTTCCCCGCGGAAGTTTGCTCGCCCTGATCGCCGGTGCGAAACCACCCGTCCGAAAAACATTTCGCCGTTTCCTGTGGCCGGTTCCAGTAGCCGGCAAAAATATTCGGCCCGCGCACCAGGATTTCGTTTCCATCCCCCAGCTTCATCTCGATTCCGGGAATGGCTGCGCCCACCGCTCCCGACTCGGCGCGCCCCGGCTCGTCGAGCGTGCAGATGCCGGTGGTCTCGGTGAGGCCGTAACCCTGCAGCACGGGAATCCCCAGCATCAGAAAAAACAGCTGCGTTTCGAGCGCCAGCGGCGCGGAACCGCAAATCAGCGCTTTCAGATTTGGCCCCAGTTTCTTGCGAATTGCTGGAAAAATCAATTTCTCACCAACCGCGAGCCATATCGCGCCACCCGCACGCTCTCCGTTTCGCCGCGCCAGCCATGCGCTCTTCGCCTTGGTGAATATTTTTTGCGTAATCCCTCCGCGGCTCGCCAACTGCCCCTCCACCGCAGCCCGCATCCGTTCGAGCAGCGCCGGAACGTTCAAGCAATACTCCGGCTTCGCCGCGCGAAGGTCTTCGGCCAGCCGCCCCAGGTCGACGCACAAATACAGTGTGCTCGCGCGCGACAGGCACGACAGCAGCAAAATCCACGACGCCGCGAAACAAAATGGCAAATAGTGAACTACTTGCTCGGTATGCTCCTGGCCCCCGCCCGCTGGACCGCCCTTCTGCGAACCAATAAACGGTGCGCCCATCAGTTGATCGAGCCTCGCGGTAGTACACCCCAGCATGTGCGTCACGTTCGATACCGTCAGCATCACGCCTTTGGCTTCCCCCGACGTTCCCGACGTATATATGATCGCGACAACATCGCCGCCTGCCGCACGTACCGGCGCCATTTGCACACCGTTCGTAGCGATACTCCCGGATTTCGCAAATACCTCGTCGTAAGTTACCACCGGCGGCAGGCTCGCCCCCGCGTCTGCGGAGGTTTTCGCCGCGCCGGCCGCTGCGCTCCACGCGGTGCGCAACGCCGCTGCCAGCGCAGCATCGCCGCAGCAGATCAATCGCGGCTGGCAATCGCGTGCCATGGCTGCGAGCTCGCCCGGCGCCTGCCGCGCATATAACGGCACCACAATAATTCCTTCCGCCATGGCCGCGAGATCGCACGCCACCCATGCAATTCCATTCGCGGAGAGCAGGACGCACCGGTCGCCCTTCCGTAATCCCGCATCCGCCAAAAACCTCCGCGCCGCCGCGATGCGCTCCAGAAGATCTCGCGCCGTCGCCGTCGCATTCCCTTCCGGCCGCATCTCCACCAGCACGGGTCGCTCCGGCGAGCGGCCGAGACGCTCAAAAATATTTTCGAGGAAGTTCACGCCCTGAATTCCTGAGGGACTGCCTCTGATGCATTAGCCGTCGCGTCTTCTCGGTGTAGCTGCACCATGCGGGTCACGCGATCACCCGCTCCCCACTGCTGTGCCCGTCTTCCATGAGTCGCGGAAAAGCGACGTTCATCCCGCCGCCAGCGCCTGCCTCTGGCTCTCGTATTTTTCGACAAGTTGCACGAGCAATGGATTGAGTGGCGGCAAATATTCTTCCCAACTGCGCACGCCGCGGCGAATGGGAAATTCCGGATAGCGCTCCTGCACGTTTTGCTCGATGAAAACTCCCATGCGCGACATCCGCTTGAGGTTGTCGACCACCGTGCACCCGATCGCCGCGCGAATCGCGTCCGCATCCGTCCGCAGCTTTTCCATTGCGATTAGCAGTTTTTCCTCGAGGTCCGGGTCTTCCACGGTCATCAGCAAATCTTCGCGCCCCTGCTCATGCAGCAAATTTCGGATTCTCTCGTCCATGGTTACCCCCGCGGCCGGCACGAGCGCCGGCATCGTCGTCACCATCCCGTGATATCGCGAAGACACCATCATGTCGCAAGCCCGCAGCACGCTCACCATCTCGTACATGTCGTATTGTTCCGCCGCGAAAATTGGCGTTTGCCCGGTGCTCTCGCCATCCATTTGCGCCGCCATCGCCCGGCAGGCGCGCTCATCCAATTGTTCCATCGCCGCCAGAATCACGAAAACGCCGTGCCGCTGCCGGAATGCCGCCACGGCACGCGCCATGTTCGAGATGTAGCGCTCGAACGCCGCGTCCACCTGTGGTCCCGATTTGTGAAAGTAGATCGTGCGGTAGTAGCTCGCCTGGTACGCACCCCACGCCGAGTGCGCCACAAATTTTCCCAGCGACGGTTTCACCGGCCACCAGAAAGGATGAATCGGACACACCGCCAGCACCTGGGCGCGGCCGTCCCATCCTGCTTCGGCCAGCGCCCGGCGGCCCACTTCAGGTCCATGCGGCTCAAATGTCCATGCGCTATCCGCGCCCAGTTCGCTCGGCACGCCAAGCTCGCTCAAAACACTTTGCGAAGCTTCATTCCGCGTCAGGATCAGCGACTGGCTGCAGTAATGCGCGCACATCCGCGCCAGGAATCGATTCATGTGACCCGCCTCGGCGCCGTACCCGATCGATATCTTGTTTTCAGCCGCGGCAATTCCCAGCGCTCCGATGATCATCGTGGTCAGGGCGTCCGCGAATTTGCTCTTGAACATCGAGCCTTCGCACGCCAGCACGCCGTGATGCCGCCGCACTTCGCGGTACAGGAAGGGAGGAAAAACGTCGGGAAGATAAACCTGCTGCGCATCTCCAAAGTAACCGCGCGTCAGCTTAAAATCCTGCGTCATGACCGCCAGCGCCACATTATCGGGGCCCAGCACGCATCTTATCTGCCGAAGCATTTCTTCCACACGGACATCCGAGCCCGTGTTGCGCATGCCGTTGTAACCGGCGCACAAAAGTTTCAGCCGCTGGCCTGGCTGCCACGCGCTTCCTCCGCCCAGCATCCACGCCAGCTTCGCTCGTTCGATCTGCGCGGCCACCCATAGCTCGAGAATCGTATCCATCATGACGCGGATCTTCCCGTCTCCAGCCGCGCCCCGTTTCCAGCGGCGTTTCCGGTTCCGTGTGCCGCGCCGGCCAGCGCGCCGGACATTTCCTGGTGATCGCCCAACGTGTGCGCGGGCCATTCGCGATAAGGGTATTTAAATTTGCAATCCCGCGCGAAGCGCAACAGCGGAAACGCATACGCCGAAAATGGCGCGGGTGCGCGGCCCATTTCCGCCACCACCCGGCTGTTGTCGAACACGGTATTCCATACCAGGTAGGGTAAAAAAACCTTCAGCAGGGACGCGGCATATCCCACACCGTCGCGCCGCCACGCCAGCCCTTCCACTACCTTGCGAAATGGCCCCTCGAGCCCCGGCCAGAAAAACGGCTTCATTTTCCCTTGGGCCTTCGACAGCGCATCGGTGAGCTCGCCAAACGTTTCCGACCGATTCCCCGCCGACAGGTGATAAATCTCGTGTTCAGGCAGATCCTTGCGGTGCAGCGCAATCACCGCATCCGCGACGTAATCGACGGGCACGATGTCAATCCGGTCGGTCGGTCGCAGCGGCAGGACCGGAAGGCCGGCCAGAAAAACGAATGCCCGCACCATGTCGAACTGCGTGGTCTCCGGCCGCTGCGTATCGCCCAGCACGATGCTCGGCCGGAAAACGATCCGCGAAACATCTGGCAACATCTCGTGAACCAGGTGCTCGCAGAATTTCTTCGTACGCGCGTAGGGATCGTAATCCGAGCGCTCCCACTCGATGGAGCGGTCTTCAGTAACGNNCTCCGTGCGCCCGCCGCGCCAGCTGTACCACCTCGAGCGTGCCGCGTAAATTGACATTCAAACAGCTTTTTTCTGATTTGCGATTCAGGGAAGCGGCCGCGTGCAGCACCGAGTCCGTGGAGCCCACTAATTCCCGGTACTCGCCCGCGTCCAGCCCAAATTGCGGCGCCGTCAGATCGCCGCGAAAAATGCGTATGTGCGTCCCGAGAATTTCCTGAAATGTGGGAAAGTCCAGATGCAGTTGCAGCGCTCGCCACAGCCGCTGTTCCGCTTCCCGCCCGTCCGCAGCCCGCACCAGCAGGTTCAACCGCTCGCCATGCCTCGCGGTCAGCCCTGCGGCCAAATAAGAGCCGATATACCCGGTCGCGCCGGTCAGGAAAGTGGCCATGTCGCCCGCGTGCCGCTCGCCCCGGCCGCACGTATTTCTCCCGGCGGCACACTTTCGGCCAGGTGGAATTCGCGCCGCCCCGGCGATTCCACGGCGTGGCCTTCGATCAGCGGGTACACCCATTTTCGCAGCGCCGGGATATGGATATTGATCCAGTAATCCCACCAATCGATCGTGCCCGGTTCGTAGCCGAAGCTTTCGCGCTCCTCCGCCGGCAGCGCCGCCGAGAGCATTTGCACGTTCTCCGATTCGAAGATCTGCTCGTTGTGCAAAATAAACGGCTCGTACAGATCGATCAGTTTTGCTACGCGATCCAAATCCCTTTCGGCTCGCGCCAGCGGTGGCCGCTTGAATTGCAGCGCCGCCGCCGCCCGGTTGATGCCCTGGACCAGCACCTTTTGCGCCGGTACGGAAAGCTTTTCGTAACGCTCTTTCGACACTGGAATGGTGTCGAACCGCATCCGTAGCCAGTGCTCGAGCCCCTGCTGCGCCCGGTAGTGCTTGCGATGCGCGAGTGCGGTCAGTTCGATCGCCCGTCCCATGTCGCAGGGATTGCTTCCGGAAGTCGCCAGTTGATATACGCGCTCGTGCCGCCGTTCGATCAGTGCCGCAGCGATCAGCGTCATTCCCCGGCACACCATGTCCACCGGAATCAGGTCCAGACACTTGCGTTTGTTGGTCGGCAGTTGCCGGAAAAACGTGCCCAGCAAGTAGGAAAGCGGCGCGGACGTATTGATACCCTCATTCCACCCGCGGAACGGCTGGTGCACCGACGTCTCCACGATCGAGGGCCGCGCAATCGCGATTGGCAAATCCACCCCGCGCGTCGCCAGTAGGGACTCGCCCAGGCTTTTGGTAAAGGTATACGTGTTGGGCCACCCAAAATGCTTGGCGCGCCGTGTTCCTGCCTGGGTCAGATGGTTGCGCAGCCAGCGCAGCCGGTTCTTGCGGATCAGATTGTCAATTTCTGAAGCGGGCGGCTCTTCGCCATTGCGGCGCGTGCGCAGCGCCTGCCTCCGCAAGGCGGCCTCCACTTCCGGACTCTGGGCGCGCGTTTCTACTTTCCGCACCGTCTCTTGCAGCGCCAGCCACTCACCCTCCGCATCGAAGCCGGTAACTTGTGCGGGAGTATAGTTCGCCGTGCAACTCTCGCCAATCCGGCCGTCGCGCGCTCCCACCACGTAACAAGTCGAAAGGTGCAGCAGCGCGGCATGGCTGGAGTCGCGCAAAAAGTCCACCAGGTTCGCGGCCGAGTCGATGTTGCTCGGCAGCGCGTCACGCAGGTCCGGGTTGAAGTCGGTAAGCCCCGAACTGTTCACCACCAGGTCCACGCAGCGCGCTAGGCGCTGGCGTGTCGCGGGGTCCATTCCCAGGTTTGCCTTGCTCACATCTCCTTCTACAACTTCGATTTTGGCATTTAGAAAACGGTCGAAGTCGGCGCCGTAGCGCTTTTCCAGCGGATCGAAAACGGGCGACTCCGCCACAATTTTTTCAAATCGTTTGCGCGCCGTCATCGTGCGCTGGCGCCGGATCAGCAGGTAGACCTTCCCGATCTCCGGCACTTCGGAAAGAATGTGTTCCAGCCACACCTTGGCGATAAATCCGGTCACCCCGATGAGCAGGATTTGCTTGCCCCGCAAGCTATGCCGCACCGAAAGCCGTGCGGGTGGCCTGCTCTGTCGAAAAACCACCAGTGCGTGATGGATGTCGGACGGTCGCCGCGCCACGGGTAAAATCGCATTGGCAAGTTGTTCCGGCTGCTTCTCGAGCCCGAGGTCTTGCAGCAATCGCTTCCCGCTGATGCGGCCGTTCGGATTTTTGCCCAGCGCAAATGCCAGAGGACCGCGCGGACGCACGACCGGGTCGAGCAACCGCCCGGTCGAAATTCCATCGCGAAATTCCAGCCGGTTGGCCACCAATTGCTCGACGACCAGGTGCCGTGCCAGCGGCCGCATCACATGATCGAGCCCCTGGCTCACCAAAACCACCTGCCCGTGCTCCTCCATCCACTTACGCAGTATCTTCAGCCCTTTGGGTTTGAGCTGCGGCTTCAAAACGTAGTGGAAATACTCCTCCCCCAACAGGTCCAGCCGATCGCGAGTCACTCCGCGCAGCAGCGCGTGCAGAATGCGCGTGGCCAAAACGCGGTGGCTCGCGTACAGCACCGGCCGCACCAGCGCCTGCAGAAACAATCCGCCGCGCCGCGACCAGCGCTCCGCGAACGTATGCGCGTTCCAGGTGAAATACGCGACCGGCCGCACCGCGGTCAGATCCGCCAAGCTGCCTTCGACCCGCCAGAAAACCGGCCAGCCATCTCCCGCGCTCGCGTCCTGCGGCCGAATTTCGCGCTGGGCGCGTACGTCCACGCCTGTGCCAGTCGCGCCTTTCGGCGCAAATCCATTACCGTTTTGAGGGTCCGCTTTGCGCAAGTTCAATTTCCCGCCCAGAGACGAGACTGCGCGTGGATGACAGTCCGATAAGGCTTTGAACTTATCACTAGTTTGAGCGCTCTCGCAAGCCTCGAAGCACCCTGGAACGACTCCTCACCGCCATCCAGTCGGACTGCGGGGCGGTACTTTGGCGGGCTCGAGGCGAGACTGAAATCTCCGGGGCGATCTGCATAGAGAACGAAGCACTTGCGCCATCCGTCGGCACACCCACAAGACGCAAATTCGAAGGCACGCCGCAGTTCGGGCCATCACCGCCAGCGACGACTATCACAGTTTCAAAAAGGTCGGCTGGCTGCCGCCGTGAAAGATATCTTCGATGGCGCAATCTCATCTCCCTCAAAGCCGTGAAGGAAGGCCGCACGCGGATTCCTGAAATATATGCGCTCGCTAATGCGTTCGAATCGTAAGCGGTGGGTGATTTTTTGACTGCACCCGCCGCCGCAACTGCTCCACGAGCGCAGACTGCGCCCGGGTAGGGAAGCGATGCCTCAACTGCGCTAGTCCCACGCTGCGTACCGCACGTTCGTCACTTACGCGCACAAACCGGCAGCCGGCCTGCTTTTGCA
>PLJR01000401.1 GCA_003140295.1 Acidobacteriota bacterium
CCCTCGACGAATTTAGCTTCGTATCTCCTGCACGTGGACTTTGAACTAGTGTTGCATCGACCCATTGAGACCGCCCGCCTTGTCAGAACGTAACCCACGGCGGAAAGGCAGTGAAGACCGCTCTGGAGGTACGTTCCCCGCCAAATGGCTCGGGAGGCTAAAAACTTGGGGCTGGCCCACCCTTCGGCATCTCCACCAGCGAGGTGCCCCCTGTGGTGCGCAAAAATTCCGCCGCTCTCGTCAGCTAATTGAAAATATAGTTCCAGATTTAAGTCCAATTTCCAATGATTGACGCGAACGGGGATTCGGATAACAATCGCAGCCCTTTACAAAGTCAAGAAGGAGATTCCTGATGAAACATCGCATCGCTCGATGGGGATCGCTGGCGGCTGCTGCCATCGCGCTTAGTGGCGTAGCGTGCGCGCAGAGCGTGCCCGCGCAATTCGTCGTCAGCGGCAAAGCCGCCGAAAAGATTCAGGATTTCACCACCATCAACCTGAACACCGCGGAGCGCCTTGCCGAGGCGTGCGAGAAGGCCGTCATTGCCAAAGGCGGCGGGCAGCACACCATCACGGTGCTCGATAATGATGGCAACCGAGTCTACGTGGATCGCATGGACGGTCAGAGCTATATCAATATCGTGACATCCGAGATGAAAGCACGCACCGCGCTCATGGGCCGCGAACCCAGCAAGGTCTACGCGAATCGCACGGCCCAGGATCCGACACAGGAATTCCAGGAAATTCAGCTGGGCTTTTATCCGGTTTCCGGTGCGCTTCCCATCGTCGTCAATAAACAGATGATCGGCGTCATCGGCATCGGCGGTTACCCGCCAAACCCGCCCGTGTGGAGCGACGAGATTTGCGCGCACACCGCACTAGTCGAAGTGATCGGACCATCGGTCGCGCCGCTGGTAGAAGATCTTCCGCGGCGCCCGAATACCCCCAATCCGAACGCCGTGCCGGTCCCACGGTTTGTCGCCGCTACGCCCCCCAAGTCGAATCTACCGGCGGAATTCGTCGTCGGCGCCAAGGCTGCGGCCAACGTCTTTGACGGCAATCAGATTTCTCTTGCGATCGCCAAGAAGGTCGCGCGCGCTTGTCGCGATTGGGTGGCGTCCAGGGGCGGCGGGATGTCGTTATACGTTATTGATGATGCGGGTGAATTCGTGCACATCGAGCGCATGGACGGCCAAGTCTCGAGCGACAACCGCACAGCGTTGCTGAAGGCGCAGACCGCGCTGAGGACGCGCCAGCCCACCTCTATCTATGCGGCGCAGGGCAAGAACAATCCAGGCGGCCTGCCGCGTACGACTGTTTTTTTTAATTACTTCGCGGCCCCGGGCGGCATCCCTATCGTTGTCGACGGGCAGATGATCGGCGCCATCGGCGTCAGCGGCGCGGGTGGCGACGACGAGAATTGCGCTATCGAAGGACTAAAGGCGGCGTTCGGCGACCACGCAACGATGCCCGTCTACGGTCCAGCCGGGCCAGGCGGAGGCCCCGCGCCCGCGCCGGGCGCACCGCGCTAAACGCGGCGGGAGCTTGCACCATCCTGTAAAATAGAAGAGGGTGTCCCAATGAAGGGAAACGCCTACCGACGCTCGTCTTTCGCCCCAAGCGGTCGGTAGTCACCTCGCGAAGGACGAAAAACAGGCAGATACTAATTTTGCCGGAAAAACGACAGGCGCATCCAAAAGCCTTTTAGAATGATATCCTTGCGAAAAACTCGTCAGCAACTCCCATGGATTGATATCCTTACGAAAAACACCGGGGGGTGGGGGTCTATACCATTTTCTAATCCCCCAATTCTTGCCCACGTCGGCAGTGGACACTTGAGGCTATTTAGTAGCCGTAATCGTGACATTCGCGACGCCTGCCGATCCTGCAGCAACGGCTCGTGAAGACAGGCGGGCGTCTGGTGGAACACGCGCGGTAGTACTGGCTGTTGCTGGCGGAGAGTCACCTGACCCGACGCCTGTTCGGAACGATGCTCCGGCGGATAGGGGCCTTACAGGTCCCAATGGGCGACGGGCGGCGAGTGCAACAAAGCTGTCGGTCAAAAAAGGGGCTCAACAGTGGAGTGGTATCGGAGAAATCTCCCGGAACTGGGAGTCCCAGTCGCTGCATATGAGCGCGAAATGAGCTGACGGTCTCCGGAGCTGGAGAATTATGCGACAAAGAATAATTTGGTTCATTGGGCGCCTCGGGTGTACACGGGTCTCGAGGTCAAAACGGAAATCCCCGATTACATCTTTCTTAGACATTGGCCGTTCGTTTCTTTGCTTCACTGTCACGCCGGGGAAGCATCAATTCTCGGGGCGCAGCCGGCCGTGCTCCCCGCGCATACGGTCAGAATGGGTTTCAGAACGCAGTTGACGGCATTCCAAATGCCGCGTCATGATGAAGCCGCGCCGTGACTCAGCAAAGACGAAGATTCTCAATCACCGGGTTTTATCACTGCATTTTATGGAGATGAAATGAACAGTGCACCGTGGGACGATCCGCGTATCGCGCGTGGGATGGCTATCCAACTCCAGCGCCGCCGCGAGCGACTAGACGCCGGCGAAAAGGCATTGGGCTGGAAGGTGGCCTTTACCGCGGCGGCGGCCATGGAGCGACTCCGCACCACGGCGCCGCTCTTCGGATTCCTGATGCAGCGGGCGCTTCTGGCCTCAGGTGCAACGGTCTCCGTTGCGGGATGGGCAAATCCAGTGCTCGAGCCTGAGATTGCCGTGCACATCTGCAAAGATGTACCCGCGGGGGCCGATCGCGCAGTGGCTGCGGCGGCCATCGGCGGCGTGGGCCCGGCAATAGAACTCGTCGATCCGGATCGCCAGCCAACGGCGGAGACGTTGGAAGAAACGCTCGCCGGCAATATCTTTCAGAGAAATATTGTTTTAGGAAAGAATGATACTTCGCGGGCGGGCTGCGCGCTGCCTGGCTTGGTCGCGCGCGTCGTAAAAAATGGCGCAGAGGTTGTGCCGCCCGCCGCGCCCGCAGCCACCGCAGTCGAGCTCATCGATATCGTGCGCCATCTCGCTGGAACGCTCGGAGCATTTGGCGAGATCCTTCGCGCCGGCCAACTTATCATCACCGGTTCTATCGTGACGCCGATGCCCATGCGCGCGGGCGACGGCCTGCTCTTTGAGCTTCAACCTATCGACACGATTTCCGTGAAGCTCTCCGCTGGATGAATCGGGTTCGCTTTCCCTCGACTGTAAAGCTGAGCAAGCCACCTCTCCTGACTCCGGAGGGACACCCGCACGAATTCGCTTCCATAACTACGAAATTGCATACTCAGCGAGCGGCGAGGTTTTTTGTCAGGCGTTGGTCAACCAGAGTGACGATTTCATCGAGCGCGTTGGACTGGAGCCCTTTCTGGACGGCGATTCGGCGGACCAGGCAATCGACGCGTTCGATGTTTGCGGCGCCGCCGAAAAGCGCACGCGCTGCGGACGAGGGTTTGCCGAGGCCTTCGGTTGCATTGGCGTACTTGTCGAAGGGAACAAGGTCGCCGGTGTCCGCACCGAGGCCGGTGCAGAGTTTCGACACCCATTCGTAGATCTCGCGGGATTTGCCGACATCGCCGAGCACAGCATCCTTGATCGAAATCATGTCGTCTTTGCGAATACAGCGATAGTTTCCCGTAATCAACATCGGCCACTTCGCCAACGGCACGAAGATGGAATCGTGAACCTTTAGCTTTACCGGAATTTCGATGAAACCGGTTCCGGCATCGAACCGTGCTCGCTCGATGTCCGCTTCGAGCTTGCGAAGCAGCGCGGTTGGCTCTTCAGCCTCGAAGCGCGCGGCTTTGAAATTGGTCGGTAACCCCACTTGAAGTACGTTCTTCGGTTCGTCCGGCGGACGAAATGCCTGCGGATCGGGGCTCGCCAGCGACGTCAACTTCGGATCGAATCCATCCCAAACCCCGGGATCTGCGTAGCAGCCCACCAGAGAATCTGTCGAAAGTCCGGG
The DNA here is from genome assembly GCA_003140295.1 of Acidobacteriota bacterium. Classification (GTDB taxonomy): domain Bacteria; phylum Acidobacteriota; class Terriglobia; order Acidiferrales; family UBA7541; genus Palsa-189. The sequence goes on from PLJR01000401.1 coordinate 3,981, forward strand.
AATGCGTTTGAGGTAGGGCAACGGCGGCATGTTCATGATCGCCAGGCAGGGCTTGCGCGATTGGCCTACACGGCCCATCAATTCCCGAACTCCCGGGGAGCCGTATTGCGCCTCTTGCATGCCGAGCACGATCAGATCGAACTTGCCTGGATGCACATCTTCGGGCGTGCTCGCGGAAAGTTCACCCGGCAACCCCTTCGATGAAATATCCAGCAGTCCTTCCCGTCCCCTGATAGGGAAACGCACAACTGTTCCTTCACGGTTGATCAAGTCGGCAGTGCCCTTGGTGCAGACCAACGAAACGCTGTGTCCGGCCATCAGCAACTTGGTGCTGAACAGCGAACCGTAGGAGGCGCCCAGGATGAGTACGTTGGTTTTCATGTTAAATCGCACCCTGCTGGCGGGCAGCCTGGATTTCATCGTCCTTCAATCCAAGAACGGTCTTCAGGATCTCGTTGGTATGCTCGCCGAGCAGCGGCGATCGCTGCACATCCGAAGGTGAGTCCGACAGCTTGATCGGATTGCCAACCGTGAGGTATTTGCCGCGGGTGGGATGGTCGACTTCGACAACTGTACCGGTTTTGCGCAAGGTCGGCTCCTCCGCTATCTCCTGCATCGAGAGAATTGGGCCGCAGGGTACATTCACCGCATTTAGGGCGGCCATGACCTCCATCTTGTTCAGGGTCATCGTCCACTTTTCAATTTCAGCAAACACAAAGTCCAGCTTTGGAAGCCGCGCTTC
>PLJR01000057.1 GCA_003140295.1 Acidobacteriota bacterium
GGCAATTTGCGTTGCGGGCCGGTGCAGACGCGAGTCGCACGATGCGATGCGTGAGGACGCGCCGGCTGCGGCCGTCTCACCCAAAAAATAAGCGAAGCCCACGGCGAGAACAAACAGCCAGCGCCAGGGAAATTGTACGAAGCGCAATTTCGGCGCGTAGCGCCAACATGCGGCGCTTACCGGGAACATCATGAATGTAGACGCCGCTCCCAGAAAGGCTAATGGCGCCCAAATGGATTTTGAGGCGCTACCGTGACCAGCATGGGTTCCGGCTGTTTCGACGGAGCGGCGCATTCTCCGGTGCGAAACTACCGCTCCAATCCCTGTGAGAGCAATCATCAGAGCAGCTATCGCGGAGACTTCAAGATTGACCAGGTTGTGCTCGGGATCGAGTATCCACGTAAAAAGAAAGCTTTCGTTGTAACGCAGTCCCTGGGAGAGGGCACTGGTGATGTTCACCCAGCTTTGTTCAAATGCGGCGGGAACCAGGTAGAAGGCCGCCAGTGCCAGGCCCAGCGCTAATCCTGCCGCTCCCAACACCAGCGTATTCGTGCGAGCGTGAAGCTGCTTAAACGTGTTGCGGCCGCCGGAAACGAAGTCGATCACCAGCAGGAGCGACAAGGCGTAGGTGGCCACAACTGCCGCGGGATCGTTGGTTAACCACATGGCGGCATAAATCACTGCGAGCGGAGCAATCTTGCGGTAAACCGGAGCGTTTTGTTCGGCGTGAGCTTCGTCGGTTGGATTTGGGTCGGTTGGATTTGGGTCGGCTGGATTTGGCCGGGGCTGAGTCGCCAGGCACTCGAGCAGGTAGTGCACGGCCAGCGGGAAAATGGCAGCGGCCAGCAATTCCGCAAAATCGCTGCGCAAATAAGCGATCACCAGGAAATAGGGATTGACGGCGTAAATCACGGCAGCGGCCAGTGCCGCTTTCGGGGACATCCGACCGCGCGCCAGCCGGTGCATGGAGAGCCCGGCAAGCACCAATGAAAAGAAGATGAAAGCGCCGGGGACCATTTTCCACGGCAGGAGCAAACCTAGGGCCGCTCCCAGACACCACGAAATTGGGGGATAAAAGATAAAGCGCGGCTCGCCGTATCCGTAGTTTGCCAGGGACGCCCAGTGCGGGAAGACGACGCCCATTTGCCACTGGCGGGCGACATCCATCCACGAGGAAAGATGGAATGCGATGTCGTGGCCCGATGCCTGGCCGATGATAAAGAAGGGGAAAATAACGCTGAAAGCTGCAGCCGCTATCGCGGCCAGGCCCCGAGGCGTTAATTTTTGCTGAGCGGCCGACGGCATGCAGTAACTGTAAGCTGCGGACGGCTGGGCTACAAACTAATCGGTGCAGCCGGTAGAAAAGCGCACGATCGTCGCGAGGCTTGGCACCCGATTCGCGAGGATGTGCGATGCCTACGGCAGGTCCAGGAATAAAAAGTCGGCTGCAGGGGACTTCGAGCCCGAAGCGGGGCCAGCGAACTGCAGCGCTTTCTCCGCCGAGACGCGCGCCTGGTCGCCGGCTTGCAGCTTCTGCCCATTTACAGTGAGCTCACCAGCAATTACAAAGACGTAGCCTCGCCGGTTCGGCCCGAGCGTGTGGGCCACTGACTGGCCCGGCGCGAGCAAAGACGTGTAGATTGTGGCGTTCTGATGAATCTCGACGGCATGCGAAGGCCGCGTTCCATTTCCTCCGGCAGGCACGGCAACCGGTAAAAGCTTTCCGGTACGCTCGGCGAGAGGATAGCGCTTCTGCTCCCACGAAGGCGGCAGGTGCGCGACGGCAGGCTCGATCCACAATTGCACGAGGTGCGCGGGCGTTTTATCCGAAGGATTGAATTCCGAGTGGCGGATGCCGGTGCCAGCGCTCATACGCTGGACTTCGCCGGCGGAAATCACGCCACGATTGCCTGCGGTATCGCGATGCTCGAGCTGGCCATCGATAAGATAGGTGACGATTTCCATCTCCCGGTGCGGGTGCAGCGGAAAGCCATTCGCTGGGGCAACCACGTCTTCGTTGAAGACGCGCAACGGCCCGAAAGACATATTCGCCGGATCGTAATAATTATCGAACGAAAAATGCCAGTAAGAGGAAAGCCATTCATTTTCAGCATGGTACCGTTGCGAATTGCGGATTACCTGAATCATCGCGTGGCCTCCTGCGCCGTCACCATTCTTTTCAGCAGCCTATTAGATGCGCGGTGTGCTGGAAAGCTGCGGGTTNNTGTGTTCACATTTTACGGGTTTAAGGGGCGCATACATGACTTCGGGGAAAATCGAAACGCAGTCCACCGCCACAGAGGTGCACCGGACCGGGCGTAACTCGCTGACGGTCACCGACAATCGGACGGGCAAGAGTTACGAATTGCCGATTACCGACGACACGATCCGGGCACTCGATCTGCGGCAGATCAAGGTCAACTCCGAAGATTTTGGAATGATGAGCTACGATCCCGCATTCAACAACACCGCTCTGTGTCGCAGCAAGATCACGTTCATCGACGGGGACGCGGGCATCCTGCGCTACCGAGGCTATCCCATCGAAGAGCTGGCCGAACGCAGTACGTATCTCGAAACCGCCTACCTGATCCTGCGGGGCGAACTACCGACCAAGCAGCAACTTGCGGAGTGGACCTACAACGTCACGCACCACACCTTTGTGCACGAAAGCATCAAGAAATTCCTCGATGGATTTCATTACGACGCTCATCCCATGGGCATGCTGATCTCCGCGGTGGCGGCGCTTTCCACCTTTTACCCCGAGGCGCGGCATATCTTCGACGCCGAATCGCGCCAGAAACAGACTTGGCGGCTGATCGGGAAGATGCCGACGCTGGCCGCTTTTGCTTATCGCCACAGCCTGGGAATGCCGTACGCGTATCCGGATAACGAACTGAGCTATCCCGGCAACTTCCTGAACATGCTTTTCAAGACCACCGAGCTGAAATATAAGCCCAATGCGGCGCTTGAGCGCGCCCTCGATGTGCTTTTCATCCTGCATGCCGACCACGAGCAAAATTGCTCCGCGAATGCGATGCGCTGCGTGGGCAGCTCGCAGACCGATGCTTATTCAGCGTGTGCGGCGGCCACGGCAGCTCTCTACGGGCCTTTGCATGGGGGAGCCAACGAAGAAGTGCTGCGAATGCTTCTCGATATCGGTTCGATTGCGAACGTGCCGGCATACATCAAGCGCGTGAAGGCCGGCGAGAAGAAGCTGATGGGCTTCGGGCATCGCATCTATAAGAATTACGATCCCCGGGCGCGTATCATCAAGCGGGTTTCCTCCGAGGTGTTCGAGGTCACCGGGCGCAATCCGCTGCTGGATATCGCACTCGAGGTGGAGCGCATCGCTCTCGAGGACGAATACTTCGTTACACGCAAGCTTTACCCCAATGTGGATTTCTATACCGGACTGATTTACCAGTCGATGGGGTTCCCGGTGACCATGTTCCCCGTGCTGTTTGCGATTCCNNATCGCGCGGCCGCGGCAAATCTATACGGGCTATGAAAAGCGGCCCTACGTTCCGATGGAAAAGCGCTCGTAGACAAAGTAAATGATCGGTCACCTGCGCGGCCATCTGGCGGAAAAGCGGCCGAACCTGGTGGTGGTGGACGTAAACGGCGTCGGGTACCAGGTAGCGATTCCCTTGTCGACATTTTATTCGCTGGGCGAGCTGCGCGATGACGTTACGCTGCTTATCCACACCCACCTGCGGGAAGATTCCATCGCGCTCTACGGGTTCTTGACGGCGCGCGAAAAACAATTCTTCGAACTGCTGCTTTCCGCCTCGGGCGTCGGACCGGTTTTGGCGCTCAAGATACTCTCCGGAATGAGCGTGGACGACTTGGTGCCGGCCATTCGCGCGAACGACCTAGTGCGCCTGGTGCGCATTCCGGGAGTCGGGCGAAAAACGGCGGAACGCATCGTCGTGGAATTGCGAGATAAAATCGCGGCCATGGCTGCGCCTGAACCCGAGCACGTGGCGGCCGCGGGGCTCACCGGGCTGCATTCCGACGTGATCTCGGCGCTGCTGAATCTCGGTTACGAGCGCCGCGCCGCCGAAAAGGCGGTCGAGTCCGCCGCCGCCCGCCCAGCGGACGGGAACGAGTCCAGCTTCGAGGCGCTGCTGCGCGCCACCCTGCAGCAATTGAGCCAACCCGCGCAAAAGGGAGCGCGCCGGGACGATTAATGGTGGACGCCTGAGCTGCGCTGCGGCACGCATGAAAACGGCAAAGGCGCCAAATCGCCCGCAACGGCGGAACTAACATGTCCCAGCAAGCACAACGCATTGTGTCGGGGCGGGCCCTCGAGGGCGACGCGCGTTTGGATGCGAGCGTTCGTCCCAAACGCATGGCCGATTTCATCGGGCAGGATCGCGTCAAGGAAAACATCGTCATTGCCATCGAGGCCGCGCGCACGCGAGGCGAGGCGCTCGATCACGTGCTGCTNNTACGGGCCGCCGGGACTGGGCAAGACTTCACTGGCGCAAATTATTGCGAACGAGTTAGGCGTCAGCATCAAGACCAGCGCCGGGCCTTTGCTCGAGCGTAAAGGAGACTTGACGGCGATTGTTACTTCGCTTGAACCGCGTGAAGTGTTTTTCTTGGACGAGATTCATCGCTTGCTTCCGGCGGTCGAGGAGATTCTCTATCCCGCGATGGAGGACTACCGAATCGACCTGGTGATTGGGCAAGGGCCCGGGGCGCGCATCCATCCTTTCCAATTGAATCGCTTCACGCTGATCGGCGCCACCACGCGTGCGGGGCTGATCACCGCGCCGTTGCGCTCGCGCTTCGGCATCGTGCATCGGCTGGATTTTTATCGTCCCGACGACCTCATCGAGATCATTCGCCGCTCGGCTGCGATACTCAACATCGCCCTGGAGGATGATGGCGCGGTGGAGATGGCCAAGCGCAGCCGCGGCACGCCTAGGGTGGCCAATCGCTTGTTGCGCCGCGTGCGTGATTTTGCCGAAGTACGCGCGCAGGGACGCGTCACCGGCGAGGTGGCGCGGGAGGCGCTGGACCGGCTGGGCGTCGATCAACACGGGCTCGACGAGGTGGATCGCAACCTGATGCTGACTATCATTCAAAAATTTTCGGGCGGCCCGGTAGGTTTGAATACGATTGCCGCATCGCTGAGCGAAGAAGAGGACGCCATCGAAGAGATGTACGAGCCGTATTTGATGCAGATGGGTCTGCTCGACCGCACCCAGCGGGGCCGGGTGGCTACCGCGCTCGCTTATAAACACTTTGGCATCGAAGCTCCCCGCCAGCAGCGCCCCTTGTTCTAGCGTCGCGATGCTTCCAGGGGAAAAGCGCGTTTACATTTCGCTCGGTTCCAATGTGGGGGACCGTGCCGCAACGATGCAGCGGACCGTCGTGGCAATGAATGCTAATGGCATCCGCGTCGTGCGGCGGTCTGCGCTTTACCTTACCGAACCGGTGGAGGCCCCGCCGCAAGCGTGGTTCTTAAACGCGGTGGTTGAAGCCGAAACTCGGTGGATGCCGCTGCAATTACTGAAAACTCTCGCCGCGATCGAGCGGGATTTTGGGCGCCAGCGCATTGTTCCGCGCGGACCGCGCACCCTGGACCTGGATCTTCTGCTGTTCGGCACGAGCGTGATCGATACGCCGGAATTGCAAGTCCCGCATCCGCGCCTGGCCGAGCGGCGCTTTGTGCTGGTGCCCCTGGCGGAATTAGCGCCGGCGCTGCGCCATCCCACGCTGGGGCGAAGCGTGTCGGAACTCCTCGCGGCCACGCAGGACCGGAGTGAAGTTCGGCTGTGGCGCGAACCTCTGCACGGCACGAAGGAGACGGCGCAGCGGTGAGTTGGGTGGTTGGATGGTGAGGAATATATCAGCGGCGGTCGGCGGCGGCGTGGCGCACGTCGTGACCCTCGACCATGTAGATCACATCCTCGGCGATATTGGTGGCATGGTCGGCGACGCGTTCCAGGTTTTTGGCCACGAGAATTAACTCGAAAGACTGAAAAACCACGGCGGAATCGCCCATCATGTAGCTCAATAGCTCGCGAAAGATCTGGTCGCGCAGATTATCAACCTGATCGTCGAGCACGAGTACCGACCGGGCCAATTCCATGTCGCGGCGGACCACGGCGTTCAGGCTGTCGCGAACCATGCCCTCGGCAAGCTCGCTCATCCGCGGCAGATCGACGTAGGGCTTCACGCGCGGGTGCCGCAATATTCGCTGCGACGATTGCGCGATGTTAACGGCCTGATCGCCGATCCGTTCCAGATCGTTGTTAATGCGGGCGACGGCGAGCACAAATCGCAGGTCGGCGGCCATTAACTGGTGCAAGGCGAGCAACTGCATCACCCGGTCGTCGATTTCCATCTGGAGTTCGTTGATGGCCGGCTCTTCGCGCAGCACCGCATCCGCCAGGGACCCTTCGGCCTCGAGAACCGAGTGGGTGGCCTGGTGCACGGCGCGTTCGGCGAGGCTGCCCATCCACAGCAGGCGCTCCTTCAATTCACTGAGATCGATTTCGAAGTGTCGCTCCATCTTAAATTCCTTCTCCGGGCTCGTTTCCGTGCGGGGCGGCCCTCAATGCCAGTGATGCGTGCGGCGACCAAAACGCTGCACTTCAAAACGCTGTACTCATCCGAAACGGCCGGTGATGTAGGCCTCGGTGCGTGGATCGGAAGGCGTGGTGAACAATTGTGGGGTGGGGCTGAATTCGATCACCTCGCCGGTCAGCACGAATGCGGTAGAGTCGCTGACGCGCGCCGCCTGTTGCATGTTGTGGGTCACAATCACCAGCGTGCAGTTTTCCTTCAAATGAAACAGCAACTCCTCCACTTTTGCGGTGTTCACGGGATCAAGCGCCGAGCACGGTTCGTCCAGGAGAAGCACCTCGGGATCCACGGCGAGCGCCCGGGCGATGCACAGCCGCTGTTGCTGGCCGCCGGACAGGGCATAGGCCGACTTGTGCAGCTGATCCTTCACTTCTTCCCAGAGTGCGGCCCGGACCAAACTCCGCTCGACTGCGTCGGCCATCCGGCCGGTCTGGTTGGCGGGCAAGCCGTTGATGCGCAGGCCATAGGCGACGTTTTCGAATATGGATTTGGGAAAGGGGTTGGGCTTTTGGAAAACCATTCCCACGCGGCGCCGTAGCCGGGTGACGTCCTGGCTCAGAATATCCTCATTGTCGAGCAGGACTTCCCCCTCGAGCCGGGTGTTACGCACCGTTTCATACATGCGATTGAGGGTTCGCAATAATGTTGATTTACCGCATCCGGAAGGGCCGATGAGGGCCGTGACGCGGTTGGTGGCGATGTTCAGGTTGATGTTGTGAAGTGCCTGCACCTTGCCATAATAAAAATTCATATTCCGCACCTGCATGCGAAGACCAGGAGCTGCAGATGCACTTGGCTGTGATTTCACAAGAGTCTCCGGCGTCGCGGGCACCCGAGGCACCAACTTACTGAAAGCAGGTCTAGCCGAAGTCTGCGTCATTGAGACCTCTGCGCGGACATCCCGCGCGACATGATCGTGCGTACCAGAATATTGATCAGGAGCACCAAGCTCAGCAGCACTAGTCCAGCTGCCCAGGCCTGCTCGTGCCAGTCCTCATAAGGACCCACCGCGTAGGTATAAATCATTACCGGAAGAGACGCCGTAGGCTGTTGCCAACCCGGGCTCCAGAACCGGTTTCCAAAGGCGGTGAACAATAGCGGCGCGGTCTCGCCGGCGACTCGCGCGAGCGATAGCAGCACGGCGCTCATGATTGCGCGGGACGCGGCCGGTAGGACCACGCTCGATATCGTGCGCCATTTGCTGGCCCCCAGCGCCATGGCTGCCTCGCGCATGGAACTCGGCACCCCGTGCAGATACTCCTCGGTGCTGCGCAGGACGATAGGAATCATCATGATGCCAAGCGCTAATCCCCCGGCCAACGTCGAAAAATGATGCACCGGCATCACCGCCACTGTGTAGGCAAAAATCCCGATGACGATGGAGGGCACGCCGTTGAGCAGGTCGGCGGTATAACGCACCACAAAAGGTACGGTGCTGCCGCCAAATTCGGCCAAGTAGACTCCGCCCAGCAGCCCGATCGGTACGCCGATCAGTGCCGCCAGAAACAATATCTTACCCGAGCCCACGATGGCATTGGCCATGCCTCCGCCCGATTCGCCCACCGGCGTCGGCAGCTTGGTGAAGAAATTCCAGCTAATGTCCTTGCCGCCATGGTAGACGAGATACCCCAAAATAAAAAACAAGGCGGAAACCGCCACCAACGCGCAAAGGCCGGTCAAGCTGAGCATGACTAGATTGGTGGTCTTGCGCCATAGCAGCTTGGCGTCGAGGTTCCGCTCAGTCATAGTTAACCAACCCCGCTGCCGCGTTGTGTGGTGACGAGAATCAAAAGGCGCGCCAGGCCGTTCAGCACAAATGTAAGCAGAAACAGCACCAGTCCCAATTCCACCAGGGCGCTCAGGTATAGATTACCGGTAGCCTCGGTGAACTCATTGGCGAGCACCGAAGCGATGGAATAGCCCGGCCCCAACAGCGAGGCGCTGATGCGTGGATTGTTGCCGATGACCATGGTAACGGCCATGGTTTCACCCAAGGCGCGTGCCAGGGCCAAAAAAATCGAACCCATGATGCCTGTGCGCGCGTAAGGCACAACGGTCTTCCAGGTGGACTCCCATTTCGTCGCGCCCAAGCCCAAGGCAGCCTCCCGCTGATCCTGGGGAACCGCGAGCAAGACTTCGCGCGAGACGGAAATGATGAAAGGCACGATCATAATGGCCAACACGAGGCCCGCCGTAAGGAAGCCGATCCCGTAGGCCGGACCCTGAAATAAAGGCAGGAATCCGAGCGTATGCTTTAGAGCTGGTTGCACCTCGCTGCGCATCAAGGGCACGAGAATGAAAACCCCCAGCAACCCGTAAATAACGCTGGGTACGGCGGCAAGCAGGTCGATCAGGAAGGTGAGAGCGTCCGAAAAACGTCTCGGGGCAAGTTCAGCGAGAAAAATGGCCGCGCCCAATCCGAGCGGTACCGCGACGAACAGTCCCACCGCCGAGGTCACCAGGGTTCCGTACACGAAGGGAAGCGCGCCAAACTTGTTGAATACCGGATCCCAATCCTGAGCTACCAGGAAATGCCAGCCGAACTTATGGCGCGCCAGCGCCGAAAGAATCCACAGCTGATAGACAAGCATGGCGGTGATGACGACAGTAAGGAGCGCGAAGACCAGGGTGACCAGGCGGGCAATCTCGTCGCCGCTGCGCAAACGGCGCACAAGCGCGCGCGGGCCCCAGGTGAGGCCCGCCGGTGGAACCGTGGTATGTGCGGTGGCCACGATGGTCTCTAGATAAGGCTACGCTTTACTGAACCAAGGCGATTGCTTTTTGTTCCTTGGCGACAACTTCCTGCGGCAACTTCGCGTAAGCCAGGGGCTCGCAATACTGCTGCCCGGCGCTCATCATCCACGTCAGGAAGCCTTTGATCGCATCGCGCTTCGCCGTGTCTTGAATCTTCGCCGGAATCAGCAGCCAGGTGAAGCTCGATATCGGGTAGGCCGCTTTCCCTGGCGCATTCGTGATCGAAACCCTGAAGTCATCGGGCATTGCGGTGCCAGCCGCAGCGGCCGAAACGCCTTCCAGGGTAGCCTTGATAAAAGCGCCCGAGGAGTTCTTCACCGCTCCGTACGCCATTTTGTTCTGGATGGCATAGATCAACTCCACGTAACCGATGGAGTCCGGCGTCTGCTTCACCAACCCCGCCACGCCCTCGTTTCCCTTGCCACCCAATCCAACCGGCCAGTTTACCGAGGTTCCAGTTCCAATTTTGGACTTCCAATCACTGCTGATCTTAGAAAGGTAATCGGTCCAGATGTATGTCGTGCCACTGCCATCGGATCGGTGGACGACCACGATGTCATCGGACGGCAGCTTTACCCCTGGATTGGCCGTTGCAATGATTGGGTCATTCCATTTGGTAATTTTCCCGAGAAAAACCCCCGCAAGGGCTTCGGGGGTAAACTTCAATTCGACCGAAACACCAGGGATATTATAACTTGGCACATCAGCGCCCAGCACTGTCGGAAAGTGAAGGATCTTAAAACCCGCTTGAGCTAACTGCTCGTCGGTCATTGGCCCATCGGAGGCGCCAAAATCCACCGTCTTATCCAAAAGTTGGCGAATGCCTCCGCCGGAACCGATAGACTGGTAATTGATCTGAATGGCGGGGTGCATCTTGTGGTACTCGTCAAACCATTTAGAATAAATGGGATAGGGGAATGTAGCCCCTGCTGCGTTAATATTCTGCGCCCGGGCCGGGGTGCCGGCTACCGCCACTAGCGCTACAAATATCACTCCGAACAGTTTGC
>PLJR01000284.1 GCA_003140295.1 Acidobacteriota bacterium
ACCTCTAATACTCCCAAGGCGGGTGGCCCAGGTTTGAACCTGGGTTTTTTGCGTTTGACCTTTCTCGTTGAGACACGCTCCACTCCGTGACTAGGACAGCCAAAGTCAGGTCCTATCTAGCCTTAAGAATAATTTCGGGTCAGGCACTTGAAATGACACTCACCCCGCATGCTATTCTGCCGCGTGTTTGCCATCAAAAACCCGTCCCAAACCGAACCGCGCCGCGCCGTCGTTCCGTCTTAGCCGTCGCGAAATCAACCGCGATTCTTGCCACCGCTTCACGACCAACGAAGCAAGCAATGAATGCTAGCCCGCTACTTCCGGTCAATCGTCGTAACGCTTTAGAATCAATACTTGCAAAAGTCTATCAAAACAAATCACTTTAGCTATCTTTAGAATGAACACTTACAAAAAAAGGGGGGTGGGGGTGGGGTACCCCCACCCCCTGAGCGAAAGTCCCCGGTAAGGGGAGCTTTCGCGGTAAGAAAAGTTTGGGGTGGGGGTACCCGGGGCAACGCTGATTGGGGGCGGTTGTGTAGCGCCGCCCTTCAGGGCGGCATCTTAGTAACGGCACATGCCCACCTGAAGGTGGGCGCTACATAAACTTCTCCAATTCGAGCAGGCGGACTCCACTCCGCAATTCTTCCTTGCAACGCTACGTGATGTCCTCGCCGCGGCGAGCGCGCAAATTCACGCGCGGCCTTCCCGCGGGACCGAGTTCCACATCCAGCGGCGCGTCAAACACTTGCTCCAGTAATTCCTTTTGATACACGGCGGCGGGCGGACCGACGCGCAGACAGCGCCCAAGCTGCAGCAACACCACCTGGTCGGCGAATTCAGCGGCGAGCCCAAGTTCGTGCGTCACGACCACGACCGTGTAGCGATTCTCCCGCGCGAGTTGGCGCAGGCGTTCGAGCAATTCCACTTGCGCGCCGATATCCAGGTGCAGAGTGGGTTCGTCCAGCAGGATCAGCCGAGGTTGTTGCGCCAGGGCCCGCGCCAAAATCACGCGCTGTTTTTCGCCGCCGGAAATTTCATGCATCCAGCGATCGCGCAAATGTTCCGCGCCCACCTGCGCCAGCGCGTTCGCCGCAATTTCGTAATCCTCATCCTTCTCGAACCACAAAGAGCGCCCGTGCGGGTGCCGCCCTTGCAGCACGTAATCGCCGGCGCGCGTCGGGAAGACCAGCGCGCTTTCCTGCTGCACCATGGCAATGCGCTGCGCGCGCGTGCGCGCGTCCAGCCGGCTGGTTTCAAATCCATCCAATTCGACGCGCCCCGAAAGCGGCGCAATCGAGCCGGACGCCAGGTTCAGCAGCGTCGATTTTCCGCTCGCGTTCGGCCCCAGAATAGCCACCAGTTCGCGCTCGCGCGCCTCGAACGTAGTAGCCTCCAGCGTAAATTGTGGCGCTGAGTGCCGCCTCCCCCCGTACGCATAGCTGGCTTGTTCGACGTTCACACGCACCGCCGCAGGCCGCCCGCCGGCCACGGAACTCGCCACGGCGCCCGCTGCATCGCCCCCCGCGTCATCTGTCGCGCCGCCACTCGTACCAGCTGCACGGCTCGGCGGCGCGGGCCTTCCCATTATGCCCAGCGCGTTCAAGAAAGCCTCCGCCGCAACAAATAAATGAACACCGGCGCGCCCGCCATCGCCGTCATCGCGCCCACGGGCAATTCGGTAGGCGCCACAATCGTGCGCGCCAGCGTATCCGCCAGCACCACCGCAATTGCGCCGCCCAGCGCCGATGTCGGTATCAGCACGCGATAATCAGACCCGAAAAGCATGCGCATCACGTGCGGCACCAGCAATCCCACGTACCCGATCGCTCCGCTTACCGACACCGCGAGGCCGGTCAAAATCGAAGCCGAAACGTACACCACCAGCTTCACGCGCGTCACTTCCACGCCCAGATGCATCGCTTCGCGTTCTCCCGCCAGCAGCAGATTCAAATCCGAAGCCGTCGTGAAAATCGCGCCCGCCGCCAGCACGAATCCCGCCACCAGAATACACAGCAGCCCCGGCGGCAACGACGCCGACAGATCGCCCATCAGCCAGAACGCCATCCCGCGCACGTCGCGGCTCGCCAGCGTCATCATCAGAAACATGATCACCGCCGACAGAAATGACGCCGAAATAATCCCCGCCAGCAGCAGCGTGCCGCTGTCAAGTTGCCCTTCGCGCCGCCCCAGAAAATAGACTGCCGCAATCGTCGCCGTCGCGCCCAGAAACGCCGCCAGCGGAGTCATCAGCGGTAGCGCTGGAAGCGCCAGCAGCGCCAGAATCGCTCCTAGCGCCGCTCCGCTCGAAACTCCCAGCACGTATGGATCGGCCAGCGGATTTCGCAGCAGCGCCTGAAAGCTCGCGCCCGCCACCGAAAGCGCCGCTCCGACGATGCTCCCGAGCAAAATGCGCGGCAGCCGTATATCCACCATGATCAGCCGGAAATCAGTCGAAAGCTTTTCCGGATGTCCGCTCGCAAGCCACAGAAGATTCTGCGCCAGGTCGCTCAGCGAAAACGGAACTGCGCCCAGCCGCAGCGCCAGCACCATCACCGCCACCAGCACGCCCGTCAGCATCGCGCAGGTCAGCAGCATTCGTCCGAATGTAAGCCGGCGCGTACTCACAGCCATCCGCGGCCCAAGTCGCATCCCACGAAATCGCACACGGAGGCCTGTGCGCAAACTGCCGCGAAAGCAAACGTCCCCGCGTGCATCCCGCGGGTTCCCGCAGTCCCCGCAAGCGCCGCACCTTTCGCCCCAAAACGCTCGGGATACAGCGCGCGCGCCAGCTCTTCGATCGCGTCCACCAGCCGAGGTGACGGGTGGCTGATCGCTTCCGGCAGCACGATGATGCGATTCGCGCGCATCGCCGCGAGCGTTCTCCACCCTGGCTGGTTGCGTAGCCCCGCAATTTGCTGCAGTGCCTTCGCGCGGTCGTCGCTCGAAAAAATCAAGTATTCGGGCGCCGCGCGGATCACCGCTTCCAGGCTCACGTTCGGCCAGTCTTGCGCCGGCGCAAGCGCAGGCCGCGCGCCCGCCCAGCGTAGCGCGTCGGCGAGAAACGTGTTGCGCCCCACGGTGATCAGCGGCTCCTGCCACACCACGAAGAAAACGCTTTTCGGCGCGACTCCCGCTACTGCGTCGCGCACGATGCCCAGTCTCCTCCGCAACTGCGCCGTCAGTTCGCCGCCCTTGTCGGTGCCCTCAACCTGAGCTCCGCCGCCGCGAATCAGGCGGCCCAGCCGTTCCGTGGAACTAAGCACCTGCTCCACGGTTCGCGGATCGGTCGCATATACCGCAATGCCCAGGTGCTCGAGTGAATTCACCGTGCTCTGCCGGTTGATCGAGCGTGTAGCCACCACCAGGTCGGGATGCAGCGCCGCAATCGTTTCCAGACTCGGATCCACCGGCCCGCCGATTCGCGTCTTCGACTTTGCTTCCGCGGGATAATCGCAGTAATTGGTGTCCCCCACCACGCGATCGCCCAGCCCCAGCGCAAAAAGTGTCTCGGTTACGCTCGGCGCCAGCGAAACGATGCGCCGTACCGGCTGGGGCACCGTCACACCGCGTCCCATTTCATCCGTCACGCGCACGGAAGAAGATTTCCCTGCGGCCGATTGCTCCGCCTGCGGCGGTCCCGTTCGCGCGCAAGCTTCCATCGCCAGCGCCCCAGCGAATATAAGCGCCCCTGCCGATAAAAGGACAATCCGCGCGCTATTCCCCACGACGTCGCGTCTCATAAAAGTTGGCCATTCTGAAAGCGTCCCCTCCTGCCAACCGCCCTGCAAGAAACTTTCGCCGCCGCCACTCTCGCCGCAAAAAAAAGCCCCACAAAAAAATGGGGCTCTCCCTCGGAGCCGCCCACCCTTTCTCGCGAAGAGTGTCAGCCTGCAATCGGCCCAACGAGTAACCTGACTGGGTATCCTGACTTACGGCCTAATATCGGCCGATTACAGTGGCGGGACCGTGGCCGATTTTCGCGGCCTTCCCCCAGCGTTGGGCCTGCAAGTTGTCGAGCGAGTCTAGTCCGACCCGCGGCGAACTGTCAATTGCGTGCGAAAAAATCGCGCGCGGCAAAATTCCCAATGCGAAGGCGTACGGTCACCTATTAGGAGGCCTCCATCTCGCGTCATCCGTAACACCGCGGCCCTGTAGCTCGGGTCGTCCGTCGCATTGTGACTGCGACCCGAGGTTCTTTCCTATTTTCGTGTCGCCGGGACCGCTGGGGAGCGCCCCTAATCGCCGTGGAAAAATTCACATCACGCCGCAACTTTCATCCCGCAACTTATTCCACATCTTCGCCGCTACCGCGAACCCACCGCCGCCACCTCAGCCGCCCCTTCGATCGTCGTCTGCTGGCTGTTGGCAATCTGCCACCGGCCATCGCGAAGCGCCCACACCCTCAAGCTGTAGTACGGTTTCCCGCCGCGATACGGCGCGTTCTTGGTGATCATCACCGCCGCATCCGGTTTCTTCGAAGGACCAAAATCAAACAGCTGCATCGAGAGCACCGGATCTCCCGGCAAAATTGCCCCGCCCGATTTCTTTTGTTCCGCGAGGTGCGCCACACGGTCGGCTTTGCTTAGCGCAGCCGCGCTGCTGACGTAGAACACATCATCGATCACGTACCGCGCCCAATCATCCGGGTTCGGATGCCACTCGTCCATTTTCAACCGCTCCAAAATCCCAACGATGGCTTGGTCAGCCTCAGTGGCCGGCTGGTATGGAATCGCTCGGCACGGATTCTGGCAATCCCCGCCGGCGCCGCTCGCGGCCGTCGAAAATGGAGCCACGCCCCCGGCCATCGCCGTATCCACAATCGCGAAAGCCCGCCAGCCCGCGGGCCGTTCCACCCACACGCGCATGAACCGCGCATTCCGATGCACTCCGGTGATCACTTCCACGTGGCCGTAGTAAAACGTCTTGAGGTCCGTCTCGCCCTGGTTGTCAGCGGCTAACGCCGCTAAATCTTTTATCACCTGCGCGCGCGTCCGCGTCGCGCCATGCGCGTCGGTCCACGCAAATTGCTCGTCCAGCGCGGCGCTCATACCCGCGGCATCGTTCCTCGCGGCCGCCCTGGTCCAATCACGTTCAGCTTGTAGGGCAGCCTGCTCGCCCGTTTTTTCGCCAGTTGCTGCGAACGATGCGCCGCTGGCCCCACTGAACAAAATGCCCGCGCAAAGAAACAACATCACGCGCGCCCAGGTCTCTCGCTGAATCATTACGCCATCTCCAACTTCGCCTTACGTTTGAGTAGCACAGGCATTCCTGTGTAAAGTTCCATGACATGCC
>PLJR01000335.1:0-5545 GCA_003140295.1 Acidobacteriota bacterium
GGATTGGTGAGCTCGGCGTGAAACGGCGAAGCACGATCCAAGGATAGGTTTTGCATCGCTAAATGATGGATGTCGAAGAAATGCGGCTGCTTGCCAGGCTTCGAGGGAGTGGTCTCCAGGCTCGCGCCGTCCGCATGCAGCACATCCACCAGTACCTGGTATTTGCTGGCTAGATCCTGATTCGGCCACACGTGCTTGGGATGCTCTCCCGGCTCTCGCGGCGGCGTGTGCATGTGCAGTCCCTGGATGTACACGCTGGAGACGTGCCGCGGCGCCCTCAGCAGCGTCCCCCAATTGGTNNAGCTTATCGATCTGAATGAGCGGGGCGATATCGGTGCGTCCGAAATGACGCATGCTCACGCCGCCAATTTCCACCTTTATGCGCGGAAACAGGGTGATGTCGAACGTATCGATGGTCACCGTGCTATCGAACTTGGCGCTCAGGACCGACTCGATCTTGGCCTTAGCGATCGGGCTAATGCGCGGACGGAGAACTAAAGAAGCGATGAACAGCAGAACAAACAGAGTGAGGAAAATACCGCCGACCCAGTAGAGTGCCTTTCGCCGCGTGGTCAGAACGAACTCCCTATCCCACCAATTTCTCGAAGTCGAATGTGCACGATGCTATGTGCTGGTTCGGCTGACCGCAATACCGGGAAAGGTGTAATGCCGAACAGACGTCCGTGCATACCAGTTGCGGAAAATCGTTCCCAGGCTAGTCNNGGGTAGGTTCGCGGGACGACGGCCTCAGCAATGGCCACCAGCTTGTCCTGCTGATTGAAAACACGCAGTCTCGGCGGCTTCCAATCCCCCGAATCCAGTTCCGCGGGCGCGCCCGGCGCGAGCGTGGCGCGGCCAGGCTGAATTTGCGAGAGCATAACGTTGAACTTCGCACCGTGAGCGATACGCCGCTCGACGATTGGCAGCACCGTGGCGCGCGGGAGTTCCGCCAGCAATCCTTCCAGGGGGACGATGCGATCGCCCAGCCGGCCGGCCTGGGAAGCTTCGGCAACTTCTTCGAGGGTTAGAGCCTGGTCCAGGGTGAATTCGCCCACCGCCGTGCGCACAATTTCAGCGAGGTGCGCGCCGCAGCCCAGGGCCGCGCCCATGTCGTGCGCGAGCGAACGGATGTAGGTGCCGGAGGCGCACTCGATCGAAACTTTCGCCAGCGAGCCGGACACTTCGTTGACGTGAAAAACGTACACTTCGATATCCACCGCTTTCAGTTCCACCGGTTTTTTCTTTCGCGCGAGGTCATGCGCCGGGCGGCCATGAATTTTCTTCGCGGAATATGGCGGAGGCATTTGCGGAAAGCGGCCGACTCGCTCAAGGGCGAGGCGCTCGATTTCAGAGCGATCGATTTGAGGAGCAGCGTCCGCGCCGAGCGGCGCGCCATCCGCGTCGTAGGTGTCCGTGGCGAAGCCGAAGCGGAACGTGGAGTCGTAGCGCTTGCGGCGCCCAACATAAAACTGCGCTAGGCGAGTGGCGCGCCCGAGCAGCAGCACCAGAACGCCGGTCGCCAGCGGATCGAGCGTGCCGAGATGGCCGATCTGGCGGAAGCCGAGCAAGCGGCGCACGGCGTCGACAGCATCGTGCGAGGTTCTTCCGCGAGGCTTGTCCAGCACCAGCGCGCCGTCAATAGGGGTAGGCCGAGGTGTGCGCATCGTTTTATTGTTTAGCGAATGAATCGGCGCCGCGTGAAGGGCGCCGCCCGTCAACTGAGGCTATCAGGCATTTCACGGCGATCGCGACGCTCGAAGGCCGCCTTACGGAACATTTTTCGAACGGCGAAGCAGTTCGTCGATGCGATTCCCGTATTCTTCGGAGTGATCGAGGACGAACAGGACCTCGGGGGCACGCCGCACCTGCAGCCGCTCGCTCAGCTCGTGCCGGATAAATCCGGCCGCCGAGGCCAAGCCCTCGATCATGGCGGCCTGCTCAGCTTCACTGCCGAGGACGCTAACGAAAACTCGCGCGCGCTTCAGGTCGGGCGTTACGCGCACTTCCGTGACGGTAGCGAGCCCGGCGAGGCGCGGATCTTTCAGCTCGCCCGCCAGCATGGCGCTGATTTCGTGGCGGATTTCGCCGGCGATACGCTCGTGCCGATGTCCTGCAACCGTCATCGATAACTCCACTACGCAAAACCGTCAGATTATTTCTTGGTCGTGGCCGACCAGATCGCGCCCCAGCAGGCGCTCGGCTTCATCAAAGACGGCCTGAAGCGATTGAGTGAGGTGCGCCTCGTCATTCGAAAGGCTCACCACGCCGATTTGCGACCGCTGCCAGGTATCCTGGTGGTCGAGTTCGGCAACCGCCACATTGAAGCGCCCGCGCAGCCGGTCCTTCAGGCTGCGCAATACCTGCCGCTTGTCTTTGAGAGACCGCGCATCAGGAATATGGATTTCCAGTGTCAGGAGACCGATGGGCATTCCGGACCTCCTTGAAAGGCGGCGCGAGAGGCTGAGCCGCTAGACCTCTACTCTGCTTCTTGACGCGGCCCGCGCGGAATCGCCGGATGAGGGCCTTTCTACGGCTTGAACCAAAGGCTGTTTCTGCATCGCAAAACATTCCAGAACGTCGCCGACCTTCACGTCGTTGAAGTTCGCCACACCGATGCCGCACTCAAAGCCCGTGCGGACCTCGTTCGCGTCTTCCTTGAAGCGGCGAAGCGAACTGATACGGCCGGTGTAGACGACCGCACCTTCGCGTACCACGCGGACTTCGGCATCGCGTTTTATGATGCCGTCCACCACGCGACACCCCGCAATCATACCGACACCCTTGATGCGGAAGGTATCACGCACTTCGGCGCGGCCCAGATGCGTTTCCTTGAATACCGGCTCGAGCAGCCCGGACATGGCCCGCTTGATTTCGTCCGAAACTTCATAGATGACGGTGTGCGGGCGAATTTCCACGTTTTCGCGTTGCGCCAATTCGGTGGCCTTGCGATCCGGCCGCACGTTGAATGCAAAAATAATCGCGCCGGACGCCGAGGCCAGGAGCACGTCGGTTTCGGTGACCGCGCCGACGCTGGCGTGGAGGATTTTGAGTTTTACGTCATCGGTCGAAAGCTTGGGCAGCAGTTCGCTCAGCACTTCCACCGAACCCTGCACGTCGGCCTTGATCACGATGGGCAGTTCTTTGGCTTCGCCGGTCTTAAGCTGTTCGTGCAACTGATCGAGAGTGATGCGGGCTCCGGCGCTGCGCGCGAGCGAGGCCTCGCGCAGCTTGCCTTGCCGGTAATCTACAATGTGCCGCGCCTTAGCTTCGTCGGCTACCTGGAAGTGATCGCCGGCCTCCGGCACACCCTGCAAGCCAAGCACCTCGACAGGAGTTGAGGGCCCTGCTTCCTTGACCGTGCGGCCATGATCGTCAAACAGGGCGCGAACCTTGCCGTAAACAGCGCCGCAAATGAAAACGTCTCCGGTATGCAGAGTGCCGTTTTGCACGAGCACCGTGGCCACCGGCCCGCGTCCGCGGTCCACGCGTGATTCGAGCACCGTACCGCTGGCAGGCGCAGCGGGATTGGCGCGCAACTCGCGCAGTTCGGCAACCAGCAAAATCATCTCCAGCAGCTTGTCGAGGTTCTTTTTCTGGCGCGCGGAGACCTCCACCATCACGGTATCGCCGCCCCAATCTTCCGGCATCAAGCCGCGGTCGGAGAGCTGCCTCTTCACGCGCTCGGGCTGGGCCTCGGGCTTGTCGATTTTGTTTATGGCTACAATCAGGGGCACGTTGGCAGCGCGCGCGTGGTCAATGGCTTCGAGTGTTTGCGGCATTACGCCGTCGTCTGCGGCAACCACCAGCACGACGATATCGGTAACTTTCGCTCCGCGGGCTCGCATGCGGGTGAACGCTTCATGACCCGGCGTATCGACGAACACGATGCGGCGGCCATTGGCGGAAACTACCGACGCGCCAATATGCTGGGTGATGCCGCCCGCTTCGCCGGCGGCGACTTCCGTCTCGCGAATGGCATCGAGCAGGCTGGTCTTGCCGTGATCGACATGGCCCATGACGGTGACCACGGGAGATCGGGGCTGAAGGTTTTCCTGCTTCTCTTCCTTGGCGACGTCCTGAACGACCTCTTCCTCGAAGGAAACGACGGTGACCACGCCACTGAAAGCTTCGGCGAGGCTCGTCGCCGTAGGCACATCGAGCGCCTGATTGATAGACGCGAAAATGCCGCGGTCGAGCAGGTCCTTCAATACGTCCTTGGCGCGCACGTCCAGCTTTTCCGCCAAGTCGCGGACAGTGATGCCCTCGGTGATGGTGATAGCGCGAGCGGGCCGGGGTGGCGCAATTACGGGCTCGATGCGCGCCGCGCGGCGCTCGCCGATTCCGGGCCGTGCGCGAACCGGATGGAGCTTGCGCTCACCTTCCTCGAATCGCTTTTCCAGCGTAGGCCGCGCCCGCGCTGCAGGCTTGCGCTCGTAAATGGGCTTGCCGGGCTCGGCCTTCGGCGGTGCGACTGGGGGCATGACTCCGCCGCCCGGGCGCATCGGCCTCTGGCCGGGTCGCGGAGGGGCACTGCCTGGCCGAGGCGGATAGCTTCCTGGGCGTGCAGGAGCGGTGGACCGGCCTGTAAACCGCCCTCCGGGAGCGGGGCTTCCTGGGCGTGCGCCCACGGCTGATGCTCCTGAAGCGCCCGGCCTCATTCCAACCGGAGCCGCGGGACGCGCAGGAGGACGCGGCGCTGCCCCGGGCGGCAATGGATTGGGAGCTCCTAATCTTTGAATTGGCGGAGCAGGCGGCCTGGCGGGTGGAGCGGGCCTAGATGACGCCGCGGGTGCTCCAGGGCGCATCGCTGTCGCACCACCCCCTGCCGGCGGCGCCGGCCTCGCCGCCACAGTTGCGGCAGGGGCCGGGGTTGCGGGCCTGGGCGGTGCTTGCGGCGGCTAGGCGACCGCGGCGGGCCGAGTAGGAGCAACGGGAGCTGCAGAAGGTGGTGCGATTGGCTGTACCACCGGAGCGGCCGGCTTGGCGACGGGAACCGGCACAGGTTTGGGCGCCACAGGAACCGGCGCGGCTTCTACGGGCGGAGGAAGCGCAACGGGAGGCGGCGGTGGCGGCGGTGGCGCCACGACAGTGGGTCTCAACCGAGCCGCTTTTGCCGCGGCTTCTTTCGCCGTCTTTTCAGCCTCAACCTGGGCTTCGGCGGCCGCCTCGGCATTGGCCATGTCTTGAAAATGTTTACGGACTATTTCCGCGGCAGCGAGATCGATGGAGCTGGAGTGCGTTTTCTTTTCGGTAACGCCAGCCTCCGGCAAATAGTCGATGATCGCTTTGGCTTTGACCTCAAGGTCACGGGCCAGTTCGTTGATTCGGATTTGGTTCGCGTCCGTCATCTGCCTCGCAATCTATTCCTTATCTAAATTTTTCTCGCCCTGGCCGCCAGGCTCGTCGCCACGGGCCGTGGATTCGACAGCCTCGCCGGCCGCGTTTCCAGTGGCGCTTTCTTCACGGGCGCTTTCTTCAGCAGCATTTTCCACAGCGGCAGTTTCTTCAGCGGCCGTTTCCTCGGACTCGGCGGGCGCTTCGGCGG
>PLJR01000335.1:5627-5803 GCA_003140295.1 Acidobacteriota bacterium
TTTTCGCCGATGCCGGGAATCGCCGTTAGCTGCTCGGGAGTCATGTCAGCCAGTTTTTCGATGCTCGAAATACCGTGCACTTCAATCTTCTCGACGGTCTTCGGCCCCACACCCTGGAGTTCCGAAAGCGGGGTGCCGGGAGCGGTCAGCGCCGCCATTTGGGCTTCGATTTCCTG
>PLJR01000286.1 GCA_003140295.1 Acidobacteriota bacterium
GGCCCCAGCTTTTCGCTTCGCCGCAAGCCGTGGCTGAAATCCGACAGCCGGTACGATCGAGCTGCATCATCGAGAGAAAGAAGAAATCGCATTGCTACACAGACTCATTCCTGGCTGTGCACGCCGCGCCGTTCACGCTCGCCGCAATGCACGATATGGCGGTGCGTACTCGCAAACCACGGGCAGCCTGCGCCAAGAGTGGCCCATCACACCGCCAAAGGCCGGATCCGGGCTCTACTTGGAGCCCGCGCAATAAAACCTCACTGCACATCACGTGTGCCGCTGCGCGTTCCCCTTAGTCTCAGATCCCTCGCCGCCCCTCGGCTCGTTAACGCAGCGGCAGCGATTATAGTAGCCCGCTATACGCTCGGCAAAGGCGTGAGCGTCACTGCCTGTACCCCGTCACGCCCGGCCATCACCGCCTTCCATCGCCAAGAAAATCAACACGACTGCTCTCCCGCTGCGCTGCGCGTCCGCGTGGTAAGTATCCCTACACGTCAAGTAGGTAAATCTACCCGCCGTGACAGGGGTTATTAGCAACAGTTTGGAAAGTGATATGATTCGGCCTCGGCCGTGTGGCGTACACTATGCACTTGCGCACGTTGGTGGAGCGCTGGTGTCTTTGCGATGCCGCGAACCAAATGCTTTGTTGATAGAAAGCTTAGGCGACGGCATCATGGAGATCATGGTGCTGAGTTCTCGGTTACGAAAGTTGCTCATTACGAATTTATGGCGGATCGCTTTTTGGCCGGGCCCAGTCCGATAGGATTTTTTGAGTGCAAGCGAAGCAAGGGAGATTTGGTTAGGTACAATCCAAAAACGAATGAGTTGGGGATCGTATCTAAAGACAAAATCATCCGCACTTTTTTTAGACCAGTTCCGTGCCATTCAATCCCAGCAGCACTACGTGGGATTAAGAAGTGCCACGGCTTTCCGACCGATTTGGATTATGTGAGGTCTTTATGTGCGCAGCATTGAGTTTTGGAAAACATAAGAAATATCTCTGCCCTATCTGTGGGTATTATTTGGAATATCCTCCCGAGGACTTCAATATTTGTCCATCATGCGGAGTTGAATTCGGTTATGAAACTGCAAGCCGCTCATCTGAAGAACTTCGTAAGGAATGGTTGAGTACGGGGGCTAGATGGGCAAGTAATGTAGAAAACGAGCCTAACGGGTGGGATGCAATGCTGCAGCTTGCCAATCTCGGAGTTACAAGCAACTCCCAAAATCTAATACACGACACCAACGCAACTATACTCTGGGAAGCGTCCCCCTACTCACTTACATCGAGAAGTACCTAATATGCCAAAGCTTCTAATTTTTGCTCCTTGCGAGAAGGTCATCATTGATGATCAAAAGAATGCCACACTGATCGTTCTCTTAAATACCTTGACTGTTGCCCACAAAGGTGACGCGGAGATCCCCCAAGACGCTATTGGTTCCAAAGAGTGGGCCGTATTTACATTGTGGCAGCCAACAGAAGAGGATGTCGGCAAGGAATTTGTTCAATTCTTGCAGATGGTGAAACCTGACGGACAAGAATTCAAGCGTGCCGAGATAAGGTTCACCGTTAACCCCAGCGACAAGATCTCTCAAGCTCGGATGAACATACACGGGTTTCCAATAGGACAGAAAGGCCCGATCATATTAAATATGTGGCTCGAAAGTAGTTCAAAGAAGCTTGGAGAAGTGCATTCTTATACGGTCACAGTAGTTCACACAACTGAAAAGGATGTCCTTTCCATATGACGCGACACCGTCAGAAGTTGAAGCCGCGCGCAGCAACTAGAAAGCAGATGCAGCCATACACGCTGGCAAGCTTCGACAGACTATTGGAACTAGCCATCATGACGCCCGCTCGAAAACCCTCTCCAAAATCGCGTTAAACTGTTGGTTTCTTTCGAAACGCCGATTGTACTGGAAAGTTTACTCATCCAAATAGCTCTGTAGATATTCTGGCGATATCGAGCGGTAGACGCCCCGAATCCCATTCTTGATGAGGCTCCAGAATCCCTCGACGCTGTTGGTGTGAATGTCGCCGCGAACGTACACGCCGTCGCTGTGCTTGATTCTGCGATGCCGATAGGCTAGCGGCTTGTCGTTGGAATCTCGCAAAAACGCTATTCGGTTGTAGCTACTCAATTCATCGGTATAAACCGTTCGAATACTTTCTAGTAACTCGCACAAGCTGTTGACTAAATGGGTCTTATATGCTACACTGGCGTATGATCGCGCCCGGCCATTCCACTCGCTTATTCCTTCCTCCGGTGCCCCCGTCCGACCCAGCTTCAGCCCGAACACATTCTCTACCCCCAGTCTGTCTACCGCTAGTGCAACTTAACCCGCATAGAATGACATGCTTGCAAAATCACGCGTCGCAAGTCTCATCGAATCACATCCTTGCAAAAAAACCGGGGGGTGGGGGGTGGCTGCCAACACCAATTCCGACCGGACTATCTCTCAGGGGCGGCGATGTTTGCATTGCCTGTCCCCCTCCGTTAGAATCGCGGCTGGGTTCTTCCCGGAGAGAAAACCCTTCCAGGAAACGTGGCGGCTAAACAATGGCGACTGAAAAAATACGCACTGCACCAGAGCTGGAGGAAAAAACGGCGGGAGAAAAGCTGCGCATCGCGCTGGGCGCCGATCATGCCGGGTTTCGCGTGAAGGACGCCATCAAGAAACACCTGCAAGCGGGTGACTATGAAGTCGATGACGTGGGCACCTGGTCGGAGGCCCCCGTCGACTATCCCGATTTCGCCGTGCAGGTCGCTACTCGCGTCGCGGAGGGCCATGCCGATCTCGGCATCCTCACCTGCGGCACGGGAATCGGCATGTCGATCGCCGCAAATAAAGTCGGAGGCATTCGCGCGGCGCTCGCGCACGATCCGGAAGTGGCGCGGCTCGCGCGCCAGCATAACGATGCCAACGTGCTCACGCTGGGAGCGCGCGGCGCCACCTCCGAACAAGCTATCGCGATTGTGGAAAGTTTCCTCGCCGCAAAATTCGAGGGTGGCCGCCACCAGCGCCGCATCGCCAAAATGACGGAACTCGATCAGGAGCGCAAGTACAACGGATGAGCGCTCCCAGCCCCATGAGCACTCCCAGCGCATGAGCACTCCTAGTCAAAGTCCGCGCAGTTTCGCCGAGACCGAGCGCATGAATCGCCCGCTGCGCGAGGTCGATCCGGAAATTGCCGAAGTCATCGAGCTCGAAACGCGCCGCCAGGCGACCGGGCTCGAGCTGATCCCCTCGGAAAATCTGGTTTCCGAAGCGGTGCTCCAGGCCATGGGCTCGGTGCTCACGAACAAATACGCCGAGGGTTACCCGGGAAAAAGATATTACGGCGGGTGCGAATTCGTCGATCGCGCCGAACAGTTGGCCATCGATCGCGCCAAGCAGCTTTTCGGTGCCGAGCACGCAAACGTGCAAGCCCATTCAGGCACCCAGGCGAATATCGCCGTATACATGGCGGCGCTACAACCCGGAGACACCGTGCTGGGCATGAATCTGGCGCATGGCGGGCATCTCACGCACGGCCATCCACTCAATTTTTCGGGCAAGATGTACAAGTTCGTGCCGTACGGTGTCAGCCGAGAGAACGAACGGATCGACTACGACGAACTCGCCCGCCTGGCGGCCGAGCACAAGCCCAAAATGATCGTTGCGGGCGCGAGCGCCTACTCGCGCGTAATCGAATTTGACCGCATGGCGCGCATTTCGGAAGATAATGGCGCAATCCTCTTCGTCGACATGGCGCACATCGCCGGGCTCGTCGCCGCNNGCGCACATCGCCGGCCTGGTGGCTGCGGGAGTGCATCCCAGCCCGGTGTCGCACGCCGATTTCGTTTCCACCACCACGCACAAAACGTTGCGGGGCCCGCGCGGCGGACTGGTTCTTTGCCGGCAAAAATGGGCCAAGGAACTCGACCGCATCACTTTTCCCGGCACCCAGGGCGGCCCGCTGATGCACACCATTGCCGCGAAAGCGGTATGTTTGAAAGAGGCCATGCAGCCGGAATTTCGCGAATATCAGGCCCAAGTCGTGGCCAACGCGCGCGCCCTGGCTGCGGGACTGTCGCGCCGGGGCTACCGTATCGTTACCGGCGGAACCGACAATCATCTGTTTTTGCTGGACCTCTACTCCCGCGGGCTCACCGGCAAGGACGCACAGGCGTCGCTCGACCGCTCCGGCATCACCGTCAATAAAAACTCCATTCCCTTCGATCCCACTCCCCCGATGACCGGCGGAGGCATACGCCTGGGCAGCCCCGCGGTCACCACGCGCGGCATGCGCGAGCCGGAAATGGA
>PLJR01000150.1 GCA_003140295.1 Acidobacteriota bacterium
AGACACCTCAATGGTAGGTAGTGGGTCAGTTTGAAATAACGGTGAAATGAGTGGTCCGGTCTCCGAATAGCCGACTGCACATACGGAACTCGTGACGACTGAAAGCATGCATCTGCAAAGCATTAAGGGCCCGTTTTCGCCACCTGGTGGTTAATAATTGTGTGTTCAATGACCGCCTGCAAGCGGACTGACCCGCATAACAAGCTCCTTCAGAAACTGATCGGAGCACATGAACACGGCAAAGTGCCCGCAGCCTTGGATGGACACGAACTCCTTGTGCGGGGCCTGGATCGATGCGAGGTATTGTTGACCAAGCGCGGTCGGAGTCGTAAAGTCTGCGGCTCCCTGGAAGAAAAATATTGGGATAGAAAAGCGGACACCTAGCTCCTTCTGAGTCAGAGACGCCGTCTGCGGTACGAGACGATTTCCGCTCAAAATCTGGCCATCCATCGAATCGTTAATATCCTGCACTGAGCTGCCGGGAGCCACGAGGGTAAGGCCAAGCGTCCCTGGCAAGAACTGATCTGCGCCCTCGAAATTGTTTGCCCATCGCCGCTGCACTTGGTACCCCTCGCCGGAGGAGTAAGGAGGTGGGCCGACACGGCGCAATTCCTCCAAGGCCTGCTGATTTCCGATGGCGTGTGCCTTCTTCAGCAAAGCATCGTAAGCGACGGAATAGTTCTTTGTACTGTCGGCGACCTGTCCCGTCCCCACGTATGCGTAGAAAAATTCCGGCCTGGCCCGAACCATGCGCAGACCGAGGATTGAGCCGAATGAATGAGCTACGACGATGATCTTGTCTTTGCCAAGATGCTTCCGCAGATACTCGGTCAATTCGATGCCGTCCTGCGTCATGCGATCAAGTGTCATCGTCGGCGCGACCGTAGGGCCGGTCCTTCTGAGCGTTCTACCCGCGCCTCTCTGATCCCATTGCACCACCGTGTACTGCTTTTCCCACGGAGCGAACAGCGCGAATGTCCAGGGGTTGGTTACATCGCCGGGGCCGCCGTGGAGAAATAGCAGAACGGGGTTGTTGCGATTCTGGCCCCGGATTGTGACCCACTGTTCGATACCTCCAATGGCAACGTAGCTTGCCTCGTCGATGCCCGTTGCGGAGTCGATGGCGAACTGTTTTGCGTTACGCGTCCGCAGCACCGAGAGCGTTTCGTCGAGCTTACGATACTCTGCATCACTGACGTCGGGCTTCTTCGCGCTCTCTTGCAACGCAGCAGCCTGAACCGGCACTGCATGCGGTGCTTGGGCAACAAACGATATTCCGATCGCAATGCCAACGGAACGTAGCACACGAGTTCGCATGTCAGTATTATACGGACAGGGGACGGGATCGTTTCAATGGTGGCAATTCGGAAGCCGCCGATTTCTAATCGGTGGATTCAAACTGACCCACCACCCAAGGTGGGCGCACGCATCGATCGAGCTTGAATCCGGCACGACGCGGCGGACAATTCGCTTCACGATAATCGGGAACAAGATAAGAACGGGCTTTGACGCGGATGATAAAATAGTTATGACGGGTGCGGGCTCTACTTGGAGCCCGCGTAATAATGATGTTATCCGTTGACGTAAGTGAGCGTCACGGTGATTTACTAAGTCCAGTGGATTCATATCCTTACGTAATAAGCAGTTGTAAGTGGCTTGGAATGATATCCTTACAAAAAAACCGGGGGGCCAGGGGGTCCGCTTCCTACGACCCGAATCCGACGTATTGCCTCTCGTGCCTCCCCGGTGATCGTGCATCCTCGTGGTTCGGAGCTTATGCAACCGCCCTCTGAGCTCGAGATTGCTCGCAACCTGCCGCCCGCGGGGTGCTCTCTCGCCGAAGCCGAGCGCTATACCCGCTGGCTCGCCACCCATCACTACGAGAACTTCCACGTCGCTACCTGGCTGCTTCCGCGGCACCTGCGGCAGCATTTCTACAACGTCTACGCGTATTGCCGCTGGGCGGACGATCTGGGCGACGAGGTGGCCAACCCTTCGCGGGCGCTCGAGCTGCTGGACTGGTGGGACCAGGAACTGTCTCTCTGTTATGCGGGCCAGCCATCGCATCCCGTCTTCAACGCTCTTGCGCCAACCATTCGTTCTTTCGATATTCCCGTCGAGCCGTTCCGGCACCTGCTGGTCGCCTTTCGGCAGGACCAAACCGTACACCGTTACCAATCCTGGGAAAACCTGCTTGGTTACTGCCGGTATTCGGCGGAACCCGTGGGGCGGCTGGTGCTTTACCTTTGCGGATATCGCGACGCCGAACGCCAGCGCCTTTCCGACGCGACCTGCACCGCCTTGCAACTCGCGAATTTCTGGCAGGACGTTTCGCGCGACTTGACCAAGGGCCGCATCTACGTTCCGCTGGACGATTTGGAGCGGCACGGGTTGACCGTGGCCGATATTGAATTGCGGCGATTTGACGAACGCTACGCAGCCTTGATGAAGGATTCAATTGCGCGCACGCGCGCACTTTTTGCGGCTGGAGCAGCGTTAACCTCGCGCGTGGACGCGACCTTACGCGTCGATTTAGAGCTGTTCACCGCCGGCGGCCTGGCCATTCTCAAGGCTATCGAAAAACTGGATTACAACACGCTCGAACACCGGCCGGCATTAGGCGCCGCCACTCGAGCTCGGTTGCTTGCCCAGGCCGTAAAAGCCGGCATTCGCAACACTCTCAGCCGCCATGCATTGCCTGGCCAGACGAGTGCTGGTGACAAGCCGCAAGAATCTTCCAATGGACTAGCGCGGCCTGGAGGGATCGTTCCAGGTCTCGAGGCGCATGCTGGCCCACATCACCAAGACGGTCGCCATTCGTTTCAGGAAGTCAGTGCCATCGCCTCGTCTTATGCGGAATGCCGGCGCGTGGCGCGCGTGGCGGCCAGTAATTTCTATTACGCTTTTTATATGCTGCCGAAGCGCAAGCGTGATGCCTTATGCGCCCTGTATGCCTTCATGCGCCTGGTTGACGACGTTTCCGACACGCCCGAGAGCGGCGCGAATCTGACGCGAAGCGTCTCAGATGGTCAGACAGCGAGTGCGGAGCCTCCGGCGACGATTGCCGCCAAGCGCGCGGTACTGGCGCGCTGGCGTGCCATGCTCGACCGTGCCGTGGCCGGCGAAGTCTTCGGGCACCTCATTTTGCCGGCGTTCGCCGATACCGTGCGGCGGTACCGCATTCCGCCGCGCTACTTCCACGATCTTATTTCGGGCGCGGAGATGGACCTTACCGAAACGCGTTACCCTACATTTGAGCGGCTGCATGAATATTGTTACCGGGTTGCCGGAACGGTGGGCCTGACCTGCCTGCACGTTTTTGGCTTCGACGATCCGCACGCCCCTGAACTCGCCGAACAGTTGGGTGTGGCCTTCCAATTGACGAATATCATTCGCGATGTAGGCGCCGATCTGGCGCTCGGGCGCGTCTATCTGCCGTCCGAGGATCTGACGCGCTTCGGCTGTTCGGTGAGCGATTTAGCAAGTGGTCCAGCGACGCCGCGAGTCCGCGCATTGCTGCGTGCCGAAGCGGACCGTGCCTGGAGTTTCTACGCTCAAGGCGCGCGCCTGATACAACACATCGACCGCGATAGCCGCGCGGCGCTTTGGGCGCTCACGCGAATCTACTCTGCGTTGCTGGCGCGCATCGAGGACCGCAATTTTGATGTCTTTTCGTCGCGCGTACGGCTTAGCGGCGCGGAAAAAACGCGCATCCTGGTGCGTGCGCGGCTGGGATGGTGGTCGGAGGCGGATGTCATCGAAGAGCGTGATCGTGATCGGCGGGGGACTGGCGGGACTTTCGTCGGCCGTCGCGCTGGCTGAAGCGGGATTCCGCGTGCGCTTACTCGAGCAACGGCCTTTTCTGGGCGGCCGGGCTTCGTCGTACACGCTGCCCAGCGGCGAACACATCGATAATTGCCAGCATGTCACGCTCGGCTGTTGCACCAACCTAAGCGACTTCTACCGCCGCGCCGGTGCGGAAGGCCTGATCAAGTTTTACGATGAGTTGACATTCGTGGACCGGGAAGGACGCCGCAGCATTATGAAAGCGTCGGCGTTGCCCGCGCCAATTCATCTCGCGCCTTCTTTGGCTCTGTATTCCTCGGTGGCCTGGAATGGCCGGCAGAGAATCGGACGCGCCATGCTGGCCATTGCGCGGCGTGGCGGGTGCAACTCAGGCGGGGACGCTGACGGCGCCAGCATGCTCGAGTGGCTGCGGCTGCACGGCCAGACTGAGGAAGCGATCGAGCGTTTCTGGAGCGTGGTGCTGGTCAGCGCCCTGGACGAAAACCTGGCCCGCACCGATGCGCGATACGGCCTGGACGTTTTTTGGAAAGCGTTTCTTTCCAATCGCGCTGGATATTTGATTGGGATTCCCACCGTGCCACTGGGAACGCTGTACGGGGGATGTCGCGCGGCGGTCGAGAGCCGTGGTGGAGAGGTGGTGTTACGCGCGCCGGTGCGCGCACTACGATTGCGGGACAATTGCGTCGCCGCGATTGAGACCGCCGACGGGCGCGAAGAGTCGGCTGACCTGTATGTTGCGGCCGTGCCGCACGATGCGCTGCTTGATTTGCTGCCGCCGTCGTTGATCGAACGTGAACCATCCTTCAGCAATCTGCGCCGGCTGCGTGTTTCGCCGATCACGGGAGTGCATTTCTGGTTTGACCGCGAGATCATGTCTGAGCCATTCTTGACCCTGGTCGATCGCACCACCCAATGGATCTTTAACAAGTCCAAGCTGGGCGCCGGTCATTTTTTATCCGCGGCATCATCCACGGCATCCTCCGGGCCATCTTCCGGAGACGGCGGCCAATACTTGCAGTTGGTGATCAGCGCGTCTTATGATTTATTAATCCGCTCGCGCCAGGAAATCGTCGATCTCTGTCTTCGAGAACTTCGCGAAGTGTTGCCCGAAACGCGTGCCGCGAATCTGTTGAAGGCGACGGTAATCAAGGAGCCGGCAGCGACCTTTTCACCGGAGCCCGGCGCGGACCGCTGGCGCCCGGCGCAACGCACCAAGGTGCCCAATCTTTTTCTGGCGGGCGATTGGACCGCGACGGGCTGGCCGGCAACCATGGAGGGGGCGGTACGCAGCGGCTATATGGCCGCCGAAGAGATTTTAGCGGCTGCGGGAGTGTCCCGGCGCCTCGTGAAGCCTGATCTTCCCGTCGAAGCACTGGCCCGGCGTTTCGCCGCCGAATCAAAGGCCTGCTGAACGAATCGTTTAGCCGCTTCATTGCGGCCACGGCTTTATATCGCTGGCTTAACAAAGTTGCTGTAGCCGTAATGTTTGACGAAACCGCGCCGCGGGTGGAATCGTCTAAATAGCAACATCGAGATAGAGCGTTGGGCTGTTTTTGCTGTTGCCACCTGAGATTGCGAGTATCATAAGGCATCCCCTTACGGAGGTCTCTTGGAGCGGAAGTATAGCCATCGGGGCTACATGGACACCGATGCCCCGAAAAAGAAAGAGAAGCGTCCACCTCAGAACCACGGCCGCCAAGAACAAATTGGACCGCGCACGCCGCGCATGGTTGGCACTATCACGCGCGCGCGATGCTCTAATTGTGGAGCCGTGTTACAGGCAGGGTTCGATGCCAATGCCAAATGTCCGCGCTGCGGCTTCGATCTGCATAGCTGTAAACAGTGCATGTATTTCGACACCAGCGCGCAATTCGAGTGCACGCAACCGATCGGCGAACGGTTTCCGAAGAAGGATGTACGCAACGACTGCACCTTCTACGCGTTTCGCACCACGGTCGAAAAAGACACCGCACCCAACACCAACACCGCGGCACCGGCATCCGCACCGCCAACCAACGGCCACTCGAGTCGCCCCAACGATGCCCGCAAGGCGTTCGACGACCTGTTCAAGAAGTAACGCTGAAAAATAATCCCGCGTGGTGCTGTGACCCGGTTACTGCTGCCTGATGCTTTATCGCTGCTAGAGCGGCTAAGCCTATAAAACGCCGTCTACTTGGGAATCGTAGGGAAGAGCGTCGGCTCCAATGCCGGGGCGTCCGCTATGGATTCAACTTGGGGGTAGTGATGACGCAAGGGCTCCGGAACGTGGACTGGGGCTCCCGTCAGCATATAGATGAGTTGCAGGGCATTTACCACTGATTTTCCCTGGAAATGATTGTTCGCGATTACGAACGTCGTGCGGGTTCTGCTGGCAAGCCTGCGTATGCGCGCGGCCCAGGGCGCCAGCTCTTTTTCCGTGTAGAGATAGTTGTAGCGTTCGTGACGCGGCAGCATGGGATCGTCGCTGAACCAGGTGTCGTAACGGCGTCCGTGCAGGCGAATATAACCGATAGGCGCCGTGGCGCGTTCCGATGGAGGCATGGCGCGTCCAATCAGAGGCTGGTCGACATTGCAGAATCCCACTCCGCGCTCGGCCATCATGGCGTAGAACTCCGCGTCATTCCATGAACTGTGTCGGACCTCAACGACCAGAGGATAGTCGCCGAAGCGGTCCGCGAGATTTTTCAGACGCGCGAGATTCTCGGGCGTGCGATGAAAAGAGTGTGGAAATTGCAGTAACACCGCGCCCAGGCGGTTGGCTTGGGCCAGGGGTGTGAAGCCCTCCCGTACGACCCGCTCGTCTTCGGTGGTCACGTCGTTTTCGTGTGTAAATTTTTTCCAGATTTTCGCCGAAAAAACAAAATTAGGATTCGCCGCTACGCGTTCGACCCATTGCTCTGCGATAGCCGGCCGCAGCGGCTGATAAAACGAGGTATTGATTTCAATGGCGTCGAAATATTGGGCGAGGTAGGTGGCCTCGTGGAAGTCTTTGGTGCGCGGGGTCGGATAGACGATTCCGGCCCAGTCACTGTAGGACCAGCCGGCAGGCCCGATCAGGATGCGGCCAGGAGGTAATGCGCGTTTGCGTGGTCCAGCCATGTTCCTGGTGCACATGATGCCCGATTAGCGGCATTTGCGAAGGCTTTTTCTGCTGCGAGCCGAGAGCACCCCCCTCCCGCAGGGGGTATAATTTTATGGTGCTCTTGTTAGCCCCAACTATGTCGTGCGACGTCATGCTCGCAAGTCGCATTGCGCGCGAGAAGGTCTCATCACCATGAAAGCCGCCATCAGTTATCGTCATGTCGAATTTCCCAAGCCGGTGGAGGCCATTGTTAACCGCCATCTGCAAAAAATCGGAACCTTGCTCAAGAGCTATGACCCGGACCTGGTGCAATTGCATGGAGCCTTCGATAAGCATCCGCGCACGTCACAATTCACTTTTTCAATAAGCCTTTCGCTTCCTACGGGGACTTTATACGCCAGCAGTGAGACCGCAGGTGCGGATTCCAGTGCGCGCAAGGCGTTCGCCGAGCTCGAAACGCAAATTAAGAAGCATCAGGCACGGCTGCGCAAAGGTCATTGACGGCGGAGGATAGCGTTGGGGGCCTCAGCCTGCGACCGCCTCCAGAGATGTGTTTATGTGGCGCTAATTTTGAGGGAATTGCTTTAGGAGAGTGCCGGCAGTCGCGGATCATCCGGCATGCCACGCTTGCCGGGCCCTGTATTCGTGTGACCGGCATTCTCGGGCAGCGTAATTTCGCTGGTTCTGCCTTGGCCTTCCAACAAAAGAGAGGCAAGAGTGCCTGCGCTACCA
>PLJR01000108.1:0-11488 GCA_003140295.1 Acidobacteriota bacterium
CGGGTTTTCCGCCCAATTCGGGCGCCACGCGTCCGGTAAGCATGTCGATGGCTTGAAATTGCGCCAAGCGGTAATTTTCAGCCGCGACACGATCCTGCGGGCGCTCGTCGTGAGGAACGATATGGATGGCCGGTTCGCACTGAACGATTCGGGCGGCCGGTAACACATCGCGTATTTCGTCGATAGCAGCGATGCTCGCACGTACCAGTTGAGTTTTAATGTCGGTATCGCGTCCGGTGGCAAAGGGGTTCAGAAAGCCGGCGTCGCCACCGCCCCAAGAGACGAACGATGGTTCGTTGACGGGCGAAAGAAAAGGGACTTCGCCGGTTTCGTTCGCCAAGAGCGAGGCGAAGGCGCGCGCCAGTTTGCCAAAACGATTCACGAACTCGGGCTTGAATATGTCGAGATCGTCCGGCCAGCCGTAATGGAAGAGGTCCCAGATGACCTGAACCCCGGCCGCGTGCGCGGCGGCGATCATGGGGCGAACCGATGAGAAATCGTAGTGGAACGGGCTGGTTTCGATAAGGTGCCAGCGAATGCCGTCGCGCACGGCGCGCATCCCGACGCTGCGAAGGGCGCGGTAGTCTTGCTCGGCGAACTCGTCATGACGGGTGGAGCGAATCAGGTCGAGGCGAGTGCCTTCACGCAAACGATGCGACGAGCACTCAAATCCCCCCAGAAAGAAAGAATCGAATAGCATTTGCGCTGATTGGTGACTCCCTGGATTAGATTAGGGCCTGCACGCGGTTATTACTGTTACAAGCGTAGGCGCCGCCGGAACGTCACGACGGTGGTCCATCATGCAAAATATTTTGCGGAGCATAGAGCAAATTTTGGGATGCGGGTACGTACATGTCAATGCGGGCTAAAAAAGTGCCGTGCGGTTTTGGCGAACATTGGCCATCGCCTACGTGCTGCTTTTAGGCCGCCCTTTTGAATTAGCGGATGAATCGTGAGTGAGGCGTCAGGAGTCAGGGGTCAAGGTCGGGAGATATAAGCATGGTGTCTTCTACCGGACGCATAACCGGTGAGCCCCGTCAGAAGCACGGCGCCGGTGGTTGCAACCAAGGTGGAATAGACGATTCCGTTCTGCGCCGGCGAGGGCGTGACGCGCATGATGAATCCCGCCAGCAACGAGCCGGCGATGCCCATCACAATATCAAATGCCGGCTCGGGTGATCCGCCGTTAAGGAGGCGGCCGGTCAGCCAGCCCGCTACCAGTCCAACCATGAGCCAGACGAGAAGAGACATGATTCCTCCATTTAACTGCTGCAATGTGCCGCTAGTTGATTGCTAGCGCGTCCAAGCTTGACACTGCTTCGGCGCATTCCTGGGCGGTCGGCGGGTAAATTAAAACCAGGCCGTGGCGGCCGGCATCGAAAGCGCGGGTAAACTGCGCCTGGGTTTTCATGATCCACCCCAGCGTTAGCGCGAGCCTATCGGAACCGTTCCGGCCTGCAAAGCGGGCGCCGGCGGAATGCTCCGAAAACGTGGAAGTCCAGTAGTCGCAGATCAGGTCTTGGTAGCCGCCGTCTTTAACCGACCAGACGCTCAGATGATCGAGGGAGCATCCCGGCTCGCAAAGATATTCCACGCGAATGGAGCGAGCCGCGGCCGGCTTCATGAGGTCGTCCCAGGACAGCGTGACTGCCCACTGAAGAGCCTGATCTAATTGCATCGGACTGATCCTCCGGTTGTACGGTTGTAGCTATAGAGCCGGCATGACAGGGTTCGGAGGGCGGAGGGGAGCCATCCGGTAGCGGGCGATTTATAGGAGAGATCGCCTGCCGGACGGCGGAAGCACATCCAGCGAACTTAACTAACATAGATAAATTAACTTGACGTGTCAATGTAAATCGGCGACTATTTCACTAGTTAAGTAAATCCAGTTAAGTAAGCTAGTTAAGTAATCTGGTTAAGTTACGCCACGGCCACGATGAAATTGCCAGGAGGCGCTCCGTTGGACGTCTGTTTAACGATCAAAGAGCGGCTTGAAGAACTAGGCTTGGAGCAAAGGGACCTGGCGGCCGCGGCCGAGGTCACCGAGTCCTACGTTTCACAGCTGCTGNNACGAAAAGATGGCGAAATTCCTGAAGCTTCCGGCCGGGCGCCTATCGAAGCTGGCTGATGAGGAGCGCAAGGAGGAACTGAAGAAAACGCTGGGCCAGCCTCCGGCGCCGCTGCTAAAGGAAGTCCGCGAGCTGATTTTGCGGAAATGCCCGCCGGGCAAAGAAGGTCAAATACGCGCAATTTTTGAAAAGCAGCCCTTCGGCGAAATCGAGCGCCTGCTCACGCAAAAGCTCCTGGATGTGGTGAAGCGGGCCGCCAAGGAGGAACTCGAGAGTGAAAACTGGCTGCACCTGGTGGCGCAGTTGATCGGGCGAAGTTACGAACAGATGCGCGTGATCGTTCTCGAATTTCTGGACACCGATGTGTTCAACATTTCGGTGGAAAGTTGCGATTCGTTTTTGGACCCGCTGATTGAATCCTGGGACATCGATCTCGCCACCTTTGCGATGGAAATCACTTTAAACCGCAGGCTCGCTCCGGGACATTCCCGGAAATTCGCGTTTGTAGAAAAGGACGCGGAGTCGCCCTCCGGCGAGGAACCCGGATTCCAGCGATTTCTGCGGGACGGCCTTCTGAGCGGCAACGCCACTGAAAAAGAGCTGAGCTTTTTAAGAAACCTCAGATTCAACGGAAAACGGCCGACCCCGCTCTACTATTACCGGGAGTTGCAAAATCTAAGGGATCCACTTCATTTTCGTGCCGACCCCGTGCGCTTGCAAGAACATCGGGACCCTCAGACTGGCAGCAAACAAAGATTGCGCGCCGGAAGCGTGCAACAGCACGAGGCTGGAATCAAGGCCAGGCGATCTATTAAGAAGCGAAAATTCAACGCCGTAAACTAGCGGGAATACCGGAGCCAGCTGTACCAAAGCAAAAAATGAGCGACATGCTTGTGATGCAGTATATGGGTTTTGCGTGCAAAGAGACGGCGCGCGAATATATGTTTCAGGTGCGTTACGCCAAGGAAGATATGCGCGAGTTTACGCTTACCATCATGAACGAAGCTTTCGTTGCGCGCCGCGTTCGTTATCAGGATGCCCCCGACGTGTGTTCCTCAAAACTGCGCCGCGAACTCGCGACAGATGCCAGCCAGCCCACCAACACGTGTTTCCCGATTACTGACCTGGAGCTCGACAATTACCGGTTGGCGCATACGCGCAAGGCCGCGAAGGGCTTTTACCAGCCCAAACCCAAAGACGACTATTAATTGCGTTGAGGCCGAACGACTAGCTCCGGCGTGCGCAGGTAGGGGCCAAACGTACGCGTCCGAACCGCCTCGGTATAAAGCAAAAGCGCGACGGCCGTTCGACCGTCGCACCTTGCCAGGCATACCACCACCGATCTAACGATACGGGACCGGCGCCGGCGCCTAAGCTTCCATTTGCATTTGCAGGAACTCTCCGGGTAACTGAACGCTTTTGCGCTTAAGAGGCGCCTGCAGGCGATTCAGTCCTTGCGGGACGGCATCGTTCTGTACGGCGTTCTGTACGGCTGAACTCCCGCGGAGCGTTTCGTTTCTCGAACCCAACTCTGCCGGTATCCTCTCGATGCGGATACCCAACGTGCGTTCCAACTGGAATAATTCCGTGCGCTGTTCTCGCAAGAAGAGAGTGGAGGCCAGGCCACTGCCGCCGGCTCGTCCGGTGCGACCGACGCGGTGGATGAAGTTCTCGGCGATTTCAGGCAAGTCATAGTTGATGACGTGCGTGATGTCCTGGACGTGAATCCCGCGGGAGGCCACGTCGGTGGCTACCAGCACCCGGTAGCGTCCCCGCTGGAACCCTGTAAGCGCCGCAGTCCGTTGAGACTGGGTGCGGCCACCATGGATCATGGCGGCGTGAATGCCTTGGCGGGACAAGTTTGTGGTAATGCGCTCGGCCCCCCGCTTGGTCCGGGAGAATACGAGGCATCGACCGCTTTCCTTGGCGAGCAGACGGCGCAGCATCTCCGATTTGCCGTCGAGAGATACTTCATACGCTTGCAGCCGCACATTTTCGGAAGGTTTGAGCGTCGACCCGAACGCCAGGCGTACGGGGTTCCGCAAATAGTCCTTTACCAGGTGCGCCACGGTGCTCTCGAGCGTCGCTGAGAAACACATGGTTTGCCGCTCTTTTGGCAAAGCCGCGGTAATCCTGCGAATCGGGGGAAGAAATCCCATGTCGAGCATGCGATCTGCCTCATCGAGTACCAGCGTGTGCAACGCGCTGAACTGGACCAGTCTCCGATCGAGAAAATCTTCCAACCGCCCAGGGGTAGCCACGACGAGGCGCGCACCCCTGCGCAGGGCGGTCAATTGCTGCCCCTCGGACAGCCCGCCGACCACGAGGGCCGCAGGCTGGAGGCGCTTGCCGCGCAGGATATTGAATTGCTCGACGACCTGCATGGCCAACTCGCGGGTGGGCACCAAAACCAGTGCCGCGATTCCGGGAGCATCCTTAGCCAAGAGTTTCTCCATGATCGGGAGCAGGAAGGCCAGGGTCTTGCCGGTTCCGGTCTGAGCCGTAGCCAACACGTCCTTGCCATTCATGAGTTCCGGGATCGCCGCAGCCTGTATAGGCGTGGGGATAGAGAAATTTGCCGCTGCCAATCTCTCCTTCATATAGGGAGAGATGGGTAATTCTGAGAAGTTTTGCATTTTGCTTTCTTGCTGGGGAAAGAGACTGACGCCCGTATGGATTGCCGGGCTGTCATGACCCCTTTCGGGCCAGTCTTATTTTAGGTTTACGCTGAAAACGGACGGAGAAAACTGGTGGGCGGGTATTCTCAGATCACGTACCAAACCAGAGGGACCGCACAACACAACCGAACTATTAAGCGCAAACGCAGTATAGCACACCTGCGAAAAAAGTCGAGAGGTGCTATAATAACTCATGAGCAACGCCTACCAAGTTGTGTTCGAATGCCCCAAGAGCAAGCACAGCATTAACTTGCAGCGTAAGTGTTCGAAAGCATCGCTGTCAGAGGACGAGGCAATGAAGATGTTTGCCGACGAGGAGATCGCTTGCGCAAACCCGAACTGCGGCTGGCGAGGAAAGGTTTCCAAGACAAAGCTTCTCCGGATTCTGCCTTTCCATTGGGTATTTTCCCCGGCCTAAAGTAGCGTAGCGTGGCCCTGAAGCCCCGAATTTCTTCCGAGAAGGATCTGGCGTGGGTGATTGCGTCCTTAAGCGTAATTCACGGCGAAGTCTTGTGCTGGGATTGAGTTGGGGGCGTCTCCAGCGAATCGGTTATGTTGACTTCGGCGGCGCGAAGGCGTGTCACCGTGAGATCTTCTATCTTAAGGCCCTTTAATTGGGCACTATCGATCACGATTCGGCGAATCGCCAAACGACCGATCGCCAGCGCGCCGATGGCGAATGCGCCAACCGCGACCGCGCCGACTGCCGTCGCCATCATCGCCACGGCGCGGACGGTCAGTCGTTTCGAGCTAGCGAGTTCGGTCACGAGATTGGCTCTTTGCCGATCCTCAGGATCTGCAAACCGCTTGATTAAAGGCCATACGCGTAGCATTGCGCAGGCCGGCGCCAGCCACAGTCCCAACTAAGCGCCGCGGGCGCGGCATCGGAAAACGCTATCGATTTGGTGACGAATCTTCCCGCGCGGGCTGCAGGTGCTGCACCGCGTCAATTCATCATTCCGATTCCTTTGGCTGCGGGCTGCGTGCGGCGCGGCTCACCGCCGTGGTCATAGTCCAATCCCAGTGTTGCCCCGCCGCATCCACAATCGGCTTGACGTCTTCTTTCAAAACATAGCGTTGCTGTTCCAGCTTATTTGCGGCCGCCTCAACCTGGCGAAGGTAGTCTTCACGGCTGGTGTAACGCTCTTCGATGGACGGCCGGGGATCGCGCGCCGCCTGGCGTTCGGCACGGGTTTTGGCGAATGGAATGTAGGACCCGGCCATGGAAACAAGCGTATCGGGCTGGCCGGCGCTTTCGCTGCGAAACGCCCAGCCACTGTAGGTGCCGAGCGGCACGGATTGCTCCGGAAGGCGGATGCCGCTGATCACATTTCCGTCCTTATCCACCTGGGGCACCAGGAACGGCAACATCCCCATGGGCCCGGTAGGCAGATCGGCGCGGAAGCCTCCGGGCACGTGATAAGGCCACTGTATGCCAGGGACGTCCGGGAATTTTATGTCGCTGTGCGCGACTGCGGTGTGATCGGAAAGCATGGGATGCTGGCTGGGCGGAGGCGTGACACCCTTTCTAACCCAATTGTCGAGATCGGCCAGCAATGCGCGCTGCGCCCAGCGATAATCGAGCGGGTCAACCTTGGTTTGTTGTGCCTCAGTGTCGGCTGGCGGCCATGTGCCGGAGCCGTGCTTGGCTCCCGCGAGCAGGAAAATACGCATATTCGCCGGGTCCGGCAGATCGGTGCGGCCGTCAAGGGATACGGCACGCAAGGTCGCGACGCGGCCGCGATCGTAGAATTCCGATTCGGTGTCCACGAGTAAGATTTTGGGCTCGAGGCCGGCGGGGATGCGCGCACCAAGGCCGTCGCGCTTGCCGGTTACCGGGTCGGTCGTAGTCTCGTAACGGATGGGGAACTTAGTTTGGGTGTAAGACCCGAGTTCATCGGGCTGCGCCCACCGTTCGTTAAAGCTGCCAAGACCGGTGCCACCGGTCTGAATGAAGAGTGCATCTACTGCCTTGCGGCCTTGCTCGTCGATAGTAAATCCTTCATAGACCATCTGGCGCTGCCACCGGCCGACTTGAGATGAGCCGAAGGTGTACACATACTTGCCGTGGACGATGGCGTCGGAATTGTATTTCACGGCCGAAGCAAGATCGCGCATGGCCGCGAATCCCACGCCCGCGACCGGCGGATTCTTGGATTGGTAATCGAGTTGGTAGACCATGCCGGGTTTGAAGCCGCCCTTCATGGTGATCCAGTTGGCATCGAACGCTACTTTGCCATTTTCGAGGCGGCCAAATTGCCAATCCGCGCGCGGTATGAGCGTGGGCGTAGATACCAGCGCCGGACGCTCGGTCAAGCGATACGCGGCATCCTTGGGATCCAGAGGTGGATAGGCGGGGGCAAAATCCTGCGAAACGTAATTGAAGGAGTCAGATTTCTTCTCGGGGATAAACCACGGCCCCTGCGTCAACCAGCCGGTGATGACTTTGCCGTTATCGGTGGCGACCGGCGCATCCAGCAGAACCAGGCCCGGCTTCTTGGGAATATCGAATTCCCATCCGACCGATACCAGCGTGTAGCCTTCGCGCATGAGCAGGCCGTCACCGAATTCTTCTTCGGTCGTCGGATCGGCGGACCCTTTGGCACGGTTAAACGAGCTCAGCAGGCCCTTGCCGCCACGGTTGGGCACGTCAAAGAACATTACGCCGTTGCCGCGCGAGGCGTCTTTGGGCCTGAGGATGAACAGGTCGGCGGAAAATTCGACCTTGCCGTGGGCGTTACGCGGCGCCTTATCGATATCGGCGATGATCTTGTTATGCTGGTTGTTCGGGTCCACCGCAAAATATACTTTGCCCACCAGCTTTTCGTAGGGTCCTACGGCGCCAAAAGACTTTCCGCCGAGCACGTCCTGCCGATTGGTAATTTCCACTCGTGTAACGCTGCCCCAAACCGCCAGGGGCGCGAGCGCAGCCACAAATACCAGCAGCGCGAGCCCCACAATCTTTCGTGTATATGCCTTCATGACATATTCCTCCGATTTTCTTTTGCAGCAAAATTGGGCTGAAAGTCTTTTTTATGGCGTGCCGCGAATTGGGAATGGAGCAGAGCGAACGAAGTGAGGGCGAAGTGTTTAAAACAGGATAGGTTGCGCAGGGAACTTCCCCTCATGGCCCCTCCCCGACTGGCGGCCGCGCTGCTGCATCTTGGAATGAGAATCAGCCGCCGGGTGTCCCGATAGCGGCGACTGTACACCCCGCCAATGGTATTTTGCAATGTGGTACTCGACGGCACGGAAACACGGTTTTCGCTACCGAAAAGTTTCTGGGCGTCCGGAAACCAAAGAAGTGCCAGGTATTCCTTACTTTTTCGATGTTGCGCCGGCCATCAGGGAGACAAACAGATCGGTAGCCTGGTTCATACCCTCGCCCGTTTTTGCCGAGACTTTCAAAATCTGCATGCCCGGCCGAGCGAGTTGAACGTTTCGTTCGGCAAGCGCCCAATCGAATTGCACGGCCTCCGCCAGATCGGTCTTCGTGATCACAGCGACATCGGCAGTGTTGAAGATGGTGGGATATTTCAGGGGCTTGTCCTCGCCTTCGGTGACCGAGAGCAGGACCAGCCGAAGTTCTTCGCCCAAATCGTAACTCGAGGGGCACACCAGGTTGCCGACATTTTCGATGAACAAGAAATCAAGCGCGTGCAGGTCCCAGCCTTCGAGCGCGTTGCGCACCATTTCGGCTTCCAGATGACAGATTGTTCCGGTGACGATTTGCTTGACGGGAACCTGGCTGCGAGCCAGGCGCGCCGCATCGTTTTCGGTGGCGAGATCTCCGACGAGGGCGGCGACCCTGAATTCCTGCCGCAGGCCGGACAATATTTTTTCCAGGAAAGCCGTCTTTCCCGAACCTGGGCTGGAAACAAGACTGATGACGCGAACACCCGACTCAGCGAAGCGGCTGCGCAACTCGCGCGCGAGAACGTCGTTTTTCTTCAAAACGTTCAGCCTGACTTCGACCAGGCGCGGCTGTCCGGCCGTCATACCAACTCCATGGCTACGACTTGAATTTCATGGCCCCGTGAAATATTGGCGGCATATGCGCCGCAAAACGGGCAGCGGAACGATTGCGGCGATTCGATTGTACGATCGGCGTCACATGCGGGGCAGTGCACCACCATGGGAGATTCCTCGACGATCAATTGCGACCCCTGAAGCAGGGTGCCTTCGCAAGCCAAATCATACGCGAACAGCAGAGCCGGCTTCACGACACCGGAGAGCGCCCCCAATCTAAGGTGCACCGCACTGACGCCGCGAGCGCCGCGGAGCTCGGCCTCTTCGGTGACACCGTCAATGATGCTCAAAACGATGGACAGTTCGTGCATGCGCTCACGTTGTGTTCCGGCCTCGCACTGCCCCTACATCGCGCGAATTTTCATATAACGGATGAAGTCGGGTGTGAAGCGGATGATCCCCGCGACCGCCAGTGCAATAGCCAAGCCCTTGATCACTGTCTTCATGGTGTCACCTATTTTAAGGATTTACGGGCAATGTAGTTTCACGCGAGCTTTTTGTCAGGGTTTCACCTGGTTCCGCAAGCAACTTCGCCGTCAGCGACACGATCACATCGGCTGCCTCCCCGGCGGCGCGCTCCACGGGCTCGCTCAGGCCCATGCGTCCCTGCATTTGTTCTTCG
The DNA here is from genome assembly GCA_003140295.1 of Acidobacteriota bacterium. Taxonomy (GTDB): domain Bacteria; phylum Acidobacteriota; class Terriglobia; order Acidiferrales; family UBA7541; genus Palsa-189. The sequence continues at coordinate 9,399 of PLJR01000108.1, forward strand.
GCGTCGAGCGCTTCGGGTTCGCATCCAACGATGAGGATGCGCTTGCACTCTCCACCGAGCGCCTTGACCAGGCCGAGTACCCGCAGGGGATCCATGCTGTGCGCGTCGATGGCGGGGGAAACTCCCGTCTGAGGCGCAGGCGCGCTCCGCAAGTCGGGCTCGATGGTGTAAAGGGTGCCAGGCTCTCCGCCGCGCGGCGTCGCGTCCACGAGAATGGTGATCTCGTAGCCTTCCATCAAAGCATATGCGAGATCAAAGCCGCGAATTCCAAAATCCACCACACGAACGGCATCCGGGAGTTTTCGCGCGGCCAGGCGCCGCACGACTTCGACACCAAACGCGTCGTCTCCGAGGAAAATATTTCCGATTCCGGCGATGAGGATGCGCTCTTTCATGGAGTTTCTTATTGGTCGCGGTGCGCACTGCCATGATCCAGAGCCAGGGGCTCCAACTCCTCTGGCGAAAAAAAGAAACGATGCCCGGGCTGGCGCAACACACCCAGATCGCGGCCGGGATCATCTTCCACGATCACCGCGATATGCGTGCGGTCCTCGAAATCACGCTCGATGGACTCAATGACGGCAATCCGGCCGGCCAGCGCCAAGTCCATGATGTCGCCGCCAATATTTGGCCTCAGGATCACGCGGTCGCCACAACGAAGGTCGACGCCAAGTACGCGGACGCTCTCGATGGCCGGGCTATGTTCCCAAGGACTCCAGCCGCTCACGGAGTCTCCTCCCGGCTTGGGCCGCTGCTGCGAATTACTCCATGCAGGTTCGCGAGCTGCTCGGGGTGAGCTTCGACGCGATCCAAAATTATGCGGGCGCGCTCGTCGGAATCGCGCATCTCGTGTTTTTCCTCGTCGGTTAAGGTCAAGATGCGCAACGCGAGGATCTCGTCGATCTCGGTGCCATCGAACAGGTTTCCGGGGCTCTCCGGGGCGATTTTCGGATAATCGTAAAGGATTATGGGCGAGGAAAGGATGGTATCGCGGTCGCCTTCTTCGCCCACGAGCACGGGGTAGATACCCAGGTTTTTACATTGCGCGGCAGCGTTCTGGAATTCCGCCGGCGGATCGAGCAGAGATATAAATGCACCGTCATCAACCGTCAGAACAAGATGGCTTGAAACTAGGGAAAACATCATGGCTTCGTCGCGGCTGGCATGATGGGGGTCTGCCATGGGCGTGAGATTCAGCACTTGAACGGTGACGCGGTATAGCGAATCGCCCACACGCCGCGCACTGACGTCCACGGCGCACTCGAGCTCCTGTTGCTTGCGGATGAAGGCGCCGGTAAGTTTACCCGCCGCATCGCGGAGCGGTTCAATCGATTCGGCGGACGGAAAAGCATAGGAGGTGCGGCGTGGCTCGTGTGACAGAGGGGGCAAAGAAAGCTCGGGCAGGTCCAAACGCTGTTCGAATGCTTCTTGCCAGGTTTGGAAGAGGCGGTGGCCAATTCTGATGGTTTCCACGGGACGAAGATTGACGGATTCGCAGCCGCCAGCCGCGGCAACGAGTTCCGCCGCTTGCCTGGATACCAGATGAAGGAACCGCAATTGGACTCGAACGGTTGCTGCGCCCGCTGCGAGCACGAGGCATTCCGTTTGAGAAGACGAGCGTTCGTTCCCGCCCTGGACCTCCGCATAAGAGCGCGGGCAAAGGCCTCCGAAATTCCATCGTTGGCGATTCTTGATGGACGAGGGCCGGTAGGGATACAAAATGTACCCCTCGTAAAGAACTGCATCGGCGATCCGATCAACAAGCGGGGAGTTCATCAGCGTACTTTCTGCGCCTCAGCTTCTTCGGCCTGTGCGAGGATGTTTTCGAGCGCTTGGTCCCACGTGGGGATTCCGCGAGCGACCTTGTAGCGATACAACTGCTCGAAAATATCGCGGCGCAAGCACAGCCAGGCACTATTTTGATAGTGAGTGTCCATCAACTCTTTCCAGATGCTCACAGGCAAGCGGTATTTCGCCTCGCGGTCCCAGCCAATCTTAGAAATTTGCATGGCGCCATTGTCATCCGTATGGAACAGGGTGCCGCTGAAGAAAACAGCAAGCGGGATCTCGCCGCTCGACAGGCCATGAAA
>PLJR01000108.1:11554-23196 GCA_003140295.1 Acidobacteriota bacterium
TGAACCTGGCATTGCAGCAAAACATTGTGCACGGGTACACCCGGCTCGGTAGCCTTGATCTCGAGCTTCAGATGAAGTAAAGGAGAGATGGAGTACAAGGCCGGCTCCGCTCCCAAAATCCGGAAATTCAATTCAGGCATGGGAGCCCTCGCGCGAGTGAATGGCACGTTCTTTCAGAGAAACAAAAAAGTTGGCGATTGATTGCCACATGTCCTTACCGCCGGAAAAGCCGCGCCACTGCGTACGAATAAGCCCCACAAGGCGATAACATTCGTCGATCGGCACGAGATAATGACTGTGAGGGATGGTCGTGCGGTTGATCAGCAGCGCTTCGACCTCGTCTTCCATTTTAGAGAGCCCGAGATTTTTAGCGGTTATTTCGTTCCATGATTCGAGGTCGAGCAGGGACTCGACACTGCCCGCGGGACTCGGGTAGAAGGCGGTCGGCCGTGGAGGCGTGCCGCTACGGCAAAAAAAAGCCAGGTTGATGGGAATGTTCAAGGCCTCCCATTGCGCATCGCTCAGAACGAATCCGCCGAGAAATCGAATCAATCGCGGAATACGCCGATAATTTTGGCCTTGCTGCATCGTGAACAGCACGACACAGGCGTCGCAACTGCAAACAACGACCCGGCTCTGGGGCGCGAGAAGATGACAGTGCAACGGGGCGAGCTCAGCGCTGCAAAGCTCGCAGCGTTCCGCAGCGGGGTTCCGCGAGCGGGACACGCGTCGCAGATTTTCAAAGGCCATTCGTCCAGTGCCGGGTGGATTCACGACGCGTGTCTCCTCGCCTAGTGAGCAAAATCTATCGAGCGCGTCATCTACGGCAGGGGCAAATTCGGCATGCGTGGATCGATCGGCGCCCGGCAGTCGGCGTTGATGCTGGTGGCGTCCCGCGAGTCGCGTGTATGGCGTTGATGGCCAAACCTCCGACCACGCGGTTTGCGGCCTGATCTCTCTTCGCCTTTTGCTACCCCGAACGAATGAGATGGAGATTCCGATCTCTCCTCATGGTATGCCATTGCTCACCCCTTGCTGATCAGACAGGAATCAAGAAAGCTTTATTGTCTTATGTCAATTACGTGCGCGCCGCCGCAGTGCCCGTTACGCTCAATTGCACCAGAGCCGGAGCCGCAAAATTATCAAATGTGACCGACACAATTTCCGGCGCCGCCGCGTAAATGTATTCCTCGACGAGGTGCTGTAAAGCTGCCGCCGTCGAACCGCATCCCGAGATCTGTCCGGATTGCTCGATGCGGATGCGCAAAACCCCGTCTTCGATCGCCAGTATTTTCGCACTGGCCCCGTGGGAACGCAGTTGGGAACTCGCCCGTTCAATGGCCTTCGCAATACGTTCCTCTATGTCCGCTGGGTGCAGCCCGTGAAGAAGAAGCAAGCTGCCCGCGAGTTCGTCGGCCGCCAGGACCGTCAAAATGTGATGGCCCTTTTCGCCTGACGCTGAAACCACTTCCAGGATGCGTTTCAGCCCTGCAGTGTGCAATTCCATCACCGACCGTACGAGTGTCAGTACATCGGCGCGAACCTCAGGATCGGTGATAGCCTCTATCTTTTGGACGAGATCCTCAATGTTCGCGCTTAATTGCTGAAGATTGGCTGTTGACATTCGTTTGTCCGCTTGAGTTGAAAAGGGTTCAGCCAATCTCAGCGTTCTATTCCGAACATAGGCACATGGTGAGTTTCGAGCACCTTACCTTCTCCCAGGTACATGTGCACACCGCACGGCAAACAGGGATCGAAGCTGCGCACCGCCCGCATAATGTCGATGCCCTTGAATTTGTCGCGCCCATTTTCTTCGAAGATAGGTGTGTTCTGAACGGCATCTTCGTACGGCCCCGGTGTCCCGTAGACGTCTCGAGGACTGCCATTCCACGGCGTCGGAGGATACGGATGATAATTGGCGATCTTACCGTCGCGGATAACCACGTGGTGGGAAAGCACGCCGCGCACGGCTTCGTGGAAACCGCAGCCGATCGCGTTTTCTGGCACTTCGAATTCGTTCCAGGTCTTCGTATTTCCGGCGTACAGCTCCTTGAGAGCTTTTTCAACGAAATAAAGCGCGGCCGCGGCGGCATACGCCTGAAAATAGGTGCGCGCGCGGTCTCGCTCGATTGCGTTACTCCACTTGGGAATTTTCCACTCGAACTGCGCTTCGGGCAGGAGCGCCGTTTTTGGCAAGTTGATGATTACGCTCTTGCCCGTCGCCTTGATGTATCCAATGTCCACCAGTTCGGAAAGCGCTGTGGACCAAAGGCGGGCGATCGGGCCGCCTCCGGTGTCCAAAGCGAGATAATCACCCGTGCGCTTGTCGTACCAGCGCGGCGACATGACCCAGGTATAGCGACCCTTGAAGTCGCGTTTCTGCGGCTGGGGAATAGTGGTCTGATTCCAAGGATGCCGCTTATCGACCGGGTTTCCCACGGGATCGTGCTTAACAAAAGTCTCGGAGTTATCCTGCCAATCCTGGTAGTAGGAGCTGCCCAGCAGGATGCGAATCCCGAGATTGATGTCGATCAGATCGTTGGTGACGAGTTCGCCATCCACAACCACGCCGGGCGTGACAAACATCGAGCGGCCCCAATCGCCCATGTTCTTGTAATGATAATCGCAAACCTCCGGATCGTTGAACGCGCCCCAGCAGCCGAGAAGGATGCGCCGCTGCCCAACTTTTTCATAGCCCGGAAGCGCTTCGTAAAAGAAATCGAAAAGATCGTCGTGCAGCGGAACAACCTTCTTCATGAATTCAATGTACTTCATCAAGCGCGTCAGATAGTCGGTAAATAGCTGGATGGTGGGAACCGTCCCGACGCCGCCCGGATACAGGGTGGAGGGATGCACGTGCCGCCCTTCCATCAGGCAAAACATTTCTCGGGTCAACCGGCTCACCTGCAGGGTCTCGCGGTAGAACTCACCGGTGAATGGATTCAAGGCGCGCATGATATCGGCGATAGTGCGGTAGCCGTGCGCCGCGGCATGCGGCGCGGAGGTAGCCTCCGCTTTGGCAAAAACCCCGGGATTTGTCTCCTTGACCATTTGCTCGCAGAAATCCACGCCGACCAAGTTGTCCTGAAAGATGTTGTGGTCGAACATGTATTCCGCAGCCTCGCCCAGGTTCAATATCCATTCGCCCAGTGGCGGTGTTTTGACGCCAAAGGCCATGTTCTGCGCATACACCGCGCAGGTCGCGTGGTTATCCCCGCAGATTCCGCAGATCCGGCTGGTGATGAAATGAGCGTCGCGCGGATCTTTCCCCTGCATGAATATGCTGTAGCCGCGGAAGATCGAGGACGTGCTGTAACACTCGGCGACTTCCCGGTTGTCGAAGTCAATTTTCGTGAAGATGCCGAGGCTTCCCACGATGCGAGTAATGGGATCCCAATTCATATCGACCAAATTCCGCCGTTTGCTGGAGCTGTCTACGCCGGGCTGCAATGTGGTGGCCATGGAATGTTTCCTTTCCTCAGTAGGTATGCGGTCGATAGCCTGTCGTGAGTCGCGGACCGGGATGCCGCCATTTCGGTTCTTTGTTTACCGTCGTATTCGTGATTCCGCGGAGGGCGCGGATCATCCTGCCGTAGCCACCAACAATAGTTGCGGAAAGGCTGGCGCCTGGGGGTTCGTCCATGAAGGGCATGAACTTATCGGGAAAGCCCGGCATCGTGCAGCCTATGCAGATTCCGCCGACATTCGGGCAGCCGCCGACGCCTCGCATCCAACCACGTTTCGTGACGTTACAATTAACCACGGGCCCCCAGCAGCCCATTTTCACTAGGCATTTGGAAGAGCCGTATTCCTCGGCGAAATCGGCCTGCTCGTAATAAGAGCCCCGGTCGCAACCCTCGTGTACCGTTTTTCCGAATAGCCATGTGGGACGCAGTTTGTCGTCCAGAGGAATCATGGGCGCAAGGCCGGCAGCCTGATAAAGCAGGTAGAGCACGGTCTCCATAAAATTGTCGGGCTGTACCGGGCAACCCGGTACATTGACGATCGGGATGCCGGCCTTCGAGCGCCAGCCCCAGCCGAGATAATCGGCAAGGCCCATGCAGCCCGTCGGATTCCCCGCCATCGCGTGAATGCCGCCGTAGGTAGCGCATGTTCCTGCGCAAACCACGGCAAGAGCCTTCGGCGCCAGCCTGTCTATCCATTCGCATGTGGTAATGGGTTGGCCGGTCTTCTCGTCAGTGCCCATCGCAGCCCAGTAGCCTTCGGATTTGATCCGTTCGTTCGGAATGGAGCCTTCTACGACCAGAACAAACGGGTCCAATCGGCCCGCGGCCCCGTCGTGGAAAAATCTCATGAACTCATCACCGACTTCGTAGGCCAGAACTGGATTGTGTAGGTGCACCTTGGGAAGACCTGGGATGGCGCCCAGGAGAACGTCTTCGATGCTAGGCTGCTCGGCGGCAGTTACAGAGACGCTGTCACCATCGCAGCTCAACCCTGCTGTGACCCACAGAATGTGCACGTCCGACACTGCAGGCGGACGTTGTGCGGCCATCTTCACGGAACCTGGTTCTGAAGGCATCGTTTGGCTCCTTCCTGGAAGGCGCATTTAGGGGACACAAGTGCATCAGCAAGAGAAAAAATGCTTTCAGTGCTTGCGAGTGGCTGGCGTTCACTATCGAAATAAAATCGAGCGATGAACCGGAGACGTAACGACAAGCGGCTAGGTTGATGATGGAGAACACTTTGGATAGGACCCTACGGAGTCGGGCNNGTCGGGCTTAGACCCAACTGCCGCTGCTGCGACGCGCCCCACCAACGGATTCGCCACAGGCAACATAAGAAAAACCATGGAATGCAGAACGGCGGGAATACCGGGAAACCCGCCAATTTAAAAAGGGAAAGGATGTAGCGGTCGCTTTTGCGCCGGGAAGCCTACATCGTTTAATGGATAGACATCGCTTTCTTTGGAGAACACCTTTGTGTTTGTGCGGGCAATCCAGTTTGCAGTTATGCGGCGGTTCGTTTATTGCGTCACCGAAAAACCCGGGGCTGCGACGTCATTTTCTGATGACCAGTGCGGGCTGATGCATGTTTATGTTTGGCGATGCTCGTGGAGGTTAGGCATGTGCTTGGCAATACCAGGCAAAATTGTGGCCCTCGATCCGCGCAATGAGGGTTCTGCCATTGTCGATGTGCTTGGCACGCGACGCACAATCGATTTGGGGCTGTTGCAGGACGATAGGCCGGCGGGAGGCGACTGGGTGCTTATTCACGTGGGGTTTGCAATGAGCAAGATCAGCGAGATAGACGCGCTGGAGCAATTGCGCCTTCTCGAGATGCTTGGCGAGAGCGAGGCGGCCCTGCAGGAAGTGCGCGGCTACGGCCTCGATTCGACGAAAGACGCGGACAGCGTCGAATGATTGCCGGGACTCTTGGTCGGGAGATCTAAATGAAATACGTGGACGAATTCCGCAAGCCTGAGTTGATTCGTAAAGCTGCTGCGGAAATTCGCCGGCTTTGCGATCCTAAACGGTACTATCGGCTGATGGAGGTTTGCGGAGGCCACACTCACGCAATTTATCGTTTCGGCCTAAAAGATGTGCTGCCGGCCAACATCGACCTGATACACGGACCAGGGTGTCCGGTCTGCGTTCTGCCCATGGGGCGGGTTGACGATGGTCTGTCAATCGCCGCCAGCGAGGCGAATCTAATCTTCGCGGCATTTGGCGACATGATGCGCATCCCGGGAACGCGGGGGAGTCCTCTCGAGCATAAAGCCAGGGGCATGGACGTCCGCATTGTTTATTCGCCCGCGGATGCCATCAAGCTTGCGAAAGCAAATCCACAGAAGCACGTGATGTTTTTCGCCATTGGATTTGAGACCACGGCTCCCTCCACGGCGCTGACGTTGGTGCGGGCAAAAGCGGAAAAACTCCGCAACTTCTCTGTTTTTTGCAACCATGTAACGATCATTCCCGCGATTCGTGCCATCCTGGATTCTCCGGACATGCGGTTGGACGGTTTTATCGGCCCGGGCCATGTATCCACGGTAATAGGCTGCCGCCCCTATGAATGGATCGCGAAAAATGAAGGCAAGCCGATCGTGGTATCCGGCTTCGAACCCTTGGACCTGCTCCAATCGATTGTGATGCTGCTTTCGCAGCTCCAGCGCAAGGAAGCCAAGGTCGAAAATCAGTACACCCGGGTTGTTCCGTGGGAAGGGAACCGCGCGGCGCTTCGGGCGATGGCTGAAGTATTTGAGCTGCGCCCTTATTTCGAATGGCGCGGCTTGGGGTTCATCTCACAATCCGCGCTGCGGATTAAGCCGTCATACGCGGAATGGGATGCCGAGCAGCGATTTCACGTTCCGGGAATCCGGGTAACCGATCCGAAAGCGGCGCAATGCGGCGAAGTGCTCAAGGGAGTTCTAACGCCCGCGCAATGTAAGCTCTTTGGGAAAGAATGCACCCCCGAGACTCCCGTGGGAGCGCTCATGGTGTCGTCGGAAGGATCATGCGCCGCCTATTACAATTACGAACATCGGAAAAACTCGGAACTGACGAGCTTGAGCTTGCCGGCGTGAGCGCCGAAGCCAAGACCGATGCACGTACTGCCGCTGTCAGGTTTCGCGATCCGCAAATCGAGATGGCACATGGCGCCGGCGGCAAAGCCAGTCGCCGCCTTGTGGAAGGATTGTTCGCACCGCTTCTTTTTGGCTCGTTGCGAAGCCCGCTGAATGATGCGGCGCATGTGAGTATCAATGGTTCCCACCTGGCAGTTACCACAGATAGCTTTGTAGTGAAACCTCTGATGTTTCCAGGCGGCTCGATCGGTGAACTGGCGATAAATGGCACGGTAAACGATTTGGCGGTATCCGGCGCCATGGCCGAGTTTATGGTGGTTACGTTCGTACTGGAAGCGGGTTTACCCACCGAAATCTTGCAAACGCAAATCCAAGCGATGGCCGATGCCGCGCAAAAAGCAGGGGTTCGGATTGTGGGCGGCGATACCAAGGTGGTTGAACACGGTAAAGCCGATGGGATGTACATCAGTACAACCGGGATTGGTGAACTGCTGAGGGGCGTCGAAATCGATCCAAATTCCGTCCGCTGCGGAGATGCGATCCTGCTTTCCGGGCCCATCGGCGACCACGGAATCACGATATTACTGGCCCGCGGCGAATTGGATCTGGAGAGTGATCTCCGGTCGGATACGCGTTCGGTCTTGCCGCTCGTAGAAGCTGTCGTAGCAGCAGCCGGTCCGGGGATTCGCTGGATGCGCGATCCAACTCGCGGCGGTGTGGCCACATCGCTTAACGAGCTCGCGCGCGATTGTGGCAAGGGTATCGTGCTATTCGAAGATGAAATTCCGCTGCATGACGGCGTGCGCGGCGCCTGCGAGTTGCTGGGGTTGGACCCTCTGCACATTGCGAATGAAGGACAATTTTTGGCGGTGGTAAGTCCTGATTTGGCCGACGCAGCTTTGCAGGCATTGCGGAACGCATCCGGAGGCGCGGAGGCGCGGATCGTGGGCGAGGTTCGCGAACAGCCGGCGGGGGCCGTGCTGGTAACCACACTTTACGGAGGCAGCAGGATTGTGGACATGCTGGTAGGTGATCCCTTGCCCCGTATCTGCTAGGTAGGGAATATGGCGACGGTATGCCGTTTGGCAAGCCAGGTGGAACAGCGTTTACTGGCGCGGAACGTTGTATTTGACTCCTTTTTTAGTCGCGAAGCGACTCGCTTGGCGGAGGCCTGCCGCGAGATGTCCGATCGTTTTCTTCGCGGCGGGCGGTTACTGGCTTTTGGACGGGGCCCGTACGCTACCGACGCGCAGCACGTCTCGGTCGAGTTCGTGCACCCCGTGATCGTGGGCAAGCGCGCGCTGCCTGCTTTGGATTTATCCATCTGCTTCCGGCCCTGGCTGGAGGCGATTGTTTCGCCCGACGACATCGTAATGGGTTTCGGGCCGCCCGATGGCGATGTTGAAGTGTGGTCCGCCCTCGACATGGCGCGAGAAAAGGGCGCGATGACCTTCGCGCTGCCCGGCCATGAGGGTGATTACAGTTTTTTTGGTGAGACCACCGACCCGTTCATTCACCAGGAACTCGTCGAGATCCTTTACCACACGCTGTGGGAGACAGTGCACGTTTTTTTCGAGCGCCGTGAACTGGGTCATGACGTCGGCGAAGCTGGATTTCTCTACCCATTTCTCGGCCAGGAAAAACAGTCGACCGTCGATGTAATGATGGAAGTAGCCAATTCGATTCTGCTGAAAGTGAATGATGATGCCCTTCTGCGTAGGCAAGCGGCGCATGACGAAGCCGATCAAATCGGAAATGCCGCCATCGCCATGTCGGAACGCATCTCGGCGGGCGGAAAGCTGATCCTCTTCGGTAACGGAGGGTCGGCGACCGATGCGAACGATTGGGCGCTGGATTGCTTTTTTCCGCCGCCAGGGTACCGGCCAATACCCGCGGTCTCGCTTTCGCTCGAGCCCGCAAACATTACGGCGATTGCGAATGATATTGGTACGGAGGTAATTTTCCTCCGGCAATTCATTGCACAAGCCCGCGCAGGGGATGTGGCGGTGGGAATTTCCACCAGTGGTGGCTCGAGAAATATTCTCGCGACACTGGAAGAGGCTCGCAAGCGAAACATACTGACGGTGGCCCTGCTTGGTTACGACGGAGGTGAGATTAAGCGGCGATCTCTGGCGGATTTCCCGATCGTCGTGCGTTCTGATTACATTCCGCGTATTCAGGAGGTGCAGGCCTCGATTTACCATGTGATACGCGAAACGTTAGAGGCGTTGTGCCATGGCCAATCTTGAACTGTACGGCACGGCCGGCTGCCCCTATACGAGTGAAATGCGCGAGTCGCTCGAGTGGCGCGGAAGCAATTTTGTCGAGTACGACGTGGAAACGGACCGAGAAGCGCTCGGTCGCATGCTGGCGCTTTGCAACGGACAACGCACGGTCCCGGTCTTGGTCGAAAATGGCGAAGTGATCTCGATCGGCTGGCAAGGACGAGGATGCGTCGTGGGTCCTTCCGCTCAGAATAAATGACATGCCGAGCGCCCGGTCCATCAAGGTTCGTGGAGTAGTGCAGGGCGTCGGATTTCGGCCGTTCGTTTTCCGGCTGGCGCGCGCCAACCGGCTAGCGGGCTGGGTGGGGAATGGAAACGACGGTGTCGAGATACTTCTGGAAGGGGCGGACCGCGACCTGGAAACATTTGTTCACGCGCTCCAAAGCGGCCCCCCATCTGCCGCGATTATCACGGAAGTTAACGTTCAAACCTGCGCACCGCTGGGGTTACGCGATTTTACGATTCGTGAAAGCCAGAACAGCGACCGGCTTTTGACCCGCATTTCGCCGGATTTGCCCGTCTGCCGAGACTGCCTGCGTGAATTGTTTGATCCTGCGGATAACCGCTATTCGTACCCCTATATCAACTGCACCAATTGCGGTCCTCGTTACTCGGTGATTCTTGGCCTGCCTTACGACCGGCCGAACACCACAATGAAGCACTGGCCGCTCGATACATTCTGTGCTGAGCAATATGCTGACCCCTTGAACCGGCGCTTCCACGCGCAGCCGATTGCTTGCCCATCGTGCGGCCCGGGCTATTCACTTGTTTATGATTCTTGCAGTAACGAAGTGCGTGGAAGCGAAGCGAGCATCCGAAAGGCGGCGGAATTATTGCAGTGCGGGAAGATCGTGGCAATAAAAGGCTTGGGCGGCTACCACCTCGCCTGCGATGCTGTAAATGCTGGCGCCGTTCAAACCTTGCGTGAGCGCAAATACCGTAAGGAAAAGCCCTTTGCCCTCATGGCCAGGGATGTCGGCGTGGCCCGGACTGTAGCGCGTCTCACCGCGGAAGACGAGGCGCTGCTGAATTCTGTGGCACGGCCGATCGTGATTGTCCCGGCTACGGTTGAACTCGCCGGGGTCGCTCCCGAAAACCATGACCTCGGCGTAATGCTGCCGTACACACCCCTGCATCACTTATTGTTCGCATTCGGCGCGCCTGCGCTGCTCGTGATGACCAGCGCGAATCGCTCAAACGAGCCCATCGCCTACGATGACGGTGAGGCTGTGCAACAGCTCTCGGGTATAGCGGACGCATTTTTGGTAGGCGAGCGTCCCATCGCGCGTCGCGTTGAGGACTCCATATGCCGCTCAGGCGTGTTTGGGACCGCGACGCTCCGGCGCGCGCGCGGATACGCGCCCTCGGCGGTGGCCGTATTTCCATCTGCGGCGGCAGCGCCGCGCCCTATTTTGGCCGTCGGCGCGGATTTAAAGAACACGATTACGCTGGTCGTGGACGGCCAGGCTTTCATGAGCCAGTACCATGGCGACCTTGGCAATCACCAATCATTTGAATCGTTTCAAAAATCCGCCGACGATTTGATTGCGATGTATGGGTTGGGCTTTGACGATCTGCTCGTGGCGCGCGACTCCCACCCTCAATATGCGTCCAGTGGATACGCGGATGGGCTTTTGGCGCCCGAGAAATGCAGCATTCAGCACCATCGTGCTCACGTAGCTGCAGTGCTTGCCGAACGCGGTGAGTGGACCCAACGCGTCATCGGCGTCAGCTTTGATGGTACAGGTTACGGAGATGACGGGACCATTTGGGGCGGTGAACTGTTTGCCGGCAGCCTGTGCGATGGCTTTGAGCGCGTGGCTCATCTACGCGCCGCGAAACTGCCCGGCGGCGACGCAGCGGCGCAGTATCCAGTTCAAGCAGCCGCAGGTTTTCTGGACGGGATCGATGACCTGCCCGNNCCGCCGCTCCTTTTAATTTCCCCCGCCGCTATGGACAATCTCTCGCGCTACTTCGTAGCGGCGTAAGAACCTTCACGACAACTTCCGCGGGCCGCCTTTTCGACACGGTTGCTGCGCTGCTGGGATTCACGCGCCAAGTCAGCTTTGAGGGCCAAGCGGCCATATGGCTCGAGCAAATCGCTCGCAATATACCCTCGGCGGAGGCGTATCCCTTCCCGTTCAAGGATCAGGAACTGGATTTTCGTCCGCTATTGAAAAGCGCGGCCAACGATCGGCTGCGTGGGCGCAATCCCGCAGAAATTTCGCGCGCCTTTCACAAGGGAGTAGCTCAAGGCCTTTGCGATGCGTTGGCGGCGCTTTGTCCGGTCCATGGGACGGATACCGTAGTTTTGTCTGGTGGTGTTTTTCAGAACGAACTGCTGTCACAGGATATCAAGGCGCTCGTGCTCGCCAGTCCTTTCAAGGTTTATACGAACAACATCGTCCCGAGCAATGATGGGGGCATCAGTCTGGGTCAAGCGGCGCTCNNCCTGGTTTCGACAATTTGATTCGGCAAGTGTGACAGCCCGGGACGCGCTGGATACGGCAGCGGCGAGAAGCCATGCTTAGCCTGCTCTCCATCGTCGCGCCGGAGTTTTTCCTGGGGATGCGCTACGCTACCGATCCCGATCACGTGATTGCCGTCACCACGATCGTGGCCCGGCATCGTATGCTCAAGCGCACTCAGTGGGCTTGGGCTGCCGTTCGCGGCCACGGGACAAAAGGTCGAGCGCTTTAACGGACTGGTGCGATTTGCCTCAGGCCTGCTGAGCGTAGGGTTCGGCGTTTTTTCTTATTTATCACATTGGTTTGTTACCGGCAAAACATTCCCTCACGCATTGACCCGCC
>PLJR01000023.1 GCA_003140295.1 Acidobacteriota bacterium
ACTTCTATGTTGAAGCTATCTTGCATGCGTGCCGCAGTCATTGTCTCGCTGCCCGTCGTGCTCGAACCCTTCCGGCAGCTTCCCTCTAATTACTCACTGTGCCAACCGTGTTGGCTGTTCTGCGTCCTTATCGTTCTGCCTGCTTACCGTAGCGCGCTGGCTCGATACTCACCGCCATTAATGNNTAAGTACGTAGCGCAGCACGATTTCTTTCCCCGCTTGCCGCAGGCGGCTTTTTGTCCGCTTGCCGCGGGCCTGCTGACTGCTTGCCGCAGTGTACGCGGCGCATTGCCGGTCGACTAGTCTTAATTCAGTTGCGTCCTGGAAGCGGGCGAGAGGGTGTGCAAAAGATCGAGGAAAACNNCCGAAGCCAATGACGTTTTGTGTGTAGCCGGCACCTATATGAGTGATTTGTGATCGTGCGACGACGTCATATTTTTCTCGGATGGTGCGATCCAGCTGAAAATTTCGCAGCACCGTGGCGAGAAACTTGCGTGCAATCCGTTCGGCGTCGGAGTTATATCCGTAGCGGCGCAAGCCCTCGACGGCGAGGAGGTGGATGGGGGCCCAGCCGTAGGGGTAATCCCACTGCGCCTGAGACTCGCGACGGCTCATAGCCAAGCCTCCCCGCTGCTCGAAAACGGAGAGGTGGCGTGCGAGGGTTTGTGCCTGCTCCTGCGACGCGAGGCCGGCCCATAGTGGATAAAACGTCGTTNNCCGTATTCATACGTCGAGCGCGTCCCGGTAGTGAAATCGTAATCGAAAAACATGCCGCGGCGCGCATCCCACAGATATTTGACGATGCGCTGCTGGCGCGTGCGGGCTTTCTCGTTCCAGCGCTGCGCTTCCCCCGGGCGGCCCAGGATTGTGCTCATCGCCTCCAAATCCTTCTCGGTTTTATAGAGGAGGCTGTTGAGGCAAACGGGAGCGTAGTGGTGCGTATCGGCTCCAAAGGGGCCGAATCGGAAGGTCACGTCGAAGCCCGACTCGCGCATGCTGCGGTCACNNCGCAGGCGGAGGTTGCTCAGCCGCTGACGGGGCCAGGGCGGCGGTCGCGGCGGAGGCGCCGCTCGCGGGGGCGGCCGGCGCGGCCGGGCGCTCTGTCGACGATTCGCAAACCTGGATCGAGAACAGCGGCCCTGCAAGGGGCGCGCCATTATCGAGCGCGGCCGGGCGGACCGAGCCTGCCGCGGAGGCTGGGGCAGACTCTGCGTGAGCCAGGTAACGCGAGCCAGCGTCTCCGTGCAGCAGAAAATAATCCGCGACGCCGCGATAGTAGTGGCTAGGGTCGCCCATTATTTCCGGGACTGGGCCCGTGCCGCGATCGAAATAGCGCGCGAGGCCGGTGTCTCCGGCGAGATGCGGCGGCTGCGTCCATTGCTCGTAATCGCGTACGGCGTATGTGNNGGAGCAGGGTTTGGAGCAGGGTTGGGAGACGGGCGGCCGTCCCGCGCCTGCGCGGAGATGCTTTTGGCATCGTGAGCTTTTTCGGCTTGATACACGGCGAGGATCATCGAGCTCAGGAAAGGAGGCTGCGAGCGAGTGAGGTAGTACGTGCGGTTGGCGTTCAGGACGCCGCCATAGNNTAGCTGTCCCAGCCGTACATTTCATTGAACTGGCCGCCCGGCACCACATAAGGATTGGGGAGGTAGAGAAGGCCGTTGGTGCGGAGGCTGGCGGGATCGATTACGCCGGGCTTGGTGATTCTGGCCGGCAAGTGTTCCACGGTGACGGCGCAATGTTTTTGTAATTCGCTGATGGCGGCAGGCGTGGCGCCGACCGCTATCTCGGCCGGAAGGTATAAGACCGGCGGCTCGCCGGTCTTCGTGTCGGTTAAGCTCTCGCAATCGGTCATGCTGCGAGTCAAACCGCCCCAAGCGCTGGAAATGTATTGAGTGATGTCATCGAGAGCAGGAGTGGAGGAGGGAGCGGAAAGCGTTTGCGCTTGCAGCTCAAGCGGAGTAGCGCCAGCGAAAACGTGCATTCGCGCATTTCGTCCGAGCGGTAAGACGAGGGACGGGGCAAGATTTGACGGGGCGAGATTCGCGAGGATCAGCACTCCCTGACAGAGCAGAGAGCAAACGGTGCGAAGTAAGCTTGCGCGCAAAAACATGCTTCAGCCTTCGGTCCGGCAGTTCCAGGTTAGCAGCAAACAAAAAGCTTCGGCTGCACAGGTGTGTAACGCGGACGGCGCGAGCGCGCTGCATTTTTTAGCATGGCCCAGACGGCCGGCATGGCCAGAATCGCCACGACCGGCGGCATGGCGCGAGCTGTGCTGGGGGCGCATTACTTAAATCGGAATCCTGCTTTCAGCACACAGCGATAGTCCTTGGCCTGATTCGGTTCGACGCGCACGTCGCAATCGGCCCAGCTCAACATTGGTGCAGGGCCGAGGGGAAAAACAATGCGCGTTCCGTTGACTTCCGCCTCGATGCTGGGNNTATTCGGCAGGGTGAAATTCATGGCGCGCCCAAAAATTACGGGATACGACTGGCGAATGACGTTGCCGACCTGCGGCCGAAACACCTCGGCCTGGAGCAGGAATGTGGTCGTGTCGGACCAATCGAGCATGGACACCCGAATGGTGCGTCCGCCATGCGAAAATCCGTCGGATTCTATTTTGGTGAAGGCACAGGGTCCCGCAATGCAGGTGACACGAGCGTCGGTAAACTCGTTGCCCGCTCCGGCATCGAGAGATGCGGAGCCGACTGCCGCTTTCCATTTGCCGTCCGGGGAGCACGGNNGCATGTTGCCGGCGTTTTCCACCTGAAAAGTCCGCACACCAGTGCCGACATTTTCCGTGGTGGTGATCCCCGTGGTATATCGCACCATCATATTTGCGAGAACAGTCGCGGCAGCGCCGGTTTCCGACTCGCTGTCTTCGTGCAGCGGCACCATACGGGCGATATAGAGCTGGTCGCTAATGTTTTCCTTCATATCGAGAGGCTTATAATCAGGATGCCGAAAGGTGAGTGTGACTGGTTCGCCCGGTGCGACACCCCGGGGCAAGGTAATTCGAAAAGCGCCGGAGAAATCGGATTTTACAGTGCCGACCGCCGTGCCGGCCACGCCGATCGCGGCGTTTTCAATCGGCGTCTGATTGTGCGGGTCGGCGCTCTGCCGAATAACGGCGCCTGCCAACTGAATGGTACGGGCCTTTCGCGGGTTAAAACGCACGGCAATCACGCCGGCGGCGATGACAGCGGAAGCTGTGACGGCGATCATCCAGATGGCGGCCCTGCGGTGGCGTGTCATGGCTAGCGCGTCTTCAACTTAGCTCCCGTGTCAGTGCAAAGCAAGGTTTGAAATTGGGTTTTCAAGTTGCATTTCAGATTGGTGTTCCAAGCGGACGTGAAGAGCA
>PLJR01000164.1 GCA_003140295.1 Acidobacteriota bacterium
GGCTGATCGAGGAAGGCAAGGTGCGCGCGGGAGGCGTATCGAACTTCAGCGTGCCGCAACTTGAAGAGCTGGAGCAAGCACGGAGGGCGAAGCGGCTGCCGCAACTGGGTTCGCTGCAGCCTCCGTTTTCCATGATTCGCCGCAACTCGGCGGCGGATGTGATTCCGTGGTGCGCGGCGCACGAAACGGGCGTGATCGTGTACAGCCCGATGCAGGCGGGATTACTGACGGAGAAGATGACGGCTGAGCGCGTGGCGAAATTTCCCGAGGATGACTGGCGGCGGCGTACGCCGGATTTTCAGGAGCCGAATCTGAGCCGCAATCTGAAGCTGCGCGACGCGCTGCGTCCGATTGCGGAACGCCACCAAGCGAGCAACGCGGAAATCGCTATTGCCTGGGTGTTGAGCTGGCCGGGAGTTACGGGAGCGATTGCCGGCGCGCGATCGGCGGAGCAGGTGGATGGATGGATCCGCGCGGGGGAGATGGCGTTGACGGCGCAAGAACTCGATGAAATTGCGCGGCTGATCGAGCAGACGGGAGCGGGAAGCGGTCCGACGCGTGCGGGGACGGCGCAAGCGGCGGCGAATTGAGAGAGCCGAGCCTGAGTGGCCCGGCGGGGGAGCGGAAAAAAGCGCGATTCGCGCTGCCCGCCGTAGAATCTNNTCCAAGTAGAGCCCGCACCCGCCGCTCAGAATGACAAATTAAAGCACTGATCAGCGGCGCGCGAGCCACTACCTGGGTGCTGTTTGCTTGCGCGTGAGTGCTACGACGGTTGTAAGCTCACCAATCCGGATGTGCTTAGGTGGCGGGGCTGGGATTTGGGAGCCGATGCTCGTCCGGGCCGCCCAGCGGCGGGGGCGGTACGTGCTGCCCGCGCTTGGCCTTGATCGCGGCGAAAACCTTTTCGGCGGTGGCGGGCAGCGAAGTGATGCGCACGCCGACGGCATTGTGAATGGCGTTCAGAATCGCGGCCGCGGTGGGGACGAGCGTCGGTTCACCCACGCCTTTGGCGCCGAACGGGCCGGTCGGATCGTAGTTATCGACGATGTCGACCTCGACTTCGGGCATATCGAGCGAAGTCGGCATGATGTAATTGGTGAGGTTGGGATTGATCTGGCGGCCGGCGCTGTCGAACAGGATTTCTTCCTGAAGCGCGAAGCCGACGCCCATGGAGATGCCGCCCTCTACCTGGCCTTCGACGAGCATTGGATTGATGGCGGTGCCGCAATCGTGCGAGGCGACGATGCGAATGACGTCGACGTCGCCGGTCTCGTCGTCGACATCGACTTCGGCGATTTGCGTGGCGTAGACGTAGGTGCCGAAAGGCTTGCCCTGCCCGGTTTCAGGATCGAGCGCGACAGTGGCGGGATTGAACGAGGCGCTGCCGATGGGCGGCTCGCCGGTGACCACCCGAGCGTGATTGGCGACATCGGCGATGTGCACGCTGCGCTGCGGGTAGCCTTTAACCTGTATGCGATGATCTTTCGCTTCGAGCTGGTGAGCCTTAACGCCCAGCATGGGTGCGGCGACGTCGAACATCATCAGCTTCACTTTTTCGGCGGCGAGCCGGGCGGCGTTGCCGGTGACGTAAGTGGTGCGGCTGGCGATCGCGCCGGTATCCATGGGCGTGGTGTCGGTGTCGGCGGAAACCACGTGCACGTCGTCGGTGGCGATGCCCAATTCCTGCGCGGTGATCTGGGCCAAAATTGTGAGAGAGCCCTGGCCGGTCTCGACAGTGCCGGTCAGCAACGTGGCGGTGCCGTCCTCGTTCATCTTTACGACAGCAGAACTCGGGTTAGCGGCTACGGTGAAGCCGATGGGGTACCACATGCAGGCCATGCCGCGTCCGCGACGTTTCATTAGCGCACCGCCGGTTCGTGAGCGGCCGGGCCGTGAGTGGCCTGTTCGTGAGCGGGAAGTTGC
This sequence comes from Acidobacteriota bacterium, assembly GCA_003140295.1. Taxonomy (GTDB): domain Bacteria; phylum Acidobacteriota; class Terriglobia; order Acidiferrales; family UBA7541; genus Palsa-189. Next base: position 1,924 of record PLJR01000164.1, read on the forward strand.
TTGGCAACGCCATTGCCCTTGCCCGCAGTGATGGCGTTGCCGTTCGATTTAGTATTGCCCTGAGCGTTGCCATTCGTGCTGGCCTTACCGTCGGTATTCCAGCCAAAGCGCTCGGCCGCGCGCAGCAGCGATTCCTTCACCACGACGCTTTGCAACATCTGGCCGGTGGGGCTGATCGAGCCTTCTTCAAAAGCATTGAGCAGCCGAATTTCGAGCGGATCGATGCCCAGAGCGGTGGCGATGTCATCCATGTGGGACTCGTAGGCGAAGCAAACCTGGGGCGCGCCGAAGCCGCGCATGGCGCCGGTCATGGTCTTGTTGGTGTAAACGACGAACGCTTCGGCGTGGAGATTTTCGATGTTGTACGGGCCCGCGGAGAGGATGCAGGCTTTGCCGAGGGTGGTCTCGCTCCAGGAGCAGTACGCGCCGCCATCGAGGACCAGCCGAATCTGGCGCGCGAGGATTTTGCCCTGCTTGGTGACGCCAGTCTTGTAATCCATGATAAGCGGATGGCGCGTGGTGGAGGCGATGAATTCCTCGGAGCGGGTGAAAACTTCCTTGACCGGGCGGCCGGTTTTCTTGGAGAGCAACGCGAGCACAGGCTCGGTGGTGATCTCGTTCTTGCCGCCAAAATTGCCGCCCACGATGGTGGCGATGATGCGGATGCGGCTCATGGGGATTCCCAGGGTGCGCGCGACATCGGCGCGGCCCAGAGTGATGCGGCCGAGCGTCGAATAGATGGAGACGCGGCCGTTAGCATCCCACATGGCAATGGTGGCATGGGGCTCGAGCGGAACGTGCTCGACCATCTGGGTGCGGAAATGGCCCTCGAAAATGTAGTCGGATTCGGCGAAGCCCTTGGCCACGTCGCCCTTCTTGATGACCTTGCTGCCGTAAATGTTGGCGCTGGGCGCATGCACGCCGGGAGTTTCGAGCTTCAAGGATTCGAGCGGATCGAGGACTGGGGTCAGCGGCTCGTATTCCACTTTGATTTTGTCGAGCGCATCGGTGGCGATCTGTTCGGAGATGGCGGCCACCGCGGCAACTCCGTCGCCCGCGTGGAAAACCCGGGTATCGGCGAGTACCGGCTGGTCCTTTAAAGAAGGGCCAAAGGAATTGCAGGGAACGTCGCGGCCAGTAATCACGGCGATGACGCCGGGCATGGCTTCGGCTTCGCTGGTGTCGATGCTCTTGATGTGCGCGGAGGCGATGCCGGCGCGCTTGATCCTGGCGAAGAGCATGCCAGGGAAATACATATCGTCGATATATCTGGTCTGGCCGAGGCCGTGCAGGCGGCTATCGGGCCGCGTGGCGCGCTGGCCGACGGCGGGAGTCTGGTGGCGAACCTCGGGAACCACGACTTCCAGAGGAAAGGTGACCAGCGGCGCAAGCGCCGGCGAGCGGAGTATTCCGTCTTCCTCGAGCAAAGTCTGCAGGGGAACTTTTTCGGTGACTACGGTTTTCTTTTCCATGGCTCGGTCCTCTCCGTGTCCGCTAGCTACGCGGACTTACTCGCAACTGGTTCAATCGATCCGTTGGCAACGGCTTGAATGGCTTCAATCATCTTGGCGTAACCCGTGCAGCGGCACAAATTTCCGCCGAGGGCATCGCGGATCTGCATCACCGTGGGGGCGGGATTTTCGTCGAGCAGCGCCTTTGCCGACATGATAATTCCCGGCCCGCAGAACCCGCACTGCAGGGAGCCAAACTCCTCGAACTTCTTTTGCAGGGGGTGCAATTTGTCGGTGGTGGCCAGCCCTTCGATGGTCAGGACTTCGCGGCCGTCGACTTGATTGGCCAGCATCAGGCAGGAGTTTACCGGCAGGCCGTCGACAATCACGGTACACGCGCCGCAGTCACCCACGTCACAGCCCAGCTTAGCGCCGGTTAAATTGAAATTATCGCGCAATAGCCGGAGGAGGGTGGTTTCCGGCGGCACTGAAGCAGTACGCATTTCGCCGTTTACTTTGATCGACACATTCACCATGACAATGTCTCCCTAGCGCTTCGATTGGCCCAGCGCGTAGGCGGCTTCGAGCGCGCGTTTAGTAAGCACCGCCACCAAATCCCGCCGGTACTCGGCGGAAGCGCGAAAATCGGTGATCGGCCGCGCGTCGGTGGAAGCGATGCGGCCGGCCTCGGCCATAGCTTCCGGCGTGACGGTGCGTCCTTCGAGATAGGCCTCGGCCTTGGGCGCACGGATAACCTTCGGCGCGACGGCGCCGAGCGCGATCCGCGGCGCGACAAAAACGTTCTTATCCCAGTCGATCCAAATACTTGCGGCCACATTGACAAGAGCCAGCGCCTGGCCTTTGCGCAAGCCGAACTTCAGGAAATGCGTAGGCTTGCCGAGGTTTTGCCGCGGAATGATGATTTCGGCGAGCAACTCGTCGGGCTTGAGCACCGTCTTGCGCGGTCCCAGGAAGAAGTCGATCAGGGGCAACTGGCGGCGGCCGGTTGACCCAATGATGTTGACCAGCGCATCGAGCGCGATCAATGTGGGGCCGCTATCCATGGAGGGGACCCCGGTGACCAAATTGCCGCCCAAGGTGCCCAGATTGCGCGTCTGTACCGCGCCGATCGAGTGCGCCGCATCGACCAGTGCCGGGAACATCTCCTGGATGATGGGCGAGCGCATGATCTGGCTGTGGGTGACCAAAGCCCCGATGTTCAGCCCCTCGTCGGTGATTTTCAGGCCTTTCAAGTCCTCGACGCGCGAGATATCGACAATCACGTCCGGGGAATGGGCGGAAAACTTGAGGTCGGCCAGCAGATCGGTGCCGCCGGCGATCACCTTGACTTTGGAAGTGGCAGTGTGCTGCGCCAGCAGCGCTACCGCGTGGTTCGAATCCTTGGCGGCATAGACTTCGAAGGGTCTCATAATCGTCCTATTTAAGTATCACGTCCGCAGAGTTGCCGCAATAGGTCGTTAATGGTGTGCGGCCCAAGTTTACTCAAAACTGCCCAAAACTTTAGAGATGCGAAGGCGTGTAACTCCTAGTACGCGAGGGGGCTTCGATAAAAAAGCAATACCTCGTCAACCGCCTCGTTTTGGTGGAGTTATATCGCGGAACTCAGCCGGAATGACGAACAGGCTCGCGACTTGCGGGCCCTCCCGGATATCCTGCAGCTCAGTGCTGGCCACTAAGGTCGCCCCGGTCAGGACTTCCACTTTAGTCCAAACGTGCAGCTTGGTGTCTACCCAGACGCGGGTCAGCAGGATTTGCCCCTGCATCGATTGAGTGATCTCCCATCTCTCAGCACTGCGCCCGTTGAGTGCCTCGGTGCCCGCGTCCTTGCAGGTGGCGCCCGCCGGAGGACACGGCGAGGCGCCGGAGTAGAACTGCAAGTTTTTTTGCGCCTCCGCGCCCGACTGGATCGAGTAGGTTTTTGGGCCGCGGTTCACCGCGGTACCGGTTCGCTGCGTCAGGTCGAGGACAATGTAGGCTTGCTCGTTGGCGGAGATCGCTTCCTGAGGGTCGATTCTGACCTTGCCGGCGCGCATGTATATTTTACTTTTCACGACGTGGCCGGTGGTGTCCCGGCCAACTCCGGTGGCGCTGAACTCCTGCGCGCTTGTGGGAAGCGCATAGGCGCCTGCTGCGAGCAGCGCGAAGATAGCGATGTGAGTTACATGCATAGGCGACCCTCCTGCCGAGTTGTTCCGCCGAGGTTACGATTCTCGCACCGAGCGCGCGAGTACTCGTTTCACCCGGGAAAACAGTGAGGTATCTTTTACACTCGCTCGGGTGGATTTCAAGAGGAAAATCCGAGCTGGGGCAGACACTCCAAAGACAATCTGTGCGTGAGGGAGTGGTAAAGCCAGATGAGAAAAATACTGTTGGTCATCGCCGTCGTTTTTTTCGCAGGGGGTTACGGAATCGGCCACTTCCGGGGAAACTCGACGGGATACGCGGCGGGATTTCACGACAGCATCAAGATGATCGAACCTCTGCAGGAGCATCAGTTCCCCAAGTACGGGAATACCACTTACAAGCTGTCTTACCGCAGCGAAAACGAAATTTCCATCGAGTGCCTTAACGGCGCTGATCCGGCGAGCCGAAAAGTAGTGGGCGATGTCATGGTCATGACCTGCGGCGAAGAGGTAAAAAATCAGAAGAACTAGCCGCGACCGCGTTACTTCGGCGGGGCGGGGGCTGGTTGGGCCGGCCCGGATGGTTGAGACAGATCGTAGAGATAGGCTGCCGCTCCCAAACCTTCGAAGGAGTCGAGCCTGCTCCCTTTTTGGCTGGTGAAATAGAGGAATAGATTCTTATCGGTGACGGCAGCCGGCTCGCGAGGCGCGAAGAGCAGCCAGACTCGGCCTTGGCCGCCAAGTTTGTCGATGTCATCTTCGTAAACGCGCCAACTTTCTTGCTGACTTCCGTAAAACGTTCCCTGAACAATTTTCACATTCTGGAGCCGCAAGCGTGGTGCGTAGTATCGGAAAGCGGGCAAAGCATCGGGGTAAATATAGAGGCTGTCTCCGGGGCGCGCGTGCGCCTGGATGTAACTCAGAACCGGCTTAATTTCTTCGCGAAAGCTTGGCTTGATCAGGTGATAGCTGGAAAAAAGCACCGGGTAGAAAAAGAGCACTCCGATTAGGCACGCTCCTATCGCCGGCGCCGTGGTCCTGGTTTTAGCGCGAATGTATGCCACGCCTTCGGCTATCACGAGCACCAGTGCCGGCACTGCGAACAACAACAATCGGCCGCTGAAAGGGTACTTGTGCAGGGTGGCCGCCAGCAGCGTCACCAGCAGAGGCGATAGCAATATGAACAGCTTTTGCCTCTGCAATGAAAAGGGGGCTGAAAAGGGGGCTGAAAACGGCACTATGAGTATAGCCACGGCACCCACCAAAAACGCGAATGCCCCGATACCTGCCAGATCGAGACCTACAGGGCTTTGAAAGATGGTGAAAAATGTTTCCGCAAACCATTCCACGCCGGCGACAGAAAAAAGATGAGCGGGCGGAAAACTGAAATTCCAATAACTCAGCAGGCTCTGGTTAGCGCTCAAATGACGAAGAAAAAGCAAGTAACAAGCGCCCAGGCTCAATCCCCATAATAAAAAAGCAATGGAAAACTTTCGCGCGCGCTCCCAGCGCTCTTCCGGACGGCAGAACAGAACCAGGCTCACTCCCATACCCGCCAGCACAAAAATTGCGGGGTGGGAAAACCAGATGGCCGCGGCGCCCAGAAGGCCAAAGGAAGCCGCACGCGCTGGAGTTAATCTGTGGGAGGCATAGTAGATCGCCGCCGAAGACAGGAGCAATGCGATCACCACGTCGCCCGAGTATTGTTTGACTTCCGAGGAGTAATAGATCAACGGAGCGGAAGTGGCAAAGAGGCCGACAGCGATGAGCACGGCCTTGGGCGTAACCGACTGCCTGGCCAGTCGATGGAATAGGAGCAATGAAATGAGGCCGCACAGGAAGGGGAAAAGCCTCAGCGCATACTCGCCCGGCCCGAATAATTGCACCGCCGATCTTTCGAGCATCAGGAAGCCGATCGGCGCGCCCTGATTATTATCCAAGGGCTTTAGAAGCTGGAGAAACGACCGGTTAACGATATTAAGGGCGAGGTTGGCCTCGTCTAACCAAAGGGAGCGATTGGATAGATATTGCGTCAGCCGAAGCAGGGCCCCGAAAAAAATGATCAGCCACTCAAACTTCGTGGGGCCTCGTGAAGCGGTGTCTTCAATTGGCAGTTCCGCTTTATCGATTTGCTCGCTGCAAACAACCATGAGGCTGCGTCCTCGTTAGGCAGTTAATTCATCACGCGGCCGCGCCGCTGGGCCTGCGTTCACAAATTCAGGTGTGCACGATCCATGGCCCGCGTGTGCGTTTAACACCGCGGGCGCGCATTTGCGCGCTAGCACAAAAGGCGGCGGAGCCCTGTACGCGGGCACCAAAGTCGTGGCCTAAAAGACAAGTAGTGCAGGCCCGAATCGCAAGCTGAGCCGCGAGCTAGAGATGACGCTCGGCATGATGAGACCGTCCGCAATTCCGCTCTGCCCCTTCCGGAACAGGAAAGTAAATGATGAACGGTCGCACTATCTGAAATGGTTTGTCTCCAGCGCGTAGTTGCGTCCCGCGCCTCCCACAGCAACTCCGATATGAACAAGGGATGTCCACCGTTCGAGGCGGTGATGGCCGGTGCGATGAAACAGGTATGAAATGCCGATTGAAGTGGCCGTGCCCGCGACTTCGATCGCGGCGAAAGCAAGATGATTGTCCACAATCGAATTGTTAAGTAGAACCTCATTCAGGCCCCGGCGGCGAAGATTCAACGTGGATGAGTAGTCGAGACCGCGGGCCCCAGCCACACCAGCGAACAGCAAGACATTCTCACGGTCCCAGAACTTGTGAACCTCAGAGGCCGCGGGCAGAGATGAGGCTGCGGGTGCTTCGAGTGGGACCACCTGATCCGGGGAGCGCCACGTAGATCTCGGGATATTCTCAACCGTAGTTATTGTCCGCTCCTGTGCGCATCCGACTTCCGCGGCAAATAGTAGAAGCGCCACTGACGCGAGGCCGCATGTCCATTTCATTTTTATATTCGAAGGAAGACCCTGAGGAGGTTTTTTTATACGATCCAACTGCAAATGTCACCACATCATAGCTGTCGAGATTCCCATTTGGTCATCAGCGCGGTCCGCTGGCCCTGTATCCGGCCTACGGGCGGTGGCGACACGATGTTTGTAGCGGGGTCGCGATGGGTTGCCGGCACCTAGAACCGCAACTCGACACCGAGATTGGCCTGCCACTGCTCGGCGTGGTTGCTTATGGGCGTAGTGAAGCAGCCCAGGAACGGGTCGCAGAAAGTTGTGTTGGAACTTGTAGTCCGCGAAGGCGACCAGCGCAGCTCCCCGCGCAGGCCCACGTTCGGAGCGAACAGATACTTCACGCCGCCGCCCAGGTTGTATGAGAAGCGATCGCTGAACGACAAAATTCCGCGCGAGTTAAAATGCGTGAAGCCTATCCCGCCCACCGCGAAGGGACGAAGCCTCGAATTCGTCCAGATTTCGTAGAGCAAGCTTCCCTGGTACATGTCTATGTGCGCGTTATTGGTTAGCGGCACGATCTGATTTGCGGGGATGTCGTGGGCGCTCAGCGTGGTGGTCTGCCGGTTCCACATGAATTCGGCAAAGAGGTGCGGCACGAGGCGCGCACCGGCATTGAATCCCCAATTGAACGAGCTGCTGATCGGCAGGTAGTCCACATGCGGCGTGTTAATGGCAATCCTGCCGCCGAAACGAGTGCCGAGGAATAGCGAAAACGTGAATCTGGGGTCGAAATACCCGGTGGCCTGGGGATATCTTGGCGACGGATATCTCGGTGGCGGATATCCTGGAGGCGGATAGCCTGGTGGCGGATAGCTGTCGGGCGGATACCCTCGCTGCGCATGCGCTGAACTCGGAGCGATTGCCGCGAGTACGCACCCCAGCGAAATCAGACTCACCGCGATTTTGACAGTCCTCAACGCTTCCGCTTTCATGATCATCGAATCCCTCGGTTATACCGGTCTCGCGGCTGGGCTACGCCCGACCGGGGGTGTAACTCACAATTATGATGCGAGTGTGAGGCCATCCGTGACTGATTGGGCCCCCGCGATTGATCTTGATTGATCTTGCTCGGCAGCTTTGATCAGGCCTTCACGATGCTCTGTCGATCGAAGTCCTGCCGCGCAATTTCGCATTTCCGGCGCGCGGCGGCACTCGGACTTGGGGTTGGGCCAACCGCGAACAGACAGTACCACGGCCTCGAACCGCCAAGTCCCGAGAAACGTGATTATCGGACTAAAATAGACCATGCTCCTTCCACGTCTCAAGATTGCATTCGCGATTTTGGTTTTTGTAGCCGTCCCCGCAATGTCGCAGGCCTCAGAACTGAAACAGGAGACCCTAAGTGCGTGGGAGGACTATCTCCGGACCGCCAATTTACTTATGCAGCGAAACCTCCACAGCTCGGGAATCAGGGACGCGGGCAATCCTTTCCTATGGATCGAGGAACAGTCCGACCGGAGCCGGCGCGTCCGCCAAGGTGAAATTCTGATTGCACCACTGGGAGACGCCGGCCCGCAGAAAGTGCCGGATGGGCTCATCCATGACTGGATTGGGGCGATGTTCATTCCGAACGCCAGAATAAACGACGTATTCGCCGTAGTGCAGCAATTCAATCGTTACAAGGATTTCTACAAACCGACGGTCATCGAATCGAAACTCCTGCGCCGCACCGGCGAGGAATATGAGTTCTCCATCCTCGGGCTAAAGAGAGTGCTCTTCGAGAAGGTCGTTCTTGAAGGCCAATTCGAATCGCACTGCTCGGAGCTGGATGGGACGCGCCGGTATTGCATCTCGTCCAGTACTCGCATTCAGGAGATCCAGGATTACGGCCAACCGGGCGAGCACAAGCTGCCGCCGGACGAGGGCCGCGGGTATATTTGGCGGGTTTACAGTCTCACAAAGTTTGAGGAGCGGGATGGCGGCGTATACGTTGAACTGGAAGTAATTGCGTTGAGCCGGGATATTTTGGCATCATTCCGCTGGCTTACCAAGTCGGTTGTCGAACGCGTAGCCAGAGGTTCGATGTCCACAATCCTCGAGCGCACTAAGGATGCGGTGGCGGTCGAGCATCGCAGCTTGTGAGTGAAAGCCCTCAAGAACTCAGAACGTTAATTATTATCTGCAAGGCGTACCTCGATTCAGAGCCGGCGCCCCTCACCCAATCTAAGCGGCTCGAAACGTATTAACGGCCCATCCCCGGTTATCTGGAAAGATTTTGTTGACTGTCTTTTTGTGGCCATTGAAACTTGCGCGTGCGGACGCTTTCGAACGGTGGGGTCTGATCGTAGTGCTTCCGGTTATAGAGACCCCAGATCATGGACGACAGCTTTCTCCGGTAGTGCGGGTTCTCCTAGGACTTTCCGGATTACCGCCAAGAGTTCGGCATTGGCCACGGGTTTTTGGAGAAAGGCCTTCGCTCCTGCCTGGAGCGCTCGGTCCATATTTGCATTGCGATCGCGCGCAGACACGACAATCACCGGGATCAAAGAGAGACTGTCGTTTGCTTTCAACCGCTCCATGACGCTAAAGCCATCACCGGCCGGTAAGCCCAGGTCCAGGATAATCAGGTCGGGCATGTGTTTCCGCGCTTCCGCGATGCTAGCCAGTCCATCCGCGGCAAAAATAACGTTGTAATGATTGGCTTTGAGACGTACGTGGAGGCCCAGCCGCACATCGGGATCGTCATCCACGATCAGAATTGTCTTTGGACTCATGTCGAGATGCTCCTCTGCAGCCTCATGGTGTTGATGCGCTCTTGAATTCCAGCAGCTACTTGTTCCACAAACGTTTCCATCGGTTCGTTTTTGACCCGCGATATCGGCGCCACAAAGCTGTGAGAAACGGTAAGCGTGAGGTCTGCAGGTTTAAGCTGTTCACAGTTCCGGAACTGTCCTTGAATACGTTTGCTGATAACCTCCGCGCCGTGCTCTTGCGTGTAGACCACGATGAAAAAGAGCTCCCGCACGCTCACCGAATCGATATTGGGAAGTAGTACGTCGGTCTCGGGACGCAAACATTGTTGCAAAAGCCTGCGCGCCAGGTGCGACATTCCTCTTCGCACATCTGGCGAAAGCCAGCCGTCCCGAAAACCCATCTCCACCGCAATCAGCGCGAGGGCCTCGCCGGGCTTCTTTTCGTGCATCAACATCGGGGCAATCCAACTCGCCAGAGTAAAAATGGGCACGGTAAAGAAAAAATGGCTGCCTTTGTGCGGTTCGCTGTTGACCCAGATCTTGCCACCCTGCCGCGTCACCAACTCGTTGGAAATATACAAGCCCAGCCCCAAACCCTTCCGACCCGCTTGGCCAGGATCGGTTATCTGGTAGAGGTGCTCAAAAATGCGCTCGGTCATGGCTGGACTGATCCCGCATCCCGTGTCGGAAACCTCCACCAGCAAGAAGCCTGGATCTTCCTCGAACACCCGGGCCTGGATCTTCACTGCACCGCCGGCGGGCGTAAACTTGATGGCGTTGTCGACTAAAACGATAAGGATTTGCTGAACGCGTGTGGGGTCAGCCTTTGTGGATGGCAATTGGCAGTCCAGTTCTGCGGAGAGTGTGATTCCTTTCGCGGTGGCGGCCCCCTGGAGCGTATTGACGGTGTAGGCGATGGCGTCGGAAACCGAAGTACATTGCAGCTCGATCGTCAGTTTACCGGCCTGCACGCGAGTGACGTCGAGTAAGTCATTTATCATGGATTGGAGCTGCTTGACATTCCTCAGAACGATTTCGAGGTACTCCTGCTGTTCCAGATTCAGTTCGCCCGCCAACCTGTCCAGGAGTATGGTCACAAACTGATAAATCGCGGTGAGGGGTGAACGAAGCTCGTGCGAGACGTGTGACAGGAACTCATCCTGAAATTTCATTTGATCGCTACGGATCAGGTCGGTTTCTGTTTGCATGCGGTGCCGCTCAATCGCATGGCGCAAAGCCCGGGGAAGCGCGCGATTTTCGATTTGGCCTTTGATCAGATAGTCTTGCGCGCCTTCTTTCATAGCTTCGGCGGCCAGGGCCTCGTCGTCCAAGCCCGTTAGCACAATCACCGGCACACCGGGGGCCGCCGCGTGCACCCGGCGCACGGTATCGAGACCATGCCCATCCGGCAACCCCATGTCTAGCAGGACGATGTCCACCCCACCTTT
>PLJR01000301.1 GCA_003140295.1 Acidobacteriota bacterium
ATGCTGAGTTTGACGAATTTTTCCGTAAGCTCTTGAGTGAAGTCTACAAGTCCCTGAACGTCGCGGCTCCCGATGAACTCGCCGAGCCCATCAAGCGGCAGCCCGAGCGGGCTGAAATCCTCGCGCCCGCGGATTTTCTGGACGTGCGTGTCGACGGTCGGGAATCGAGCTATTTCGAGTGGCTGGGCGCCGGTCTCTATTCCCCGGAGGGACGGGACGGTTCGATGCATGGCAGGGTGCGCCTTCTCAAACAACTGCGCTACGGTTTTGACGCCGAGCACTTGTATCTGCGCGTGGATGTTTTTGAAGATGTGCTCAAGCGCCGGGGCGATGCCGAATTTCGGGTGACCATTCGTGGCGAGGAGGAGTTGCGGGTATTGCTGCGCGTGCAGCAAGGAAAAATCGTGGATTTTCACGTGGAGACGAAAGATTATTGCCTGATGAGCCCTCGCCAGGTGGTATCGGCCGCGTACGATCGTGTCCTCGAAATCTCAATCGCCCGAACCTTGCTGCCACTGGGCAAGCGCGAATCGCTTTCACTGAGCGTGGCTCTTTGGGAAGGCAGCGTGCCCGTGGACTTACTTCCGGTCGAGGGCTGGCTTCAAATCCGTCTGGGTCTTGAGAACTTTGCCTGGCCTAGATAGTTCCGACTCTTTCGCATCGTGTGACCCGTCCGCGATGGCGCGGGTTTTGATTAAAAGCTTTCATTAAAAAAGGAGTATCGCTACGTCGCTCGGATGCGCACCGACGGGCACCATCGTCAAAAGGCTGAGCGGCCCTATTGATAATCCGGGAGCTGCCTGGGGTCCTCCCTGCACATCGCGAACCCGCATTACCGCGAGATCGTTCGAATCCTGATTGGTCACCAGTAGCAGCTCACCGCTCGGATCGAGCCGGCAAATCCCCGGCCGGCGCCCCACCGCGACCGGAAGATTCAAATGCCGCGTCCCGATGGCGATGGCAAATATGCGTCACGCCGCCGCATCCGATATGTAAAGTTCTTCGGCATTCGATGTGAGTGTTCCATCAAGAGGGGCTAACCCCACCGGCATCGATTGCACTACTTCGGTGGTCCGCGTGTTGACGATCTCCATTTCGTGGGAATCCGGTACGGTGACGTAGAGTTCTCCACCGTCGGGCTTCAGTATCATCCGTCCGGGGGGACCGGCGAGTTCGAGATTTGCCAGCAAAACCCTGCGGTGCAGATCAACCGCGGAAATTTTATTCGTATCGGCGCTCGAAACGAATGCCGTGGCGCCGTCCGGCAAGACTACGATCTGCTCTGGATGTGACGCTACGGGAATCTTTCCGACCGGGGCCAATGTCCGGGCGTCGAAGAGCTCGAGCGCCGAGTCCTCACGGTCAGTCACCAGCACAAGCTGACCGTCGGGAGTAACACGCGCATCCCAGGGGCGGCGTCCAGTTCGTGCGCGCGCCAGCACTTCTTTTGAGGATGTGTTGATCTCGATCAGGCTGTTCGCACCCGACGCGGGTACGTACGCTCGCCGGCTATCCGGCGAAAATTCCACGGTCAACGGGGCTGCTCCGGTAGAAATGCGGGCGGCTATTTTTCCTGCCGCCGCGTCGAGCACCCAAACGTACCCGCCCTCGTTCGACACACCCCAAACTTGTTTCTGGGAATTGAGTGTGCGCAGTCCCATCGGCGAGGGGCCCACAGCAATAGCGGCAATCGTGGAAAGCCGGACCAGATCCACGACCGAAACTGTGCCATCAGCGGCGTTGGCTACGTAAGCGTATAAACGCAGGCCCGGCCGGAGAAAGGAAGGTTGATACTCTCGCGAGATCTCTACCGCGGCCAGCACCGCGAGCAACGTTAGAACAAACAAAATCCGAAAATTTAGGAGGCGTGGCATTGCGTACGTTGGAGGGCCGAGGATGCCATGGGCGCGCCTGAGGATAGCAGTGCCACAACGACGCACTTTCGCGGGTCCGGTATGTCAGCGCGGGCCAATCACGGTCATCCAATGCGGCCCACTTACGTGCCAGCCAAAATTATGGCGGACCCTTTGGCTAGCGGTACTTAACGGAGCAGCCGTACGGCCGCGTCGTGGGAGTGCTGACGGGTTTGCCTTCCATGGCTTCCGTAAGCGCCTGCGCTAAGTAGTTTTTCGCGCGGGCAATATCGGACATAGAGGTGCTCGGCCGGTCGTCAATGGCGCCGTTGTAAAGCATCGTCCCGGTGGGGCCGATAACGACCATCTGCGGCGTGGTCTTGGCATTGTAAAGATGACTGAGCTGGCCATTCGGGTCGAGCAGCGCCGCGGTGGGAGACGCGTTCATGCGCTTCATGTAATCATTCTCTTGAGCGGCGTTGACGTATCCCTGCTGGCCCGGCGCCGACGAAATCACCGTAAACCACACCACGCCCTTCGCAGTCCACTCTTTCTGTAACCTCTCCATGTTCCCGCTCTGATAGTGCTTGATGGTGTAGGGGCACCCCTGATTGTGCCATTCGAGTACCACGAATTTGCCGCGAAAATCAGCCAGCTTGTACGTCTGGCCATTGCTGCCCGCCGCCGTGAAGTCAGGCGCGGAGTCACCCACGCGCGCAGCAATCAGGGATGTAGCGGCAATCGCCAACGCCATCGCCGCGCTAAAAATATAAGGAAGCGCTCGCTTCATGATGTGCTCCTTTGGTGCGTCAGTACCCAATCGGGCCAATACAACTCGCCAAGGCCGTTCACCGAACTCGGCTGCCAACTATGGCCAGTAGACGTCGCGGTCATTCTGGCGATTTCAATTTACTACAATCGCGAGTTACAGGCCAAGCGTTGCGCAGCAGTAAGAATTTCGTCACAATCACCGCATCCTCCAACATGTCGCGGCAATTGTTGTTTACGCAGGCGTACTGCATCCATTAGAATAGAGGTTCCACAGCGGTTATTTACCGCTTCCAAACTGAATGGACGAGGTCTTACACACACCCGTAGTCGTCTACGATAGCGCTGACGAATATCGTCCCGAGCCCGAGCCGGAACCGCAACCCCTCCCGTATTGCAACGGAAGCGTGCGTATTGGCATTCATACTTCGATTGCCGGAGATATTTCGCATGCGCTCGAATCGGCGCACAACCTGGGCTGCAACGCGCTCCAGATTTTCTCCGCGAGTCCACGGATGTGGCCTCGCGGGGGCACCCGCATCGGAGAGGCCGACGCGGCGCGATTTCGCGCTCGCCGCACCGAGCTGGGGCTTGGTCCTCTCGTCATCCACGCGAATTATCTAATCAATCTCGCCTCTCCAGATCCCGTGATGCGTACCCGATCCATCCAGGCGTTTCACGATGAATTGGTGCGGGCCACGGCTCTCGGCGCCGATTTCCTGGTGGTTCACCCGGGATGTGGCATTGGGAACAACCCGGCTCGGGCCATTTCCGACGCGGCCCAGGCGCTTCGGCAGGCGGCACGCGGGATTCGCTTTGGCACCGGGCCATTCCGCGAACTACATCGCGGCGGCCTTCGCATACTGATCGAAAACACCTCGGGCATGGGTACAGCCATCGGGTCCCGCTTCGAGGAGTTGCGGGCTATATTGGACGGCGTTCCGGACCTCCCGGTCGGCGTCTGCCTGGATACCGCGCACGCCTACGCCGCAGGCTACGACATTCGCTCCGAGTCGGGTTTGCGGCAAACGATCGCCGCGCTCGATCGGATCATTGGCCTCGAGCGGGTCGCCTTGGTCCATGCGAATGATTTGAAAACGCCGTTCGGTTCGCGCGTGGATCGTCACGCGCATATCGGCCGCGGCACCATCGGGCTCGACGCCTTTCGGAGGATTTTGCGGCACCCGCGTCTTTCCGCGGCGCTGCTCGAGGGGTTGCCGGGACGCGCCTTCATACTTGAGATTCCTATCGATGTGCACGGCGACGATCGTCGGAACGTGCGCACCTTATGGGAATTGGCGAACGTGCCGAGAAAGCTGGCTCCAGCGGCAAAAAAGGGTTTCAGCATGGTGCGCGCATTGCGCGCCACTCCTCCCCCGCGGAAGCGAGCCGCGAAACCCGCGGTCCCTGGGAAGAAATTGAAAGGATAGCCAAACTTGGCCGAGTACGATCCTCAGATAGTCGAACAAAAGTGGCAGAAGCGGTGGGAGGAACAAGGCGTTTTTGCCGCGGATGCCGACCCTCAGCGCCCCAAATATTATTTACTGGAAATGCTTCCTTACCCTTCGGGCACCTTGCACATGGGCCACATGCGCAATTACACCATCGGCGATGCCGTCGCGCGGTACCGCCGCATGCGCGGATTCAACGTCCTGCACCCCATTGGCTGGGACGCCTTCGGCTTACCCGCGGAAAATGCCGCGATCAAGCGAGGGATTGCGCCGCGCGAATGGACCAATGCCAACATTGCACAGATGAAGGCGGTCTGTAAGCGTTTTGGGTTCAGTTACGACTGGCGCCGCGAAATCTCTACCTGCGAGCCCGAGTATTACCGCTGGAACCAGTGGTTTTTCTTGCGCATGCTCGAACGCGGCCTGGCCTATCGCAAACGGAGCTTGGTGAACTGGTGTCCCAAATGTCAAACGGTCCTTGCCAACGAACAAGTCGTCGATGGTTGCTGCTGGCAGCACGATGATACGCTCGTGGAGGCCAAAGAAATCGAGCAGTGGTTCCTGCGTATTACGCAATACGCCGACGCACTGCTCGAAGATATGGCTGAGCTTAGCGGCTGGCCGGAGCGCGTGCTTACCATGCAGCGCAACTGGATCGGAAAATCGCGTGGCGTGCGCCTGCGGTTCGTGATTGTCGGAGAGGACGACGCGCTCGAGATTTTCACCACCCGCCCGGATACGATCTACGGCGCGTGTGCCGTGATTCTGTCCCCCGCCCATCCATTGCTTCCCAAACTTTTTGCCGGCCTGCCCGGGCGGGAAAAAATGGAGGAGGCGTGGGGGAAGCTCCGCCAGAGGATTCTGCGGGGCGCGGAACTGGCCTCGGCTGAAAAAGAAGGATTTTTCACGGGCCGCTTCGCGATCAATCCCTTCTCGGGCGAAAGCATGCCGATTTGGGTGGCCAACTTCGTGCTCGCCGAATACGGCACAGGAGCGGTAATGGCTGTTCCCGCGCACGATCAGCGCGACTTTGAATTCGCGAAAAAATACGAGATTCCGTTTCGCATTGTGGTCCAACCGGCCGCGGGAGCGCCTCTGCGCCTCGATCGCATGGAAGAGGCGTATGTCGCGTACGGGCGGCTGGTCGATTCGGGTCCGTATACGGGGCTTTCCAGCGAACAAGCCATCGAAAAAATAACCGCCGACGCGCAGGTGCAAGGCCTCGGCGTCGGCGAAACCACGTTTCGCCTTAAGGATTGGGGGATTTCGCGGCAGCGGTACTGGGGCACTCCCATCCCAGTGATTTACTGCCCTGCTTGCGGCGTTGTTCCCGTGCCGGAGAGTGATTTGCCGGTCCTCCTGCCGGAAAACGTTAAGCTCACCGGACAGGGACAATCGCCGCTCGCGAGCGTGCCCGAGTTCGTAGACGTGCATTGCCCCAAATGCAATGGTGCGGGGCGCCGTGAGACCGACACAATGGATACCTTCATCGATTCGTCATGGTATTTTTTCCGTTACACCGATCCTCACAGCGACCGGGCGCCATTTGATCCCGCTCTGGCGCAATACTGGTTTCCCATCGACCAGTATATAGGCGGCATCGAGCACGCCATTCTGCATCTGATCTATTCGCGCTTTTTCTGCAAGGTACTGCGCGACCTGGGGCTCGTACAGTTCCGCGAACCCGTACAACGCCTGTTTTCACAAGGCATGGTGCTGAAGGACGGCGCCAAGATGTCGAAATCTAAAGGCAATCTGGTGGGCGCCATCGACATGGCCGAAAAATATGGGTGCGACACCGCGCGCATGTACACGCTTTTCGCCGCGCCGCCTGAGAAGGACTTGGAGTGGAGCGAGCAGGGAATTGAAGGCTGCGCCCGGTTCCTGTATCGCGTGTTTCGCCTGGTGGTCCGCCATGCCGCGGCCCTGCAACACGTTGCCGCCGACTATTCGCATCCGACGCCCCTCGCCGCGCCCACCGCTAAGGAGAAGGCCCTGCGGCGTAAGGCGCACCAGACGTTACGCCGCGTGACGCAAGATTTTGAGGCTCGCTGGCATTTCAATTCATCTATCGCCCTGATCATGGAGCTCGTTAACACCCTGCAAGCGTCGGAGCCTCTCGACCAGGATGCGCATCCCGCGGTCGTCAAGGAGACCCTGGAGCTCTTGACGCTGATGCTCGCGCCCATCGCGCCGCACCTCGCCGAGGAGCTGTGGATCGAGCTCGGCAACGACGGCGACACACAAACGCCGTGGCCAGGCGTATCGTCTCGGGTACCGGCATGAGCTCGTCCAGCACCGCATCGACCAGCCAGGGGTCCTGGACGCGGACCCGCTCGTGCGCCACGGGCCTCGCCTGCCACCGCTGCGACCGCCAATATTCGCTGACCGACACGGTGTTCGCGTGCCCCGACTGCGGCAAGGGACTTGACATCGTCTACGACTACGAGCCGGCCGCCCGCCATTTCAAGGAGGTCCCCAGCGCTGA
>PLJR01000030.1 GCA_003140295.1 Acidobacteriota bacterium
AGTTTCTGGCAGGGCGTGGACGTTCGCGGCGAGCAGCTTTCCTGCGTGATTGTGGACAAGTTGCCGTTCGCCGTGCCCTCCGACCCCATCGTGGCGGCGCGCGTCAAGGCGCTGCAGGAAGACGGCCGCAACGCCTTCGCCGAATACCAGGTACCCGAGGCGGTTCTGGCGCTCAAGCAGGGCTTCGGGCGGCTGATTCGCGCGCGCACCGATCGCGGCGTTCTGGCCATTCTCGACAACCGCATCCAGCGCATGCAATATGGTAGAATTTTCATCGAATCGCTCCCCGATTACACTCTCACCCGGGACATCGCCGATGTCCGGCGATTCATGCAGAAACCCGACGCGCCGCCCGGGAGGGGATAGCCGGGGGATCGCCACACAATTTTTATGGCGTTAAACTTGGCAGTCTTTGTTCAGCGGACCTACAAACCATGTTTCAAGTCAGCGTCGAAGAAACATTTTCCGCGGGCCACGCTCTGCGCGGATATAAAGGCAAGTGCGAGAATCCGCACGGCCACAACTACCGCGTGCGTGTCGATGTGGCCGGCGAGCAGCTCGATTCCATTGGCCTGCTGATCGACTTCTCTCAATTGAAAAAGATCCTGCGCGACCTGATCGGCGGCGTCGATCATACGTTTCTGAATGACCAGCCGCCCTTCGATGCCATCAACCCTTCGGCGGAAAACATGGCCAAGTTTTTTTATGACGAGACGTCCAAGCAGATGCGCAAGTTGCCCAACGCGCCGCGTATCACCAGTATCACCGTCTGGGAAACGGACGAAACATCGGCCACCTATACGCCAGCCACGTAGGCGGCTACACCCGGGCAGCGGCCGGATAGCGAATACGGTACGGCAAAACAGAGCAAAGGCACGGGTGCGGGCTCTACTTGGAGCCCGCTTCATAAATGTAAGGTAAGCAAGTCGACGCCAAGCAAGGCCACGCAATGTAAGGCCCAGGCAAGGCAGGAATCGCTCGCAGCCCCTGTGACCGGCGCCGAGTGATTTCGCAGAATTCGCAGACAAACGTTTTGGAATAACCAGAGCTAAAGTGCGCCGCGCCTATCTCCTCATCGCTATCCCCGCCGTGGTTGTCGGGATTTTCTATTTCGCGATCTTTCACAGCTTGGGGATGGCGGTGGGCCCGGCCCCATTTCTCGGAACATTAGTGGCCTTTGTGGCCGCGGTACTAATCGTGCGGCGCCAACAGCGGCGCAAGCAAAGGCCAGGCGGTTTGCGATGACGGGTGCGGGCTCTACTTGGAGCCCGCGCAATAACTGGTTTCCATGGCGGGCGGAGCGCCTGAAAGCCCATCGGGATAAACACCCCTCGGGATGAAATCAATGCTAATCAGCGAAATTTTCCACTCCATTCAAGGCGAAAGCACCTACGCCGGCCTCCCCTGCGTTTTCGTGCGTCTGACGGGTTGCAATCTGCGCTGCGCCTGGTGCGACACGGCCTACGCTTTTCATGGCGGCAAGCAAATGAGTCTCGACGAAGTCCTGAACGCCGTCGATGAACTCGCGGGCCGTCAGCTTCAGCCGTCGGCGGAAGGATCGCCTGCGCCGTACACATCGCCCTTCACATCATTGGTGGAACTCACCGGCGGCGAACCCCTGCTCCAGCCCGAAACCGTTCCCCTGGCCCAACGGCTGCTTGCCGCCGGGTACACCGTGCTGATCGAAACCAGCGGAGAACGCTCCGTGGCGGTCTTGCCCACCGCAGTGATCAAAATCATCGACGTAAAATGCCCCGATTCGGGAGAAGGCGGCACGTTCCGCATGGATAACCTGGCGGCATTGGATCACAAAGACGAAGTCAAGTTTGTGATCGCCAGCCGCCGCGATTACGAATTTGCCCGCGATTTCATGATCCAGAACGGCCTAGCCGCGCGCGTCCGGCAGGTCCTATTTTCCCCAGTATTTGCTGACCCGCTGGGCGCGTGGCCAGCCCTGGAGGCGCGCGCACTTGCGGAGTGGATTTTGGCCGATCGGCTCCCCGTGCGTTTGGGCTTACAGCTACACAAATTCATCTGGGATCCGGCGACGAAAGGCGTTTGAGCGGACTCACCTTAGGTGAGCTCTTGGATTTAGCCGGATGGACGACGGCGAGAAGATTCATCTCCATCGCGGTGATACGGTGATACAGAACGGAACGCGACACACTTAGCGCAACAAAGGTCAAGAGAACTCAACAATGTTGTATGTCATTCTCGGCGCGAACAATTGAGTCGCGAAACACAGCCCGATAACCAAGGCGCCTAAGGGGTGAATCATGCAGCTCGGAATGATCGGTCTCGGAAGGATGGGGGCGAACATGGTACGGCGTCTGTTGAGAGGACGGCACCAATGTGTAGTCTTCAACAGATCGCCAAAACCGNNACAGCTCGCTAAGCCCCGAGCGATATGGTTGATGGTGCCGGCGGCTGCTGTGGATCAAAGTATTGCCGACCTCCTGCCGCATCTCGAGGACGGCGACATTCTCATTGACGGCGGCAACTCTTACTACCTCGATGACATTCGTCGCGCCAAGGAGCTCACACCAAAGAAAATTCATTATGTCGATGTGGGGACGAGTGGCGGTGTATGGGGTCTTGATCGAGGCTACTGCATGATGATTGGCGGGGAAAAAGACGTCGTGAAGCACCTGGACTTGATTTTCACGACACTCTCGCCAGGCCCTGCCGCTGCGTCGCGAACACCGGGACGCGAATCGGTCGAAGGCACCGCCGAACTGGGTTATCTGCACTGTGGCCCCAATGGCGCCGGACACTTTGTAAAGATGGTCCACAATGGAATCGAGTACGGCCTTATGGCGGCATACGCGGAGGGGCTTGGCGTTTTGCGCAGTGCCAATGTGGGCAAAGCGCGAAGTTCCATCGATGCGGAAACTACACCTCTGCGTGACCCTGAACATTATCAATATGATTTCGATTTGCGTGATATCGCCGAGGTGTGGCGGCGAGGCAGTGTGATTGCTTCGTGGCTACTTGATTTGACCGCCGCTGCTTTGGCGAAGGACCCCGCTCTCGCACAGTTTGAAGGCCGCGTGTCGGACTCGGGCGAGGGCCGCTGGACGGTCAAGGCCGCGATTGACGAGGCAGTTCCGGTCCCAGTCCTCTCCGCTGCGCTGTATCAGCGTTTCGCCTCACGCGGCGAGGCGGACTACCAAAACAGAATTCTCTCCGCGATGCGCTACGCGTTCGGAGGTCACTTGGAGAAGGCGGCCGCTAAGTAGCTCCGAAGAAAAAGGAGGCAGCAGCAATGCGCATTTGTTGGTCAAGCATGCCAACCTAAGGGCCCAACCAGCAGTTCGCCTCGGACAATTCCTGCCGTTCAGCCGGTGCTAAGAAGAAATCTGGCGTGGGCTACCTGCAAAATACCCGCATTAAGGGCCGTCAATGCGACACTTTGGCGGGAGGAAGTACGCAGATTCCCTAACTCTCTGTCACTGTGAGCCCCTCCACACCGGTTCTTTTGTAATTTCGTAGGTTATTTAAAAGTTTGACGCATTGGGTCGTAATTTCGCGCACCACAACGTCGTTTGGAGGCTATTACTGTGCCTTTATGAACAATACACAGCGCGCGTACTCGCGTTGGTATCGATGTTTTAAGAACACAGTTGGCCGATAACTCATTAAACATCAGGGGGCCGCTGACACGCGCTGCATTGCTACAGAGCGCCTAGAATTAACATTCATAACACTAAGATGTCTCACACCACATGGAGCGCGTGATCAAAATGGGAAGAATATGGACTATGTTCCTGATCCTTGGTGTCGTGATTCAAATCACTGCTTGCGGTTCGGGAGGTGGAGGAGGCGTTTCCAATAATCCCATTCCCAGCATCACGAGTATTTCTCCCACTTCCGCTGCGGCTGGAGCAGCGGCGCAGACATTGACCATCAGCGGCACAAACTTCTCCTCTAGCTCGACGGTAACCTTCAACGGCACTGCACATACCGCGACACTTGTGAACGCGACTCAAATGACCATTTCGTTGAGTACCAGTGACCAAGCAACACTGGGTACTTATCCCGTAGTCGTGACGAATCCCGCGCCGGGCGGCGGCGCGTCGAACTCCGCCAACTTCAGCGTCAACAATCCCGTTCCCAGCATCACGGGTTTTTCCCCCGCTTCCGTCATTGTCGGAGCAGCGGCGCAGACGCTGACCATCAACGGAACAAACTTCCTCTCTAGCTCGACCGTAACTTTAAGCGGCGCTGCTCATACGCCGACGTTTGTGAACGCGACTCGGTTGACCATAGCACTGAGTGCGGGTGACCAAGCGACGCTGGGCTCTTATCCCGTAGTCGTGACAAATCCCGCGCCAGGCGGCGGCGCGTCGAATTCCGCCAACTTCACCGTGGCCAATCCCGTTCCCAGCATCACGAGTATTTCTCCCACTTCCGCTGCAGCTGGAGCAGCGGCGCAGACTTTGACGATCAACGGCACAAACTTCCTCTCCATCTCGACGGTAACCTTCAACGGCACTGCTCATACCGCGACGTTTGTAAACGCGACTCAGTTGACCATTGCACTGAGTGCGGGCGACCAAGCGACACTGGGTTCTTATCCCGTAGTCGTGACGACTCCAAGCGGCGGCGCGTCAGCCAGATTCAGCTTCAATGTCACCTCAGCCAAGGCTCTTGCCTCTTCCACACCAAGCAGCGCGCTGGGAGTTTTAATTCAGGGCACAAACGTGACCGCCTATGTTCCGAATGGCTCCTGGGCAACATCGTCCACCGGCGTGCAGGTGGTACCGATTGAGCCGCTTCCTGTCGGGCTGCCCCAGTCAATCTCGACTCCGGATACCGCCAATTCGTGCGCGTCGAATTCGATCAGTGGCGAAACGGTATGCGTGGCCAACGGCACGGATGTTTATCTGATCACCGGTTCGACGATAAATACTACGTTGACGAGCGCCAGCAACGTCGTCAGGCCTCCTGGTCCCACGGGGTGCGAGAACTGCGGGGTAGCTATTGACGCGGTAGCTGACAACGCAATCGTTTCGATGGGGCTCAGAAGTGCTCCCTCCGGCACCGGAATTCAGCTCCTAAGCTTGGCTAACAATACGTTTGCCTCGCCATACCCGGCGGTTAATTCTGTTTCGGAAGGTATTCAGACCGACCCCTGCCGCAGCATCATCCTTTCACCCTCGGAAGGAGGGGTTTTCGACGTGTTTAACACCTCGTCGACTTCGATCACGGAATTCGCGAATGCGGTATCAGGTTCTCCACAATTCGACTCTGCGGCCCAGGATTGCGCGACTGGGATCGCTATGGCCACGATCGAAGGGAGCACCACCGCCTACATCATGGATTTCACCCAGGCGGTGTTTACGCCCGGTTCTCCAGTCGGGACGTGGACTGCGCCGGGACAGGTGATGTCTTTCCCCGAGTTCGCAAACTTCCTCAACGGGACAAATGGGATCGCCTTTGTTCCCGGTTCTCACTTGGTGATTATTTCAGGGGAAGGTGGCGGGAACGAGTTTGGCGCTCTGCTGCTTCCATCCACATCCGGGAGCGGCATCCCTGCCGTGGTGGATTACGCTGCTGCCATACTGCCAAACACTCCCGACGGGCATGTCTTTGAACAAGGTACCGAGCCTCATACAATAGCAGGCTTTGCCAGTCCAACCAGCAGCAAGGCGTACGGTTTGATGGCTAATGGGTTCTCGATTCCGTCCACATACTTGGCAGTGATTGACCTCCAGGCTCTGCTGAGTGCACCGCGCACGACGGGAACGCATACGGTCGATCCCAATTACGATCTTCTCGCTAACGGCGTTGTGAGGTACGTTTCAACCCACTAGACGCGATTCCCTGGTAATCGCGACACGGCGCGTACCAACGGCACACCGACACCGTTCGGGAATGCGGACTGACGTTTTCGGTCGATCGCGATTCCGTGCACGCTGTTGAAATAACC
>PLJR01000081.1 GCA_003140295.1 Acidobacteriota bacterium
TCAGTGGCGCGGCGACTGGAAATTGCCGGGGGCGTCAACCGGTTTGGCCGGCCGAATTACCGCGCGGTGTGGGGATGGTCGCGGCTGGGGTGGATTGGCGGCAAGTGGGAAGACCGCGGCGCAGGCGGGGAACTGGTGCGCGAAGTTGTGGCGCTGCGGCGCGAGCCGAAATACACGCCGCACGACCGCTGGCACCTCGAGCGCTGGGTCGCTCCTGAGGCGTATGGATCGCCGCGGGAGTGGTACGCGCAGACGATTGAACGCGCTAACGGCGTCAGCGTGCCGGCACTGGGACCGTATCCCGAGCGCGGCGAATACGAGCATTGCTTCACGCTGGCGGGGCCGGGAGGGGAATTCGTGCAGCTCACGCAGACTGTGGCGGAATACGTGGCGCAGGCGATCGAGCGCGGGCGGCACGCCGGCGCGACACAGCGGCGCGCGGCCATCGACGAACGCGAGCGTGAGGGCGAGCGTGCGTACGACGCCTGGGCGTCGGACGCGCTCAGCTTGGATACGGCGTTTGACGGGCACTCGTTTGTTTCAGTGGCGTGAACGTTTCGATGATGTGACGGCGGGCGGCGAACGTTAGATTTCACAAGCCAGCCAAATCCCAAAGCGCGAGGCGAAACTACAGATGGCGGATGCCACAGCAATAATCGTAAATCTTACGGCGCAGAGCTGGACGCTGCATCGCAGCTACGGCACATTCACCGTGCGCGGCTGCGCGGACGCGCCCGTCAGGCAGGCGGGGGTCCCGCATAGTGCGGGCGCGCCGGTGGCGGCGCAAAATACGAACGGCCCGCGCACGATGCCGCGCATGCACGACGCTCCCTACGCCCTGACGCGCGTAAGCGCGCGCATCGCGGTGATGGATCTGGGGGATAAGCGCACGCTCGAAGTGCCCATCACGGCCGCCGAAGTGGCGCGTGACCTTTGCCGCGAGATCAATGCCGACGGCGGTGACGACAGCTACTTTGGCGTGTTCGTGGCCGCGGGCGAAAAGCCCACCGACGATGAGCTGGCGGAATCGCGCGAACGACTGGCCGCGTTTTACCGGCGGCTGGTGGCGGCAGCCGATCGCGAGTGGGAGCGTTCCCATTCCTACCTCTTCATTAACGATGTGGAACGGCGCGCCGCGCTCTACCTGGGCGTGGAGAAGGAGTGGTTCTACCAACCGCGTGAGACGGTGGAGTGCCCGGGTTGCGGCGAGAAGATCAAGCCCGGCTTTGCCGTGTGCAAGAATTGCGGCGCGATTCTCGATCGCGCCAAAGCGGCCGCGCTGGGATTGATACCGCCGGCCGCGCCGATCGGGCCAGCGGCGACTGCAACCAGCGGCGCACCCCCGACCAGTGGCACGCCGACTACGAACAGGGAAGCACACCGGCCGGTTACCGCGGCGGGGCCTGTGCGCGGCTGAGACGTGCGCGCTGCGGCACGCGGTTGAGCGTTCCTCGCGCACGCTTGGTGGATTATCGCGGGTGGCACGGCGCCCCGCTAGGCGGCGGGTGGTTGGCAGCGGCTTATCGGATTCTATTTCCGCATCTTCTTGGGGCAGGTAATTGCGTGGCTTATCGAGCATTTTGTCGAGCATTTTAATTGGGCGTAAAGCGCACAGGCACGAGGGCCTCTGCTACCAAGACATCACGATTCAGGAGCGAACGACAAACTTGAAGATAGCGCCCGGCATCGAACGGGTGCGGAAGCATACCGCATGGGAGCGGAATACGATGAGGACTCTGATGCAAACTGCGATGCGGATGATTACGTGCGTCTTCGGGCGCAATCTCATACGCGGCAGCCGTGCGGGATCTTGTTCGCGTGGCAGCGTCGCGTGCGGACCGCGGCCGGCGGCTGCACGACAACACGCAACGCGCGGGCACGCGGCGCGGCAACAGGCGACGGGGCGACATGCGATGCGTCTTCGAGCCGTGCGGCGGACGTGGTGCGGCCTGGCGATATGCGCCGCGGTGGCGAGCCTCGCGCCATGGAGCGCCTTGCCTTCGCAGGCGCAGGGCTCGCGCAAAGATGACGTAGTGTTCAACGCGCAGGGGCGGCCCATGGCGGGAGCTGCGGTGCGCGTCTGCACCGCTGCAGCTACCGGACAGCCGTGCGCGCCGCTCGCAAATATTTATTCCGACGCGGCGCTGACGCAGGCTCTGGCGAATCCCACGACCACCGACGGGATGGGAAATTATTCGTTTTATGCCCCGCCGGGGCGCTACATGATCGAGATCAACGGCCCGGGCATTACGACCAAGCAACTGCCCAACGTGATTTTGCCGAACGATCCGAGCGCGCCGACGTTTACTTCACTGACCACCACGAGCGGCATCAACGCGTTTTCACTTTCACTCAGCGGCAATCTGACGGTCACGGGAAGCACCGCGGTTACCGGCGCGCTGACCGTCGGAGGCGCCGCGGTGCCTTCCACCGGGCAGGCCAACACCTGGTCTGCGGCGCAAACGTTCAACCAGGATGTAATTGCCGGTTCTAAAGTGCCGTGGACCGACGTGCGCGCCACGGGAGCTGTGTGCAACGGCTCGAATGATGACAGCTCGCCGCTGAACACAACCATTTCGGGGATGCTGAGCACCGGCGGCACGGCGCTTGTTCCTGACAACTGCAGGGGCGCGCTCACATTCACCGGCCCGAGCCACGGCATCAACATTGCTCTGGGCGGCCGATTCAATCCCACGGCCACGATGCACATGCCCTCGGGCTACAGCCTAACCTGCCACGAGCCTTACTTGAACGGGCCAGCCGGAATTCCTTTCAACAATGCCGCCGGGTGCCTTATCAGCACCAACGCTTTCAGTCCGGTGCTCAGCCTCGAGAATAGCTCGGGATTCAATGGAGTGATGTCAGGGCTCGCGTTCTACGGCTCGGGCACGCAGATCGCGATGAACAAGAGCGCGAACATGGTGTTCCGGGATATTTGGTCGCAGACCAACAACAATTCAGGCCTCCCCTTCCAGGGCACTAACGGATTTGGGTACTACTTCGAGCGTGGCGGATTCGAGGGTAATTCCGCGTGGCCCACCGGCGCGCCAGCGATGAAATTCATCAGCGATCCGGGCGGCGCGGGCTGCGATCCGCCGCGCATCATGCTGTTCGATCGCACCTTCATGGACGCGAAGGGCCTTACTTTCGACAGCCACCTGTGTCCCGGTGGGGGTGATTCCACCTTCGTCCACTCGCAACTGCAACTCTATGAAGGTGGATCGGATTGCATGTTTTGCTTGGACATCACCGGCGGCGGCTACGGCGCATGGGATTTGTACGAGCCGATTACAGCGGACAATGCGGGCGGCCTGCCTACGCCCGTCGTGCAGCTCACTGGCATCCCCGGCGTGCACACCTTCTATTCGAGCTTGATCGTAAATCCAGGCCCGGTCGGGCCCATCTATCGCCAGCCACCCGGCACCAATACCGAAGGGCCGCACCTGTTTGACGGCGTTGTCGATATTGGCTGCGTTGCCGCCTACTGTCCCTTTGGCATTTATGGATACGGTAACAACTGGCTTAACATCAATAAACACGGTGGACTAACTACCTACTCCGACAACCCCAGCGCGGCATTCGGCGGCGGGATGAAGATTCCGATTGGCCCTCCGTCTTTGAATATCACCCCGTCTTCCAGTGGCGGGTCGTTCGCTTCGGGTCTGGTCTGCTGGATGATCGTGGTTCGGGATAGTTTGGGCAAGGACGGATTTCCGAGTGGCGATATTTGCTCGACACTCACCGGCCCGACCGCGTCAGCATCGCTCGCCTTGCCGTACTCCGTGCCCGGAGTCGCGAACTACCTCATCTATCGCCGCATTGGCGGCCCTATTGAGGATGATTTAATTACCAGCGATCTGACTTCGTTCGTGGTTGCTCCGGGTGCATTTCCTTTTGTCGATGTAGGGACGAGCGCAGGCGGATTTACAGGGTTCAGGCCGACCCAGATGGAGTACGACCCGACGACCGTCGCGGCGACCGATCAATTAAATCCCAACGGTCCTGGTTGGGTTGGTAAGGGCGGGCCGTTTGGCATTGGTATGATTCCCGTGGGCGGCGTAGCGGGAGACTTGCAAGCTGCCGGTAAAATATCGGCCGCGAACTGGCCGCTGGCGGCGAGTGCGACGCTTACGTACACGGCGATTGCGGCCCAGACCTGCCAGGAACAAAGCGTTACCGTAGCCGGCGCGGCCGGCACCGGCGTTGCGAGTGCGAGTCCCACGGCAAGCTTGGGCAGCGTGAATCTTTCGTGGTCGGCATGGGTGAGTGCGGCGAACACCGTGAGCGTGCGCGTGTGCAATCCCAGCTCCGGAAGCATTACGCCCAGCGCGGTGACGTGGCAGGCGCGCGTGATTCAGTAAATTTCGCGTTGCGCAGCAACTAAATACGCGGAGCCGCGCGAACACCTGAGCTTGCCGATACGGCACGCGGAAGACTTGCGCTTACCAATTCGGCGATACGCATACCTGACCACGCCGCAACGCACACACACCGACTGCGCACCTAGAAATACACAGGGGATGCATGGCAAAGGCGGAAATTTGGCTGCGCGGAATGGCGGCCGCGGTGATCTCCGGCGGAGCGAATGGCGCGATTACCGGGTTCGCCGCGATCGGGATTGACCCCTCGCATTTCAATCTGGCGGCCGGGTTTGGGCACACACTTTCGCTCGCGGGCGTGAGCTCGATAATGAGCGCGATCATCGGCGTCGCGGCCTATTTGAAGCAATCGCCGCTGCCGTGCGATCCGGGCTGGGGCGACTCCGACGGTGGCGCGTGGCAGCACGCCGAACGGCAGCCCGAACGCCAGAATGACCGGCGACCCGGCGGAAGCGCCGGCGGCGCGGGCGACGACCGCGGTAATCATGCCGACAACCGCGGCCGCATGGACCACGCAGACGACCGCCAGGACGATCGTGCGGGCGGGCGCGTGTTGGAACATTAGCGCCAGCCATTAGCGCCGACCATTTGGGCGGTCGCACGGACAACGTTAGCGTGACCGCCTGGCGGAGTATGACTACGACATCGGAGCGAGCGATGCGGCAAACGTTCGGGGTGGCCCATGAAGCCGGCCCATTGCGGCAGGGGAGGGAATAATGCCGGTTGTCGGAACATCCGCGTATAACACCGCGGGACAAATTACCTCGCTGGTGCGCGCGCTGCTGAACGATGCGGCTGGCAATTTGTTTACCGACGGCGTGCTGCTGCCCTACGCCAACTCCGCGTATCGCAAGGTGCAGCGCGCGCTCGCGAGCGTGCAGTCAGGAACATTTTTGAGCGACGACGCGCTCCTAGTGGTGACGGCAGTAAGCGGAGTGGATGCGTCGCTGCAAGTCTCGATCACCGATGCGACCGCGCCTCCCAACCAACTGCCCACCGATTTGCTGGTACCGCTGAAATTGTGGGAGCGGCCCAGCGGATCGACCGACGACTTCCTGGAGATGCTCGACCTCACCGCGCACGGCGGGCTTCCTTCGCTGCCGCAGGACGCGAGCCTGGTCTACTGGGAGTGGCGCGCCGACGGTTTGTATTTTCTCGGCGCCACGCAGGACACGCAGATACGCCTGCGCTACGAAAAAGCTTTGCCCGACCTCACCGACGCGACGAGCCCCGTGCTCGTCCGCAACGCGCAGGAGGCGATCGCGTTTTTCACCGCGGCCATGGCTTCGGCCGCCCGCGGGGCTCCGCAAGCCGCGCGTTGGGACGAGGCCGGCGCCGACGCGCTCGAGGATCTGCTCGTGCGCGCCACCCAGCGCGAACAGCAGAGCGCACGTCGGCGGCGGCCTTACACCTCGCGCAATTGCTAACGCTAACAGCGGCTGAAGCGCGGCCTCGCCGGTTTTCCTAGCACGGGCACTCCTCCTGGTGCTCGCTGTCGGCATCGGCGGAAACCGTGCACGGAGTAGCTGTAGCTCAGGTCGTCCCGCAGCTCGGCATCGTGATTTCAGCAATCAATGCGCACCGCGGGAGACCTGAGGCTTTTCCCTCTGGATTTGACGGATACGCCTGTAGGTGTGATCCACGCGAAAGGCCTCGGGTCGCCCGGCAAAGGGAGCCGGGACGACCCGAGCTACGAAAGCGACAAACTCGCGCGGTAATTCACACATATCGCGCACCCCAGTGAGGGCGCAGGCAGGAATGCCTGCGCTACTAAAAGAGCGGCATAGCTCGATCACGGCATACCGACACACTTTAGCAAGCACATTGATGTCGTTAAAAATCTCACTGAAGGCAGGAACATGACGGTCCTGGGCACAGCGGATGCTCCGCTCGATCTTTTTGGCGGTCTGGTTACGGATATGGCGCCGTGCGATCTGCCGCCGGGCGTGTCGCCCGACTGCGCCGACGTCGCCTTTATCGCGGGCGCGGTGAAAACCAGGCCGGGCCTGGTCTCAATGTTTGCGCCGATAGCGGGCCAACCAACCATCAATTATCTGAAGACGTACATCCAGCCGAACCTGGCGCAAACGCTGCTGGCGCTGGACTCCGCGGGCACACTGTGGGGCGAGGCTTCGCCCGGAAGCCTGTCGCCGGTGGCCACGGGCCTGGCGTCGAACACGCGCGCGAAATCCGCCACACTGTTTGGGCGCGAATATATCGCCATCTCCGACGGAAAATCTGGCGTCGATATTCCGCGGCAATACGACGGCACGAATTTCGATCGCGTCAGCCAGGTGGGGCCGGGAGCGGGACCCGCTTTCGTTGGCGATGCCGCAGCGGAGCCCGCCCTGGCCATCGCGGCGGCGCCCTCCGGGGCGGTGCGCGCGAACGCAGTAGCCACCATCACCACGACTTCCGCGCACGGGTACGCGGCCGGCCAGACAGTGACCATCGCCGGCGTTACCGATGCGTCGTTCAACGGCGTCTTCGTGATCGCCGCGGTTCCGTCGCCATCCAGCCTCACGTATTTGCAGAGCGGCGCCGCGAGCGCTTCCGGAGCTGGCACGGCAACGCTCACGCCGCAAGTTTCCGCGGGCGTGCACCAGGTCGCGGTGTTCTTCAAGACGCGGCAAGGCTATTTGACGCAGCCGTCGCCGCCGGTCGCGTGGAACGCGGCGGGGGGGCGCCGGGTAACGATCGGCGGCATTCCGCTGGCGTCGGGCGACCAGAACGTGGTCGCGCGCGTAGTGGCTTTCACCGCGTCAGGCGGCGATTCGTTCTTCTACACCACGGGGCTGTCCAACACGCCCAGCATGGTGATTGGCGACAACTCCACTACCAGCGTGACCCTCGATTTCTCCGACACCGTGCTGCTCGCGGGCTCGCCCGCCGATTCGCTGTTTAACCTGGTCGAACTAGGTGAGTGTGCCGGCGTCATCGGTTACTCCTCGCGCCTGTTTTGGTGGGGCGAGCGCAACAAGCTGAACAATTTCGCGAACCTCAGCTTCGACGGTGGCTGGAGCGGCAACACACCGCTCGGCTGGATCACCGACTTGACCAGCGGACTGGGCGGCCTGCGCGATGCGAGCCCGATTGCCGGCGCCTGCTACGACATCATCGGCGATGGCGTCACCGCGATTCGCGGCATGATCACGCAGCCCGCCGCGACCGATCCCGATGGCGTGCCGCGCATTTCGCCGAACACCGGATATTCTGTGCGCGCCCGCGTGCGGGCCTACGCGGCGCTCGCGCAGGGCACGCTGCATATCGAGTTATATAGCGCCTCCACGGGATTGCAGACCGCAGGCCTGCAAGTCACCGCCGCGCAAGTGAACGCGCAAAGCGGCTTTGCTGAATATATTGGCGCGCTTACGGCGCCGCTTACCGCCATTCCTAGCGACCTGTTGCTGCGCGTTTACGCTGGCGGCACGCCCACCGCCGCGGGCGGCTTCACGATCGACAACGTCGAAATTTTCCCCACCGCTCTGCCGTATAACTCGAGCCTGGTGCGCGCCAGCTTTCCCGAGGATCCGGAAAGCTACGACGGGGTCACCGGCCTTTTGGCGGTGGCCGCGAATAACGGACAGGCGGTGCGCGCCGCCTTCGTGCTGCGCGGACTGCTCTACTTCGTCAAGGAGCACTCCATCCACGCGACTCAGGACGACGGGGTGAACGAGCCCGCCCACTGGACGCTGAACGAAGTGTCGCGCACTGTGGGCACATTTTCGGTGCACGGCGCCGACGTGGGCGAGGATTGGGCGGTGATTGCCGACCGCTCCGGCCTGTACATTTTTGACGGCGGCGAGCCCGTAAAAATTTCGCAGGAAATTCAACCGCTGTGGGATCAGATCAATTGGGCTGCGGGAGAAACGCTCTGGGTGCGCGTCGATACGCGCGCCAAGCGCATCCTGGTGGGCGTGCCCATCGCGCCCGCGACCCAGCCCAATCGCGTCCTGGCGCTCGATTATCGCGGGCTCGGCAGCGCGAGCGAAATCGCCACGCTCAGCTCGCTGCACGCGAGCGCCTATACCGGGCGGTTTATGTCCGCGGGACGCTGCCGCAAATGGGCGCCGTGGATTATGGCCGCAAATTGCGCTACCCTCGCCGAGCGCTCCGACGGCACCGCGCAGTTATTTCTGGGCAATGGAGGCGCCGGCGGAGCGGGCAACGGCAAGATTTACGAGCTGAGCGACGCGCAACTTTCCGACGATGGCGCCTCGATCGCCGGCTACTACACCACCTATTTTGTGCCTAGCGTCGATGAGGAACAGCAATTCCAGCTGCAATCGCATCGCAAACTTTTTGTTTACCTGACGTGCAACGTCCAAGGGGCAGGGAATTTGAACCTCAGCGTCTTTGCCGACAATGAGACCTTCGCCACAGTGCTCGCGCCGCTGCCATTGAGCTCGCCAGCGCCGAAAGATCTCGAGCTGCCGATCAACGTGCGCGCCGAGCGGGCGGCATTCCAAGTAGGTACCAACCAGCCGGGGGCCTGGTTCCAGTTGTCGCGCCTGGTGCCTTCGCTCAAGCAAGATCCGTGGTCGCCAGTCCGTGGAGGAAATTAGTACGCGGCCCGAGCAGTTGCGATCAGGCCCGCCCGCAGATCCGCGCGTTAAAGATTGGAAACAGTTAGAACGTGGGCGACCTCAGGCTTTCTCTCGCTCTTAATTGCGTTGCGCCAAAACTGGACACTGCTACTTCGAGGTAATACTGAAGCCATGCTGACCATTCCACAGCTCGCGCAAATCAAGGGCCGCGATCCGTATCTCTACGAATCGCTCCAGCAAGTCGTAGGCGCGGTGAATTCGCTGGGACGCGCGACGGGAGTCGATCCCGCGGGTTCGATTGCCGCGCCCGCCCCGATCGGCGCGCTTTCCGTCGCCGCGGCGGACGGCATCTTCGATATCGCGCTCACCGACAACTCGCCGGTTCGCCGCGGCATTTTTTATTTCGCCGAATCTGACACGACGCCGGCCTTCATCGCCCCACACGTTTATTTTCTGGGCAGCTCGCGCAATTTGCGCGTCTCCATCGGCAACCAGACGCTCTATTGGCGCGCGTATAGCCAGTACATCGGCTCGGTGCCGTCGCCGCCTGTGGCCTTCGGCGCTCCTCCGGTAGCGGTCACCGGAGGCGGCTTGGCCGGGCCGCCACTGCAGCCGTCATCGGGCAGCGGCACTGCCGGCGCGCAACAGGGCGGCAGCGGATTCGGCGTCGATCAGACGCTGTCGATCGGCAACCTCCTATAGTGAGCCGCCCCGTCGTGAGCACTGCCTCGCGCGCCGGCCTCGCCAGCGACAAAGTCTTCGCGACGCGACTCGCTTCATGAACGTGCGCGCCTACACCGACGCCGATCTCGACGCCTTGCGCGCGATGCATGCCGCGCAGGGTTTTGCATATGCGTTTCCCGATCTCGCAGACCCGTTGTTCTTGGTGCGCCAGGTGGTCGAAGACGCCGGGCGGCCGCGCATGGCCGCGCTGCTGCGGCTTACCGCCGAAGCGTATCTGCTCGCCGATCCGGCGGAGGGCGCGCCGCGCGAGCGCTGGCAATGGCTGGCCGCACTGCACGAGTCGACCCGTCGCGACGCCGCGGCCCACGGACTGCGCGATGTGCAGGCCTTTGTTCCGCCACCGATCGCGCGCGCGTTTGGACGCCGGCTCGCCTCGCTTGGCTGGCGCCGCGACCCGTGGACTTGCTACACGCGGCTGGTATAGCGCTCGGCAAACGCGTTCGCGCGCCAGAAG
The DNA here is from genome assembly GCA_003140295.1 of Acidobacteriota bacterium. Classification (GTDB taxonomy): domain Bacteria; phylum Acidobacteriota; class Terriglobia; order Acidiferrales; family UBA7541; genus Palsa-189. Next base: position 10,125 of record PLJR01000081.1, read on the forward strand.
GCGGCACCACCGATTTGTGAAGACACAGACCACGGATCGCCAATCATATTTTCGAAAACGTATTCGCAGCAGTTGCCAGCAGGGAATAGCACCGAGGAGGAAACATGGGACGCGGAGCTCAACAGCAGACAATGCAATTGACCGACCAGCAGCTCGCTTCACAGAACGCCATGAACCAGCAGCTTTACGGACAGAGCCAGTCCTTGCAAAACACCGCCGCCGCCGGCTATCAGAATTTACTCGCGAATCCCGGCTACACGCCCGCGCAGCAGACCGCCATTAACGGCCAATCCATGGGCGCGCTCGCCAGCACGTTCGCCGCGCTAGCCTCCAGTGCGGCTAATCGCCTGGCGCGCACCAATAATTCCGCTGGCTACGGAGACATGCTTGACGCAATCGCCCGACAGCAGGGGCAGCAGACTTCGAGTCTCGCTCAGCAAAATCAGCTCGCCTTCGCCGGCCAGTCCAAGCAGGACCAGCTCACCGCACTGCAAGGCCTCTCCGGCCTCTACGGCGTGAATAGCTCGCTTCTCGGCCGCACGCTTGGCATTCCGTCGGAGCTTCTCAACGTGAGCGCGAATGTGGCCAAGACGCCCACCTTCGGTTCGTCGTTCCTCAATTCGCTAGGCGGCACGCTTGGCAAATTGCTGTAGCCCGCGGGGCTCTTCGGCACGTTTTTCCGGCGTTCATACTGAACGAATAGCCCCGGGCCATAAAGCGTGGTCGCCGCGCGCTGGTGTTGGCGCATTACGTTAGCGGCACATTACACAGCGCGAATCTGATTCACCGGCCGCGGCGCAGCTCAGTCCGAAGCGCAGGGCGTGCTCGACTACAAAACTGGGATTCCCCGACAAATCCACTAAACGGGCTTCCGGCCTTACAAAGGCGCGGCAGCTGAATTTGCAGGTGCGATTTGGTTGGCGACGGCAAAGCTCGGGTGCGGGCTCTACTTGGAGCCCGCGCAATCAGAGTTACGCGAGGCGTATGAATCCGTATTGGCTGATCGTTGCTTTTACACTGCTCACGCAATTTTGCATTTTTGTGCGTTGGCTGCACCGCCGCATGCGCACCGCGGAAGTCGAGCGTGCGTTCGTCCATGACCTGGCGCGCGTTCACCTGCCGCACCTGTACCACGCGCTGAACCTTATTGCCGCTCGCCTGGGCATCACGCTCGAAGACCTGCGCTCCCTGGATCTTCCCGATCGCGACTGCCACGACAAAAATACGGATTGGCACGCTCGCTAGCGCACGGGCCTTGCAGCCTTGACCCCACCTCCCCAGTACGTTTCGCTTGCGCAGGAAGCGGCCCGCGTGCATGCACTCTGGCCCGACCTCGTCTGCGCCATAATCGAGCAGGAATCTGCCTGGAACCCCTGGGCGCTGCGCTACGAGCCCTCCTTTTACGCAAAATACATTGCCCCTCGGATGGCCACTGGCGCGATCGCCTCCGCCACCGAGGCGCACGCGCGCGCATTTTCATGGGGATTGATGCAGGTGATGGGGCAAGTCGCGCGCGAGCACGGCTTCACCGGCACATCGCTGGCCGCCCTTTGCGAACCCGCGACCGCAGTCGATATCGGCTGCCGCGTATTCGCGGCCAAACTGGCAGTGGCCGAGGGCCGCGTCGAGCGGGCCCTCGCCTTATGGAATGGCGGCGGTAATCCCGATTATCCCGCCGCAGTCCTCGCTCGTGTCACTCATTACGCGGCTCGATGACGCCCCATCGTGCTGCAAGCCAGCGCGCCGGTTCCGCATTGATAACTCGGGTCTTCCGTCGCTTTTACGATGGAAACCCGAGTCTTTTTCTCACGGGGAAAGTGGCTGTTCGCTTCGATCGCACATTGCAGGCGTCCATCTCGGCTCGAATCTTCACAAACCCAATGCTCATCCCAGGAGGTCGCACCATGTCAGTTCGCAGCCACACAGCGCCCCAGGCCTTTGCCGCGCCACCATGTTTTTTCTCTAACCTGTGTCTGCGGCGCGCCACGATCGAGAAGGCCGGCCGCTCAGTCTGCGTGGGTTGTTCAACCCGCCTGCGTGGCGTCGAGTTCCCCTTGCGGCCGCCATCGCTTCAGCCACTTTATCTGACCGGTCGCGCCGCCGCCGAAGCCCTCGACATGGACTAAAGCGAAAAGGGAATTACGACGCTACCCGCTGCCCATCCCCGTCGCCAGTGGCCCGTCCGGTCACCGTCANNGGCATTCGCCACCGCGATTGTAGCCGCCTACGATTCCGCAACAAGCTTGTTCCCGAGGCCTCCGCGCTGGCAGCTCGCCTCTGCCGGCCTTCGCTGCACATTTGTAGCTCGAGACGTCCGTAGATTCAGATGGCTTTTTCCCCAGATACCAAGCGAGACTGAATTCAACCGCGCCGGCGCCGCGAACCTGTTAAAGCGGGGGAACGAGCGCGCATTTGTAGCTCGGGTCACCCGTCGATTCAGGTGGCGACCCGAGGTTTTCTCATCAAGCTGCGAACGGGGCAAACGTCTGGGCCGCGCGCCCAGCGCCGCTTCAATCGCCGTCACATCGCATCGCTTGCTCGCGCGCGCCATAACGAATCCCCGTGCCCGTATCCCGAAAGGAACACGAAATGTTCTCATTCGCAACTATCCTGCGTCGCACCCCCCCGGTGCTTCTCGCTGGCGCTGCAGTCGCAATCATGGCCGGGGGGTGGATCGGTGCGCGCTCCTGGCTCGTGTCGCATGACAACGCCGTGCAACTTGCCGCCACATTGAGCGCGCAAAAGCAGCTGCTCGGGCAAGCCACCAGCCGCCAGCAACAGCGCGACGCAGCACTGGCCAAAACGCTGACGGGCATCGCGGCCGCCAAACGCAAAATCCAGACGCACGCCGAAATCGTCGCGCAACTTCCGCAACTCCTGCCCGCGCTGCCCGACCCGATTTTACTGGCCTTGCCCGCGCCCACTGCGGCACAGCCCACGCCAGACGCCGCCGCGAGCATCCCCCAAACCGACCTTAAGCCGCTCTACGATTACCTGCAGGATTGCCGCGCCTGCCAGGCAAAGCTCAGCACCGCGCAAGGCGACCTGGCCGACGAGCGCACGAAAGAAGCAGCCCTCGCAACCGAGCGCGACGCCGCCGTAAAGGCCGCCAAAGGCGGAACCTTGTGGCTCCGCATGAAACGAGGAGCCAAATGGCTGGCCATCGGTGCCGCCATAGGCGCCACAGCGGCCGCAGCTGCCCGCCGCTAATCCTCGCACCTCTACCCGAGAGGGAAGCGCAACTGCTCGAGTTCCGCAAAACGCTGCCCACTTGCCGTGCCCGTCGTCTGATCAGCGAATTTGATCTCCCCATCGGCCACCGCGCGCTCGAGCGTATCCGGCATCAGCGCGGCCTGCTCGGAAGACTTTGCCAGTCGCGGCGACGTTGTCCCCAGGCAGCCCTCCCTGCCCACCATCAACCAAGTGATCAACCGTATGTCCTCCGCACACACCCAATCACCCACATTCCCTATTGACAAGCATGAGAAGATAATGTATATTATGTTGCAATGCGCTGATGGCAATGTCAGTGGACCGTTCTGCTGTCGAATTGGATGAACTGCTGTAATGATTGCTCATCCGGGCCGATTAAGCGTCGACCGTTGACGAATGTGGTCGGCGTGGCTGAAATTTGTAGAGAGCGGCCCTCATCTACGCTTCTGTGCACAGCGTCCGCCGTTTTGGGATCAGCCATGCAGGTTTGAAATTGTTCATCCTTGACGCCGGAAGCTTCCGCAATGTCCTTGAGTTTGTTGTAGGCATTTTCAGGCGAAATGAGGTCCTGGCTATCGTAAACCGCGTCGTGAAACTTCCAGAATGCCTCGGAGCTTGTTTGTAGGACACACCTCCCCGCCAGTGCGGCTGTCATCGCCCAGGGATGCAGTTGTTCAATGGGAAAATCTTTGAAAACCAGCCGAACTGCCGGAGATTTTTGTAGCAAGGGACGTAGGATCACATCCAGTTGGCGGCAAACCGGGCATTCAAAATCTGCAAACTCAACAAGGACAATCCTTGCATCTGTCGGCCCCTTAGAGGCGAATCCGTCGAGATGTAGCTGCTGGCGTGTCGCGGCCAGAGGGTCACTGTTCATGTCCTGGATTTCTCCTCGGAACATGTAACGACCGTCTTTCGACACATACACGATCGCAGAATCGGACTGACCATTTGTGCCTACGCTTACGGGGACTTCATAGAAGCCGCTGGCCGGCGCAGGCTTCACCGGTCCGACTTTCACCTCGAAGTCTGAGCCCCACGCGTATACATTTCTCAAAAACCCTTCGACGCGTTTCTCAATAGCTGCAGCGGCGCTCGGAGTAGGATCGCCCGCAGTTGGTGCCGCCGTTTGACCGGAGGATTTGTTTTGCGCACGAACTAAGAGTCCGACCCCGACAAAAGCAATCAACAAAATTCGGTGTGTCATCGATTCTCCTAACGCTCCTGAAGCAATATCCCGCAGTGTTGATATTACCCCAGGGCTTCACGAGAGAAGGCGCTAGCGTGACGTGTAATCTTACCGGCTACATCGCTGGCCAGCAAAAAAATGGGGCCCCCGAAAGCTGCCTCGGGAGCCCCATGGCATTAAATAAGAGGTTGTCAGACGCTGAAAGAGCTGCCACAGCCGCACGTGCTTTTCACGTTGGGGTTATTGAATTTAAATCCCGCACCCTCAAGCGTTTCGATGTAATCGATTTGCACGCCGTCCAAATACATTTCACTCATCTGGTCGACCAGAACCTTTACACCGTCGAATTGATACACGTTATCGGCTGGGTTTTCCTGATTATCGAAGGCCATATGGTAGCTGAACCCGGAGCACCCGCCGCCTACGACGGCGACTCGCAATGCCGACGGAGCGGGATTCTGTTGCGTCATAATTTCTTTGACCTTAGAGGTAGCGTTATCAGTAAGTTGCAGCATCTGGGGTTCTCCCGTGATGAAGGTCTCGTAGGGCCATCGGCGCTAATTCGCAGCGACCGAAGACATATTATAGCATCCTTAGAAGCGGTTTCGAGTGCAAATTACGACGAATTCCGTATGTTCAGATGTCACGCGAATGAAGGGCGATTCAATCAATCGCGGCTGCGTGTTTGACTTCTCCGCGCGCGTCCCTCAAAATGAATCGCTCCAAATACTTTTAAGGAACGAGCGTGGCGTATACCAGTCCAACCATCGATGAATATGTAGCCGGTCAGGTGGTGAAGTACGAACCGACGTCGGAAGGTACCACCACCAAGCGCAAGCGCAAGCCGCATATCCTCGCAGTAATTAATGAAAACTGCACGGGTTGCGCGGGATCGCCGGCGTGTGTGGAATATTGTCCGGTTGAGGATTGCATGTACTGGAGTCCGGACCCGGACCATGCGCCTTTCGGCCGAATTATCGTGGACCCGCTCTTGTGCATCGGTTGCAAGCTTTGCACAAGCAAAGGACCAGACGGCGCTTTCCTCGAAGGCTGCCCCTGGGATGCAATTGATATGCTCCCGACGGCCGAGTGGGAATCGGAAAACGGTTCTCTCCCCTTCTAGTAGGTTTAGCTTCTCACGATCCCTTCGTTTTACCCGACATTAAAGAAAGTGCCTTACTGGCGGCTGTCATTCGCGGGAATGAATGGCTTGCGCGGTAGTTTCGGCCTGTTGGCGAACATTCGGCGGCATACCGCTGGCGGTGCTGGCAAAACGCTGAATGGCAGGAATATCCTGTTTTTCTCCAATCAAATATAGCGCGCGAAGCGCTTCCCACACCTCTGCGGTACTCGGCTGGACGCGGGCAATCGGCTGACTGGCAGAAACGGTGATACCGTTGCCGACGAGCCAGCGATCGATGGTTCCCGGCACTTGCGAACGCAGCTCAAATTTTTCGTGATCTGAATCGATGCTCCCCAGCAATGTGCCGGCATTAATCGCATCACCCGGTTTGAGGCGCTCGGTGAGCTTCCCGCCGCGTGGAGCGGCGAGCGAATATGGCTCGAGGATCGCGCGGATTTCATCGCGGCCCGCAACATCGCCAAACCGAACCAACGAGAGTGCCGCATTGCGGCGCACCATAGGGTTCGGATCGCGTAACAATGCGGTCAGCTCCTGGTGAAATTCCGGCACCGAATTATCCTGTCCCATCACCCAAGCCGCAGTCAGGCGAAGTTCGTCCCCGCCGCTTTGAGCAATGCGCGTAACGGCGGGATAAAAGCGGCGTGCGGAATCACGTGTGGCAGGATTGGCTGAAAAAACGCGGTCAGCCACTTGCGACAGAGCGTGCTGGATCTCCCGCGGGTGCTCGCGATCGGCTAATGCCCTTTCCAACTGCTCGTCATTGAGCGGCCGCCCAAACCAGGTGGCCTGCCAAAACAGAAACGGCATAAGTACAAACAAAAAAGTGAGCGCGAGGATGATGATCAGCCACCGCTGCTTCATGCCCGGCTTGGCGGGCCGGACGACGCCAGGGATTTCAGAAGAGGATTCGCTTGGGATGGTCATTCATGCCCGGACGGGCATCAAGATAATACCGCAGCAAGTAAAGACAACGGCGTAACGAAAACTCAAAAGCAGACGGCCGAGGCCGCCTAGGTCCCTTCTCCAGCTTTTATTGGGGACTTCGCTGGAGTCGCTGCCGACGCAGGAGCAGCGGGCACAGGCTTGGCCGGGGTCACGGGCGCTTGGGGCGCTTGCGCCACAGGGTGAGTCGCCTGATTGGGTTGGACGGACTGATCCGCAGGCCGCGGTGAAGCAACAGCGGAAGCCGCTGCAACAGGAGCGCGGGATCGAGATGGCAGCCAGCCCGCCTCTTTTACCAGTACAAATATCATCAAGGAAAAAATGCCCGCCATCATCAGGCAGATCATCAGCAGCAACAACCCGTCCACACTGGAAATCAGGCGCGTCATAAAATCCGATGCCAGCCCCGCCACGGATAAAACAATCACCGTGACGCATACTATGACCGCGCCTAGAATGCGATTTTGGGTGGACATCGTTCGATTTTGCACGACCTCCAATTTTGAGTTTTTGCTACCGCGAAAACTTATCGAAAATCATCAGCCCCAGCAGCAAGGGCAAATGTAGCACTGTGGCATGCATGAGCCATTTGGCCCGCACGTTTGTTTTGGACGCCGACGCCCAGAGGCAAACTTCCACCAATAACAAGCCCACTAGCAGGGCCGCGAAATAAAAGCGCACGCCAGCCAGACCGGTGACCGAGGCCAGTAGACTTACGGGAATCAGCGCGGCTGCGCAAAATAGAATCTGCGAAAACGTCGCACGCCCGTCAGGATCCACGACGGGAAGCATGCGAATGCCGGCACGGCCGTAATCCTCACGATACATCCAGGCAATCGCGTGGAAATGGGGGAACTGCCACAGGAACAGGATGGCGAACAGCACCCACGCGCCAGGCCCGAGCGATCCGCGCGCCGCCGCCCAGCCGATCAAGGGAGGCACCGCGCCGGGAAACGCGCCGATAAACGTCGCAAAGACGGTGCGGGTTTTGAGCGGTGTGTACACGCCCAGATACGCCAAGGAAGTGGCGATAGCGAGCAGCGACGCGAGCGGGTTCGAGTCACCGGCGGCGAGCGCGTCGTACGCGCGCATCGCGCTCTCGCGGATGACCTCATGCAGCTCCTGACGGTCGCCGCCGCGCTTCGCCGCCTCGATCAGGATCGCTTCGGCCCCGGAAAACGGGCCGTAGGTGCGCAGGTTCTCCGCGATGCGGCGCTCGTCGACGCGCAGGCCGTCGACGATCTTCTTCGCCAG
>PLJR01000068.1 GCA_003140295.1 Acidobacteriota bacterium
CCATCCCTCCGAAATTGCTCGCCGGAAGCGCCAGCAGGACGCTCGGCGGAACCGTAAACGTCCCGGGCCCGGCGGGCGCATAGCATTGAATGTCGGCTCCGACGGTATTGGTATTATCCGTGGAGCCGTAGACCTCGATATTAACGAAGGCGTTCGCCTGCCCTCCCGACCAGGTCACCGTCAGCCCGTTGGAGCGCGTAATCGAAATCGGATTTGCCGTGTCCGGCTGAGGGCTGGTTAAGGTGGCCATTGCCGGAATCGTGATCGAGCCGCTGAAGGCATGCGAGTCCTTGCCGCCCGGCAAGCTGATCATGTAAGTCCCGGGGGCAAGATAACTGCCGTTGGCGCTCATTCCCGTCGAGAATCCATTGGGGTCCGAGGTCACGTTCCCGGTCTTCGAGCCGTTGGGACGGTGCACCGTCACGGGCGTGCCTACATCCAGCCCGCCCAGGACATTGATCGGCGGATTGTAGCCGTTGAGGCTGTTGTTGATCTGGCAGGTGCCCAGCGGCGGCTTATCGACAGAAGAGAAGATAAACGGCTGAAGGGCGGTAGCGACTGAGAACTGAAAGAACTGTCCCTGAACAACGTCTTGAAATCCCGGCGAAGTGTCCTTGTGTTTCAAGTCAACCTCGCCGTACTTGAGGGGACCACCTCCGCTCGCGACGGCGCTGACTTGGGCCGCCGTGAAGGTGGAATCGGCGGGNNCGCTGTTACTGATGAAGCTGTTGATTTGCACATACAGCGGCACCCCGCACCCCGTGGGCACGCCCGCGGGAACCGTAAAGTTGATTTGATCTTCTCCGATGCAGCATCCCCGGCCCTGGTAAAGCGCCTGTATCGGCACACCGCCCAGCCAGATGGTCAAAGGAATGGACGGCATGTTGACCCCCTCCCCGTCGCCGTTCGCATCGCTTCCGGTGATCGGTCCGAGCCCGGTGGCCCAGATGATCAGCGTGTCGCCCGGATTGGCCGCCCCGCACGTGGTGTTGACTCCGCCGCAGTTGGCGGCTTTGTTCGTGGAGACCAGGCTGTAGTCGGGGTAGGTCACGATGCCGGGTCCCTGGCCGTCGGAGGTGATCGTGAAAATGCCCAGGTTGTTCGCGACGACCGTAATCGGAGCCGCAGGTCCGGTCTGGCCGTTATAGGTCGCCGCAATCGTGCCGGTGCCGACCGGCGTATTCGAAGGCATCAGAGCGGCGATCTGGCCCGCGGAGGTGTAATACATCAGCGGAAACACCGGGGTGGCGTTTATCGTAACGCTCAGTGAGGTTCCGCTCAGGCCTGTGCTTTGAAATGGATTGGTCGCGATCGAGATCGCGGAAGGACCCATGTTAGCCCCCTTCAGCACGAAAATGGAGCCTTGCGCAATGGGACCGTTGGGCAGCGTTGGATCGATGTAACTGCCGGCGTTCGTCACCGAGGTGATGATCGGCCCGGTGGAGACCGGGAGTGGTCCCGCGTTGCTGGTGAGTCCGCCGATGCCGATGCTCACGTTCGGGCTGCCGGTGGTGGCGTCGGACCGCACGGTGAACACCACCACGTAAAAGCCGGGGGAGCTGTTAGGCGAGAGAAAAGCCGTAGAAACCGCCGCCTGTTTGCCCCCCTCAGTTACCGTGGGCATGGTGACCACGACGGCGTTGGTACCGCTCGGCGATTGCCCGGTAGCGACCGGCGGATTGGTGGGGCCAAGACCGGTAGCAATCAGGCCAATCTGCTCATTCGGTGAAGCGGGATAGGAACTGGTTACCGGCGCTCCGGAAGGGGTGTGAAACGCCGCGGTGACGCCGTTGTTGACCGCTAATCCCGGACAATACTGCACCAGTGTGATGTTGGACGGCGTCGAGGCGCCCACAGTCAGCGTGGTGGCGCCAAGCGGAGCATCCACCGGGAGCTCAAGTTGCAGGGATGCCGCGCTGCCATTGAACACATAGGCCTGCTTGGTTCCCACGGTGACCTTCGCGGCAGTGCCACCCAGGTTGGTTCCTCTTACGAAAGCAATGCCGCCGGGACACAGGCTGCCCGAGCCCGACTCATTGGTAACTGAAGTGATGGTGGGGGTCTGGGCTTGCAGGATCGCAGTCCCAACAAGAAAAAGGCAAACAGTTAGCAGTGTGCGCCTCATGATAATCCCTCCGTGGATATTTCGGAGAGTATATCACGAGTCAGCCCCGCTTCCCGGCGCCCTCCACCATCCGCCGCACCCGATCCAACTCGCGTTTCAGCCGGTGCTCGCGCCGCATCAGCGTCAAAGCGTACACCACCAGGATCAGCCACGCCACCGTAAAGCCGGTAAAGACAAACTGGTATTCTCTCGGCATCTCTGTCCTTAGTAGGAGTGCGCCATGCGGCGCAGCGAATCGATCTCGTCGTGATTGCGCGCGATGAGAGTGCCGAGTTCACTACGCGCCATTTTGAGGTCGCTCTTGGTGCCTTCGAGATCGGTCTTGACGCCGTTCACGGTGCCGTTGGTGGCGTTCAGATCGTCTGAGCTGGCCTTGGTGGCGAGTTGCGATTTAACATCGGTATCCATTTGCGCGATCTTCTGGGCGCTTTCGTCGCGGATTTGCGCCGCTTCGTCGCGTGATTTCTTCAAATCGCCCTGGGTGATTCGGAGGCGCTTGGTGACGACACCCAAGTCGCCTTGAAGCTCCGTATTTGCGGCGTCGGCCTGTGTTTCTTTTTGTTCGAGCGTAGCGATCTGCTGCGCCGTATTCTGCTGCGCCGCCTTCATCTCATTGCCGAACGACTGCTGAGCAGCCTGAAGCTGGGACGAGTCGTACCATGCCAAGCCCAACCCGGCAATCGCGACCAGAGCCAAAATCACGATAGCTGGCGCGATCCAACCCGGTACTCCCACTTCCACTATGCGATCATCATGAATGTCGGCCATTTTATCTCTCCTAGTGTTTCTACCGTCTAGCGAATCTCAGTCCGCTCGCCGGGATTTCAAAGTTCATATGGGAGAGAGCACGTCTAGCGCCAGTGAATGCCGCAGCGTGGCGAGCTGCAAATGGCGCTGTTTGTTACCGATAAGCGGGTATGAAAATTACCGTATAAGCTGTAGAGGCCCCTAGGGACAAGAAATCTTTACGCGGGCCCGTACTTTTGTCTGGTTCCGGTGCCGTCGTGTCGGCGGTTTATAACTTGGCGGTATAGTACCGATCCTGCTATCAATGTGCATGGATATCACGAGCAGTTACGGTAGCGGCGCGTCATCACGACCATCACGACATGACGCGTCAGGGTCACGCTTGTTCATTATCATGCCCCAGGCTCACGACCCGGGGCCGCCGGGATAGGCAGGCAAGTCGGACGGGCGCGGGGGCAGCGGCTTCGGATGCTGCTCTATGTCCTGCACCAGGAGTTCCAGCGCTTTTTCCAACTGCGGATCGCGTCCCGCCCGCACCAAGTCGGGACGGTTATCGACGACCACGTCCGGCTCGACGCCGTGGTTCTCGATCAGCCACTGGCTGTTAAGGCCGTAGAGGGAAAACTCCGGCCGGGTGACGTAACCACCATCCACCAGGGGGGTATATCCGCGGATACCGCGCACTCCACCCCAGGTGCGCATCCCGACCACCGGCCCAAGCTTGTAGAACTTAAAAAAATAGGTAAAGAAATCGCCGTCAGAGGCGGAGTACTCATTGCTGATGGCGTCCATGTAACCGTTAAAAACGGTGTCGGGTATCGTGCCGGACGTCCAGTTACGCGCGGACTGCATGCCTGCCAGCACGCGCCGGAGTCGTTCAAAGATAATCTGGTCAACAAAGCCGCCGCCGTTAAAGCGCACGTCGAAGATCAAGCCTTGCTTACGAATCTGGGGAAAGAACTGGCGCACGAACTCGTTGAGCCCATCATCCTCCATATTGGGGATGTAGATGTAGCCCACGCGGCCGTTGCTGGCGAGATCGACTTTGCGGCGGTTGGTTTCTATCCAGTCGAGCTCGCGCAGATGGAATTCGCTCGCAATCGTCCGCACCACGACGTTGCGGGCCCCCTGGTCGGTAGGCGCGTCATTGACCGTGAGTGTTACGGTCTGGCCGGAAGTGTTCAGAAACAGCTCATAGGGGTCTTGCGGCGTCCGTAAGGAATGGCCGTTCACTGCCAGCAGGTAACTGCCGGGCGCAACCTGGACGCCCGGCTCGGTGAGCGGCGACACGCGGCGGGAATCCCAATCTTCTCCCGGATATATTTTGGCGATACGGTAGAGACTGTGCTCGGTATCCACGGAGAAATCGACACCGAGCATGCCCACATTGACGGGCTTGAGGTCCGGATAGTCGCCCGCCCCGGCGTAGGTGTGTGAATTGGCCAGCTCGCCAATCATTTCCGTTAGCAGGTAGGTCAAGTCGTAGCGGTCCGCGACATAGGGCAGAAGCACCTCGTATTTGGCTCGGACCGCATCCCAATCGACACCATTCATCGCGCTTTCGTAGAAATAATCGCGTTGCTGCCGCCAAGTCTCATGGAAGATCTGGGACCATTCGGCCGGCGGATCAATTTCCATGCGCAACTGGTCGAGCGCGATGTCTCCATCGGGCGGCTTGTGCGGTGCGGCGGGCGCGGTAGTGTCCACGATGCCGTAGCGATGCGTGCCATCGTCACCGGCAGTGGAATATAAGAGCTTTTTCCCGTCGAAGGAGACGGCAAAGTTATCCGCGGGTGAGACGAGCACGTGATCCTGCCGCTCCTTCATGTCGAATACGTGCACGGCGGGGTCTTCACCGGGGACCGGCCCGGAAAGGCCGGTGACCGGCAAGGTGCCATAGACTACCAGGTCTTTGGCCGCGGCGAGATGGGAGATGTTGGCGATAGGAATGGGAAACGCCACGATACGCGCGTCGAGCCCCTCGAGATCGATGCGCAGCGGCGTTCCTGGAGTCTCTGGCGGCGTTTTCTCGGGGGGTGCGGGCGTCGCCTCGGTTTTGGCCTTGGGGGCCCGCGCAACGGCCTTTGGCGGCGTCTTGGGGAGGTTCTTGACGTCGGGGTTGGTCTTGGTGTCCGCAGAACCGGAGGGCGGCGGCTCGGGTTTTTCCTGTGCGGCTGGCTCTGATTTTTGGCCGACTTCATCACTTTGCGGAGCGAAGGGGGACGGCAGGTCGGCGCGGAGCGTAACGGCATAAACGCGGGTGGCCTTGGGATTCGAAAACTCGCTGTCGTAAACGCCGAGGACTTCGTTGTAGTCGCGATTGGAGAGGAAGAAAAGATACTTGCCGTCGGGATCGAACTGCGGATAGTAGCTGTTGTAAAAGCTCGTGGTTACGTGCGTGATCTTGGCGGCAGGCAGCGAGTAAAGCTCTACAAACTGGTTGGTGTTTTCGTCGGGCTTGGAATAGGCCACCCATAAACTGTCCGGCGACCAGGTGTAATTAATGATTTCGCCGTATTGGGCTTGATCCACTTGCACAGGTTTTTTGGCGGCCACATCAACGTACCACAGGCGCAACTTCTGGTCCGCATATAGGAGCTTCTTGCTATCCGGCGACCAGACGGGCGCAAGATAGAAGCCCTTGCTGCCTGCGGTGATGGCCACCTCCTTGCCAATTCCATCCTGAGGCAGGACGCAGAGTTCCTCTTCACCCGTGCGGTCGGAGACATAGGCGATCCATTTCCCATCCGGAGACCAGGACACCGAGTGTTCGCGCACACCCGGCGTCTGGGTCAAGTCCCGGATACTGCCGTGCTTCGCCGGCACCGTGAAAACATCGCCGCGCGCGCTAAACACCGCGCGGTTGCCGTCGGGAGAGATATCGAAATCGGTGATCAGTTTGCTTACATTGTCCCAGCGGCGCCGCGTCCATTCGCGGTCGCCCGGAAGGGAGATGGTGAGCTTATGCGCCTGCTCGGTGGATAAATCGAACAGGTAAAGGTAGCCGCCGTTCTCGAAAACCAGGGAATTGCCGTTCAAGCTGGGCCAGCCGACGTCGTAATCGGTGTAATGAGTGAGCTGGCGGGTCTGGCGGGAGTTCAAATCGTAGGCGAAAAGATTGATGCGATGGTCGGGGCCGCGGTCGGATCCAAAATAAATTGTGTCGCCATGCCACAGCGGATACGTGCTGGTGCCTTCATACGGGGAGATATTCTCGATCTGATTGGATTTTAGGTCGTAAATCGAAAGCGAAGGGGCCAGACCGCCGGTGTACCGCTTCCACCCGCGAAAGTTCGCGAAGATGCGGTTGTAGACCATTTTCGTGCCATCGGGTGAGAAGGAAGTGAGGCCACCCTTGTCGACCGGCAACTGCTCCGCGAGGCCGCCCTGCACGCTGACAGTAAAGAGGCGCCCGAACCAGTCGTTGAAAGTGTTGCGGCGCGAGAGGAACACGATGCGCTGGCTGTCGGGGGTCCAGGTGATGACTTCATTGTTGGGGCCCATGCGCTCGGGCATGAGCTGGATGTCGGGAAGGAAGGTAAGCTGGCGAGGCTCGCCGCCGACTGCGGGCATGACGTAGACGTTAAAGTTTCCGTCGTACTGGCCAGTGAAGGCGATCCACTTGCCATCAGGAGAGAATTTCGGAAACAACTCGAGTCCGGGATGCGAGGTAATGCGCCGCGCCACGCCGCCGGACGCCGTGGTGAGCCAGAGATCGCCTCCATAACTGAAGACGATCTGATCCTTGTATATGTCGGGAAAGCGCATGAGGCGGCCCTCCGGCAGGTCTTGCGCAAAACAGGCGGGCGCCGAGCATAAGCCGCAGCAAACGATAAGCAGAGCCAGCGCATTGCGGATAGCGCTCATCGGGTTCGTTCCGAATGCTGTTTGTTGAGGCTGAGCAAGGTTTCCTCCCCAGAAGCCTGAAAATCGCGCGACCCTTTTCGCACGCGAAGAATAAAAATGATACGCCTCCCAGCCGCCGTATCCAACGGGGATTGCGAGCCGTAAATGGCTGTAGATATGGAGAGCGCTGCTATTTGCAAATCAGGCGGCAGCCAGGTCCTCGGCGATTAAGTGCGGGTCACGGGTCAAACGAAGGGAGGTCGATCAGTGAGGGAGGATCCGCGAAGCTGTCACCGCCAATCCGACAATCGCATCAAAATTGTGTAGGTGTTGCACGGGAATTGCCAATCTGGGGGGTAACCATGAAGAACTTATTCAGGGTGTGGTGTTGTTTCGTTGTGCTCTTAGGCTTTACATCCCTGGCTTCGGCCGCGGATAAGACCTGGACCGGAAAAATCAGCGACAGTATGTGCGGCGCGAGCCACGCAAAAATGATTGGAACCGCCAAGATGACGGACCGGGAATGCACGCAAGCGTGCATTAAAGCGGGAGGAAAGTACGTGTTTGTGACGAACGGCAAAGTCTATAACATCGCCAATCAAGATGATGCTGATTTGCAGACTCATGCGGGCCACACTGTCGAGCTAACTGGGGATATGACCGGAGACACGATTATGGTATCGAAAATTGTGATGCCGAAGCCGAAATCCTAGGACGTAACCGGAGGGTGCCGGATATGGGAAAGGCACCCTCTTCTTCCCGCTGCGTGACTGCCACGCCTTGTCCAAATATCGGAGAGGCAAACGAGGGTGGTTTCTTCGCAGATGAAAGCGGCACGACCGAATTGACGCTTGTGCCGCTCTGGATGCAGTAATACTCGCTACGAACAAACTTTTTGCCGCCGGCGCTGTTGATAATCCGGTAGCCCGGCAGCCACTGCATTGGCGATTGTTCACGGTGCAGGCGCGAATGCCGCTTTCCCGCCATCGTATTTTACGGGGAAACTTTCCGAGCGCACCGTCTCGGCTGCGCCGGTATACAGCTCCGCCGCCAGATCCATCGTTTTTTCCGCAGGCACTTGGGGCAGTTCGGCCTCCACCACGGTGCGCGCCAAATGAGCGACATTCAGCCGAAATGTCATCCGAGGCCCGATTAACATGGGATAAGGCTTCCAGGCTCCGGCCTTTTCCGACTGCTGCCATCGGACGATAATTTTCACCGCTTGCAGCTCGGTATCGGCCTCCGTTTCATTCTCGACAACGAGCCAGAGCTCTTCCTGACCCCTCCACTCGAGGTGCGCCTTCATTTCCCCATCGTCATTTCGCCCTTCATTTCGCGACCTTCATTTAGCCACCGGGGCCGGCTCGAGGGCCTCTTTTGCCGGATCGACAAAGCTCCGGCCCCGCCGCTCCGATCCCAGCGAAATCGTCAGGGCCAGCGCCACGATCGTCACTATTTCAAAGCCGGCCAGGGCCCACTGATAGCCGACTCGATCGCGCAACGCAAATTCCACCGTATTCGTGGGCGCGGCAAACAAGATCCCCAACTGGTAGGCCAGCCCCGGCACCAGGCCGCGCGTGGTGTCGTGCGACATTTCGTTCAAATGCACGGGAATCACTCCCCAAGCGCCTTGCACCCCGGCCTGCATCAGGAACGCGCCGGCGGCCAGGGCCATAAGCGAATGGCCGAAGGCCCACAGCGGTATCACCGTGAGCGACAATCCCAGGGCGCTTACCATGCTCAGGCGCCGCCCCGCGCGCTCGGAGAGCTCCCCGAAAATGATCGCGCCTACGATGGCGCCGACGTTATACAGCATGGCAATGTAGGAAATCGTCGATGCGGCTGCACCGTGCGCGGTGCGCAGAAAGTCGGGATACAGGTCCTGCGTTCCGTGTGAGAGGAACATCATAAACACCATCAGCACCACCAAATATGCGAAGCGCTTCCATTCGCCCGCGACCACACGCAACACCGCAGCCGTGCTGGGCGCGCGATGCTGTTTCCAGGCCTCGGACTCCGGCACGCGCATGCGGATATAAAGCGCCAGCAGAGCCGGAACGCCTCCCAGCCAGAACATCCATCGCCAGCCCAGCGTGGGAAGCACGAAGCGCGCCACAATTGCGGCCAGCAGGTATCCCACCGAATAGCCGCTCTGCAGAATGCCGGACAGCACTCCGCGCCAGCGCCGCGGCGCCGCTTCCATGGCGAGTGACGCCCCGACACCCCATTCCCCGCCCATGCCGATTCCGTAGAGGGCGCGCATCACGAAAAAAAATGTGAAGCTCGGCGAGAAACCGCACAGCAGCTCGATGACTGAGAAGAAAATTACGTTGATCATCAACGGTATGCGCCGCCCGTAACGATCGGCGAGCAACCCGAAAATGAGCGCCCCAATGGGACGCACGGCGAGCGTCGCCGTCAGCGTCAAAACGATGGAGCCTTTGCTGACGTGAAACTCGCGCGCCAGCGTGTCCACCAGGAACACCACCACAAAGTAATCGAACGCGTCGAGCGTCCATCCCAGAAAACTCGCGGCTACCGCGTGAAATTGATCGCTTCTCGTGGAATGCGGGGTATCGGACATGGGCTGGGCAGGCGCTGAAGCGCCGGCTAGTTTGTTTGACCGCGCTCCACGTGTCAAACAAATTGTCGCGCCCTAAGGGCGCCGAATCATCGAGACGCGCGCGCGAAACGCGATAAACGCACGAAGCGAATCATCGGTGAAAAGTTGCAACCCGACTGCCGCAAGGTAAAATGCGCAGCATGAAACGCGCCCCAGCGCCAAAAGCCGCAACGAAAACAAAATCCGCCGCGCGCCGAACGCCGCGAACCCCCCGCTGGCCGGTGAATCTCGACGACTTCGAGCTGGCCGCGCAGCGCCGCCTATCCCCCATGGCTTTCGCCTACATCGCCGGCGGCGCCGGCGACGAGCGCACCATGCGCCGAAACAGCGAAGCCTTTGGCGAAATTCGCCTCAAGCCCCGCGTCCTGGTCGATGTCAGCCGCGTGGACACGAGCATCGAACTCTTCGGCCACGCAATGCCGCACCCGATCCTGCTGGCGCCTACGGCCTACCACAAGCTCTCGCATCACGAGGGCGAAATCGCGACCGCGCGCGGCGCGCAAGCTGCGGCGGCGACGCTCGTCGTCAGCAGCTACGCCACCACCGGCGTTGAAGAGATCGCTCAAGCCACAGCGCAACCGCTGTGGTTTCAGCTTTACGTCCATCCCGACCGCGACTTCACGCGCGACTTGGTGGCGCGGGCCGTGGCGGCCGGATGCGCGGCCGTTTGCATCACCGTGGATTCGCCGGTCTTCGGCGCGCGCAATCGCGAAGCGCGCACGCGCTTCGAGCTTCCCGCCGGCGTCAGCGCCAAACACCTGGCACCGCTTGGCGGCGCCGCGCAGAAGGCCGGCCACGTAGCCGCCGATGGTGTTTACAGCCCTATGACCGATGCGTCGCTCGAGTGGAAGGACATCGCCTGGCTCTGCTCGCTCACGAGCACGCCTGTAATTCTGAAGGGCATTCTCACTCCGGAAGACGCGCGCCGCGCCATCGATCATGGCGCCGCCGGCATCATCGTTTCCAATCACGGCGCGCGCAGCGAGGACTCCGNNACGGCGGGCGCAACCTTGATACCCTGCCCGCCACGATTGAGGCGTTGCCCGGCGTCGCCAAAGCCGTCGACGGGCGCATAGCCGTGCTGCTGGACGGGGGCATTCGCCGCGGTACCGACGTGTTGAAGGCTCTCGCTCTGGGCGCGAGCGCGGTCCTGATCGGACGGCCTTACGTATGGGGACTAGCAGTGGGGGGTGCCGGCGGAGTCACCGAGGTCGTGCGCATTCTGCGAGACGAGTTTCGCGCCGCGATGGCCCTTTGCGGCCTCCCCGATGTCTCGCGTATCACCCCCGACGTCCTCTGGCCATGATGCGTTATAGCGCGGGTTCTGCGTCGGCGCTGCAATTTCCTTCCGCCACGAAAGCCAAAATCCCGGATTCGTTAGGGGACGAAACCCGGGGTCGTGGGGATTGAAGCACACTGCTGGGCCGGAATCGAAATTATGCCAATTAAATTATGCTCACTCGCATTGCTGCGCGCGCCCTTGCGCGATTCTTATTCGCATTCCACGGCCACGCGCTTGGCGATGGCGTACCGTGCCCGCTTAGCTGGCGCTCTGCACCGCCACCCGGCACAGTCGGTAAAGGTCCACGTAGGTGAACACGCGATGCTCGGATTTAATTCCCACCTCACACGCCCGAGCGGGTCCCGACTCCTGTCCCGGTTCCAATCCCCGTTCCGAGGCCTGTTCCAATATGGGATCAGGTTTGCCCAGACCCGCCCGGGCAGACAACCGTCGCAACTCGCTCGCGCTCACGCCTAATAGCACGGCGGCGCGCGCTTCATCCACAAGCGTTGTTGTTCTTTGTGAATCGCTCATCTCGCCTTCTCCTCCGCGCGTTGCACCGCGCGCCACCGTAGCCTTGCGCCGCCCGGCCGACTGCTCGACCCCTTGTCCGACCCCTTGTTCGATAGAGTTAAGTAAGGACGCTGGCCCAGTCTTCCACGGCCAAAATCATATTTTTGTAAATATCAATATCCCAGCCTTCCCCTACACGGAAGCGTACGGCGTCATCGGATTCGCCGACGATCGTGCCGCGCAGCGGCACGCGTAAATCCGCCGCCACCACCTGTAAAACCACCGCGTGTCCCACCCAGTTGCTATAAACCGTTGCCACCATTGCAGGCCTCCTCAGTGCGTCGCAGCGCGAGGCCATTTTGTTTGCACCGGCCGCCGGCGCCAATGGTACAGAGGCACCACCCGCGTAGGAGGAAAGTACTGTTAATGTGTGCGGCACAAAAAAAACAAAATGGTCCGCTCGGGTGATTGCGCCAACCGGCGCCACCCGGCATTCTCGATGCAGAAAATACATTTGCGTCAAACGCCTGAGGTGACTTGGTATGAACGCCGCCAGCCGACTACTCTTTCTCATTGCGGTTCTGGGACTGTGCTGGGAAGAATGCGGCGGCAACCCTGTCTTTTTCTGCTACCGTATCTTGTGGGACCTGCGGTGCTACTACGGACGCCGGATTTTTAGCGAAGGCTTGGGACATGTTCGAAACGATCCGCCACCTGCTGCACACAATATATGACGTTCAGGGACTGATCCGCTGGGGCGGGTTGGTGATGGTCTGTGCCATCGTGTTCGTGGAGACCGGACTTTTTGTCGGCTTCTTCCTTCCGGGCGACTCTTTATTGGTAACCGCCGGGGTTTTCGCGGCCGCGGGCGACCTGAAGATCGGCACGCTGTTGCCGCTGGTTATCATCTGCGCCATTGCGGGCGACCAAGTGGGTTACTGGATCGGGCGTTTCACCGGCCAGGCGCTCTATCGGCGGGAGGATTCGTTCTTTTTCAAGCGCCGCCACCTGCAACAAGCCCATGATTTCTACCAAAAATATGGCGGCAAAACGGTCATTCTCGCGCGCTTTATGCCCATCGTGCGCACTTTCTGTCCGCCCGTCGCCGGCGCCGCGGAAATGCCTTACGCGCGTTACGTTCTGTATGACGTAGTGGGCGGCTGCATCTGGGCCGGCGTCACCATCCTCGGTGGATATTCCCTGGGATCTTTCGTGCCCAATATCGAGCAGCGCATCCAATGGGTCATCCTCGCAGTCGTAATCGTCTCGCTGCTTCCTGCCGCCATAGGCGCTGTGCGCGCCCGTAAGGGGCGTGTAGCCAAAACCAGCACAATCCCATAAAGCGTCTCGGCAGGATTAAGAACACCGGCGCCGGCGCGAGCGGTGCCGCCCCTACTTCCTCGTCTACCGATGAAGCGTCGCACTTTTCCTTAACAGTACGGAACCTCAATGCTGCACAGGTCCCGCAGCGGCAAGCAACCGGAAATACCCAGAAGGGCTCACAAGCGCAGTTTTACTCGCCGTAAATGAGGTCCCGGAGCCAAGGCGCGGCGTTAGATCATTTACCGTGCGTCGCTTGCCCGCTTGCCCGCTTTGCTGCTTGGGCGACGGGTTATTCCAAGCGATAAGCGCAGGGAAAAATTTGCGCCGCGCTGGTTCGCCTGGCTCGCCAACAATTAGCAGGGGTATGCTTGTGTCAGCTCCGAGTTGCCTTGTCTTTGGTTAACGAATCTTCCAGGCGGGCTAAAAGTTTCTGCCTGGCGCGTATCGCCGCCTCCAGATCGGTGCAACCGTCAATCAGAATCGTGCCGCTCTCGTCTGCGACAAACCAACCTCGTTCACCCTCATGTTTGAAAATCTTGACCATTCTGGATGCTCCCAATAAGACCGTCGGATAAGTTATATATCAGTTACGAAGGTGACCTGGTCAGGGGTCGAACTCGTACGGATTAGCATTTTGATGTTTCTATCGGCTGGTCGAAAGCTCTCAAGTCAAACTAGACAAGAACATTCGGGACACCGGCGCTGCCGCGACTTTCGCGCATGATTCCGCCCTGCCGCGTTTGGTCTTAACATTGAGATGCACCGGAAGGGGAAACGGCCTCAGCGGTTATGGAAAAGAGATCTGGCTGACGCGCAGACTGCCATGCTCCTGCGCAGCGACTTTACCGCGTTGCGCTTTCACTCGAGTGCTCCAGCCGCTTCTGCGCGCCAAGCCGAGAAGCATTTACCGCGCACTACACCGCTACACGTTCGCTGCGGTGGAGTACACGAGTTGATGCCGCTGATAAACAGATTCTTTTTTGCAGTGCGGGCAGGTCAAACTCAAGCCCCCCTCCGGGAACTCAGGCTTTGGCGCCAAGTAGAAGGGATCATACGACGGCGGGGCGGCCACTTCAGAATGAACGAAACTGTTTTTGCAATGATGACAGTACAACATCCATTTCGGCATCCGGCCTCGCTTGTTCAATCGACGCTAATCAAGTTTGCGGCCACGGCGTCAGATTTTTTATACCAAGCTCGCAGTAAAACCGGGTTGAAGAACCTGTAAGGTAAAGCCCGGCGCCTACGTGAGAAGCTGAACGAGGTCGTTAAGTTCCATAAGAAAGCGACTGAAAGGACCGGCTCGGCGCATAATTTGCCCTCAAAAGTTGCGTCGAAGGCCTCAATTCTACCCCAGCGACCGAAAGTCCATGTTGAAGGGAGGAAGGAAGTTGCGGTAAGCTGCTGCGACGAACCCACAAGCAGTGCGCCCGTAGCTCAGCTGGATAGAGCGTCTGGCTACGAACCAGAAGGTCGGGAGTTCGACTCTCTCCGGGCGCACCACTTTCCTCCCTGTGTGTAACTATTTACACCGCCTCCTGTTCCCACGCCTTGGGTGTGCTGGGCAGAAAAAATCATGCAAATCACTGACGAGCGGCAAAAGGCAATGGCTGTCCACGTAAAGTACGAAACGATTGAAAGGTACGGGCAGCGGGGATAATGGGTGGAACAGGGCGCTCGGATCAAGCTTGTGGACTTTCGGAACCTGCGGGCTTGCTTTTATGCAGAAGTCACTAATGCCCAGTGTGATATGTTCGCAAAACTCGACGTACCTTCGTGGAATGTAAAGGGGTGATGATGACCCAGTTTTCAACCAAACGCGGCAGCGCATTAATAAGCCACCGGCACACCTGACAATTGAGCGTCTCCACGCTGCATCCGAATGGCCATTGGACGAAATGAATGCGGCAATTGAAAGGCTGCTTCTCAGGTTCAAAGAATCGCTTTGGCCTGCACAGGCGGTTTGGTTCCAACTCGGCGAGCCTGCAATTCAAATCATTTCGGGCACGAAGGTAATAGCACGGTTAGCGGGCAAGTGGCCGCTATCATCGATACCACCATCACATGTGAAAGTGGCCTGCCACTTCTTTGCTGTGGCGTTTTATTTATGGCCGTCCGAAGGGAAAGATGCGGTCGAAGTTCGACAGGCTGCTGGCGTAAGAACTTGGCGCGGCGAAAGCGAATTTGTTCACCTGGCGCTCCTTTCGGTTGCTTTTTCGCGCTCTTGCTGCACGGCGCGAACGTAGGCTTTGGTGTAGCAGCCGGTGAGAAGCGTGGTCGCAATAATCAGGATAAATAGTTTCATGTGGTGGCGTCCTTGGCTTTGCTTTTTGTACCTTCCGAAATAACTTGTCAAAGGAGTGCGGTGTGACGGGATGCCCTTGGGGCAGCTAACATCCCGCTATCCTCCACGATTGCATCCGCGCGCAGCCGACGCAAGCTACTTCACGGTGCGCTGTGTCAGGTTTGTAAACTCGCCTGAAGCGTGAAGGCGGAAAGGCCGTCGTCGAATTGCACGCTGATTACCGGAACCTTCAGGCCGTTGTGATTCACTAGGCCGGTGTCGGTGACCCTACCATACCGCCGCTGTTCCTTGTGAAGCACGCCACAGGTGCGACACCGACCTGGCATCGCGTAAGGTTATTTGCCTGCCCCCTATTGATGGTGGCCAACGGACGGCCGCTAGCCCGTTTTGCGCTCTAATAGGGGAGCGGCGAGCTGAGTCCGCCAACAGTCATTGCGGCTTGGGCGATGTGCGATTGCGTTCTTCAACGCATGATAGGAGGAACGGAGGTTGCCGTTCAGTTGTGCGCAGATTGCGAAATTAACACGGAGCGAGATGATTCATTCGCGGCGCNNAGATGCAAAGCGTCGGAGCGTTGCGCGCCTGGTGGCAGCCGAGGCAGCTCCCCATCGACGTCACGCTCGTGATTTGGGCCATGGCGTCAAGTTGACTGACATCGCCGTGGCACGTTGCGCATTGCGCCCCGGCCTGCAGATGCTTGCGATGCGTCCAAGTAATGCCGGGAGTGACTTGGTACACCCGCACCCANNGGAACGGCTTGCCCGGATTTGGAAAATTGCGCGAGCTTCACGATTGCGGGCTTATCTTTGGCAACGGTGGTGTGGCAGGTCATGCAAGTCCGCGTTGCAGGAAACGTCATCAGGGTTCCGGGATCGGGATTGGTGTGGCACATCTGGCATTGCAATCCCAGCGCCAGGTGCGTCTTGTGGCTGTAGGGAATCGGCTGCTCGGGCG
>PLJR01000165.1:0-209 GCA_003140295.1 Acidobacteriota bacterium
ACCACCAGCGGCCCGCCCGCGGCCAGGCGCCCGGCGCGTTCGATGGCCTCATCGGTGCCCTCCATCGCTTCGACGGCGACGCATGCGAGATCGCGTATGACCACCGTCTGGCCCAGGTCGAGACCCGCGATTTGCCGGGCGATTTCGAGGCCGTAAGCGATATCCGCCGATTCCCGGGCGTCGGGCGCGCGGCGCGTCAGCACGCCGGG
>PLJR01000165.1:226-6790 GCA_003140295.1 Acidobacteriota bacterium
TGCTTTACCTGTCCGGCCATCACCGCGTGCGTCACGCCCTCCTGGTGCAGCAGATCGATCGTGCGACTGAGCTCGCCCAGGCTCACCCAGTGCAGCCGCCGCGCCACGCCGGCCAGGTCCGGCGAAGCCTCTTCACGAAGCGCGATGACCGCCATCTCAATGCCCTGGCTGCGCGCCGCCTCAAGCACCAGAAAGGGAAACCGTCCGTTGCCTGCGATGAGTCCCCAGCCGTGCGGCGCAGCTTCCGCGGACATATTGTTTACGGGCGAATTGGCGGCAGAATTCATTAGCTAGATTTAGGGCGCTGGATTTGTGGCGACTGCATTTATGACGCTGCATAACGCTGCGAAGGTATCATGCGACGTTATCACGCCGGGGACGGAGTGGCCATGTGCCGACCAGCGGCGGCCGGCTGATTCGTTACCAGTGGCGCTTGCGTCGCCCGCTTTATTTCGTTACCCCGCGCTCGGCCGATTCGATGAACGCGATCAGCTCCGCAACATCGGCCGAGCCGTTGAGCGTCGCGCGCATCTGCTCGAGCGCCTGCGTGGTATTGAGTTTCGAGCGCAACAGCAGCCGGTAGGCGCTTTCCAGGCTGCGAATGCGCTCGCCCGGAAAACCGCGGCGCTCGAGACCGATGGCATTGACGCCGAAACATTGCGTGGTGCGCTCGGTGACCACGCGGGAAAATGGCGGCACATCCTGGGTAATGACGGTGGAGGCGCCGATATACGCGTAGCGCCCGATGCGGCAGAACTGGTGCACCGGGGAAAATGCGCCCACCGTGGCGAAATCCTCCACGATGACGTGGCCGGCAAGCGTGGCGCTATTGACGAACAGCGTGTGACTGCCGATGACGCAATCGTGACCCACGTGGGCATAGGCCAGGAAAAGATTGTCGCTTCCGATGCGGGTGATCCCGCCGCCTTGCGCGGTGCCACGGCTTATCGTGACGCACTCCCGGAAAATGTTGCGGTCGCCGGCTTCGAGCATGGTGCGTTCGCCAGCGAATTTCAGGTCCTGCGGGTCGCCGGCAAGCGAGCAAAACGGGTGCAGTACATTCTCGGAGCCGAGCCGCGCGGGACCCAGGACTATCGCGTGCGGATGCAGCACGCAGCCCGCACCCAGCTCGACATCATCCCCGACAATTGCGTAAGCGCCCACACGCACGCCCGCGCCAAGATGCGCGCTTGGGGAGACAACGGCTCGGGGGTCGATTTGAGCTTCCATTTTCCTGACGGAACTCATTTCTTAACGGAACTCAACTCTTCACGGAACCATTGCTTCACGGAAACGGGCTGCCGCACGGAAAGCACGGGCACGGTCCGGGCACTCTCCCGTTCATAAGGGGCCCGTTCACAAGGGGCCCGTTCACAAGGGGCCCATTCACAGGCGGCGAAAAGATGTCGCGGGTCGAATGTATGGGGCACTTCGCGGCGGACCTTTTTGCGGCATGCGGAGCGCACGGAGGCACTGTTTGGTGAGCGGAAGCGTTCACTCGTCCGAGCCGGGCGGGCCCACGGCCGCCGGCTGCATCGCCGCCGGTAGCGCCACTGCCGACGCGGGGACCGACTCGCGGTCTACCATTTTGCACATGAGCGTGGCCTCGGCGGCTAGTTCGCCATTGACGGTGCCCACGCCGCGCAGTTTGCAGAAATTGCCGCGCCACGAAATTACGGTGACTTCGAGGCGCAATTGTTCTCCAGGAACTACCGGGCGCCGGAAGCGCGCATCGTCGACCGCCACGAAGTACAACAGCTTGTGCTCGCGGTCCGGAATTTCCAGCAGCAAAAGCAGGCCACCGGTTTGCGCCATGGCTTCGATGATCAAAACTCCGGGAAGTATCGGCTTGCCCGGGAAATGGCCCTGAAAGAAGTGCTCGTTGATGCTGACATTCTTGATGCCCACAATGCGCTTCAGCCGCTCCATCTCGAGGATTGCGTCCACCATCAGGAACGGATACCGGTGCGGGAGAATGCTCTGTATGGCATTGATGTCCAGAATTATGGAACCGGGCGCCGGATTCGCCTGACTGCGGGCGGTGCCGTTATCTGGTGCGCTGGTTTTCATTACCCGCATTATAAGCGAAACCTTACCTTGCGCAAAAGCAGTTGTCGTTTTTTGCGCGTGCTTGGTGCGTTTCCGCAATATCGCGTGTCGGGCACGGGTGCGGGCTGTACTTGCAGCCCGCGTAATAGTTGTGTAAGCGCGGATTTTCGAGCTCGGCATCAGAATTCAGGGCCGGCGCAGATAGGTGCTGCGAAGATATTCGGCGGTCGCGCGGGTAACTTCGGAGTAATCCAGGTGTTGCGAACTCCGCAATGCACCTTCCGGCGTAACCTCCACAGCGACCCGTTCGAGCAGCCGCTCGATGTCTGCCGGACCGCTCGCTTCCATGGCTTCGACGATGGCCAGCGACCACGCATAAGCCTGTCCCACCACCTCGCCGGGCAAGCTCATCCAGGTGCCCTCCAACAAAGTTAACGATAGGTCATCGTGGCGATCGTACAGCGCCACCAGCGCGGCCGCCGAATCTCCGGAGCGCTTCCCCTCCATCCACTGCGCCAACCCCTCTTGCAACCAGACGGGGCATCGCCCGTGCGTTTTTTCCGCAACGAAGCTGTGCGTCAGCTCATGCTTGAGCACGCGCGCCAGCTCCGGCGTCACGCTGTCGAGCCCTTGCACCGGAATGCGAATGCGGCCGTCGTTGAGCGCGCCGACCCAGCTCGGCGCCCGCGTGATGTCGCCGAATGCCTGGCTGGTATAGAGAATCACGGCGATGGGCTCGCGCGGCGCGAATTCCAAGTTTTGGGCAATGGATTGGAAATCGTCCTCGAGCACCAGCAGAACGGCGCGGGCCAACTCCGGCGCCGCGGTGCCGTTATACCGCAGTACGAAATGCGCGCTTTCGCCTTCCAGGTAGTTGCTCTCGACTTCCAGATCCTGCTGGGCTTTGGCCAGCGCTTTGGCAACCTCGGCATCCGGCCGAAGCTGCTGGGCGCGCTTCCACTCCGCTACCGCCTGCGGCAATCGGTTTAGGCCGTAGTCGGCCCAGCCCGCGAGCTTGGCAGCGTCAGCAGAGTCGGGCGCTGCGCGGCGGGCACGATCCAGAAGGTCGAGCGCGCCTGCGTATTCTCCGCCGCGCAAACGAAGGTAAGCGACATTGAGCAGCAGCGGAACTTGCCCCGGATCGAGCGCCAGAGCCCGCTCGGACTGCGCCAATGCCGCCGTGAGATCGCCGCGTGCAAAACTGAAGTCCGCTGCCGCCGAATGGGCCGCCACCGCGCGCTTTACCGCTTCGGATGAGCCGCTCGCGGCCGCGGCTTCGAACCGAGCTAGCGCCGCCCGGTCGATCGCGCCGTCATGCACCGCTTCGCGAGCCACCGGCTCCATGCCGGGGTGTTCATCTGGCGGCGGAGGAGCGATGGCCAAATTTGCGGCGGAGGTGTTCGGTGGCGGGTAAACGGCCACCGGCAGGTCGTCTTTCTCGATGCGCAGGACCAGTGACTCCGAAATCGATATGCGTCCTGCCGGGGTCTCGCAACTTACCTTGCCGTATTCGCGCGTGACGCTGTCGCCGACGATGCGCCGGCCGTTCTTGAGAACAATCGTGTCGGCGTGCGCGCCGGCAGGCGCAGAGGCGCCCACCGCTACTGCCAATATTGCTAAAGTGCGCCAGCGGCGTAGCTTCTTCGTACCCCGGATGAGAGACCAGCCCGGCATGGTAATGAGATGTTAGCAGCCGGCGCCGAAGGGCTCACAAGGCATTGTGGCCCCGATGCTCAATCCGGCACAGCAGCGGTCTCCAAAAGAAAAAGGGCGCGTCTTGAATTCAGCGCGCCCTTTTTCTCTATATTGTTCAGAAGATTAGTTTTTGTGAGGGCTCAGCGTCGCTTCAACAATTCCAACCGTCAAGCCGACTGCCAGCAACAGCACCAGGATAAAAATGAACCGGTTGCGTCCCGCGGATAAAACTGACGGTGAGCCCGGAGGCACCGCCGCCGCAGCCGCTCCCGGAGGCGCATCGGGAGGCAAAATCAGCATGCGGTAGGACGCCCCTTCAGGAACGATCTTGACGTCGTCGTCCATTGAAACTTCGAGCGAACCCTTGCGGGCGAGCAACAGCAGCTCGCTAGGAGAAACCATCGTGACTTGTGCCGAAGTTGCTCCCGAGGTGTTCGGCCGAATCGTCGCGGTATCGGCGGACAGCCGGAAGGTTCCACCGGCCACGGAAGTGAGGACCACGGTTCCGCCGGTCAGCGTTGCACCGAGACCGTCCGAAAACTGCTGGACCATCGCCGAACTGTGTGGCGTCAGATACGCCTGGGAGGTACCTAGCCCGACTCGAAGCGCGCCACCCTCATTTGTCGCCAGCCGATCACCAGCGAAAACCGTCGAACCGATAACGGCAGAAGTCGCACCGACGTCCGCGTGATCCGCTTGCAGCACGACACCCAAAGCAGAAGCAGCACCGGCGGCAGGAGCGGCCATAACCGGAGCCTGAACCAGAGCCATGCTGATGAGCGCCGCCAGTAAAGGCTTAGCGATGATGCGCACGGAAAAACCTCCCCACGAGAGAGAAACCCAGGGCGTAGGTTAGGGTTAATTCACGTCCATGTCAATACGGGAATGTGACAAATGTTTCGAACACCCCGGTAAACACAGTAGAGTCCGCGCGGCTTCCAGCTGGCAGCAATGTTTCACTGCGGGTTTGCAGGGCGCAGCATGGCATCACGCGCCGCTTTGAACTCAGTTCCAGGCTTCCACTCCGGCATGACGCTGCTATTCGCGGCTGTATAACCTACCAAGAAATAGAGTTGGGAGTCCTGCACGGCCCCGCTCATTTCCCAATCAGCCTCAATCTTGTCCGCAGGCTTGTGGTACAGCTCCGCTGTGTACCTGTCGCGCATTTGCAGTCCCCAACCCGCGGGTTTCCCGATGAAATCGATACCGGGATCCGGATCAAAGGCCGGGACGCCGAGCTTGGAAAAGCTGAAGTGATCGGAGCGATAAAAAAAGCCCTTCTCGGGCTCAGGATCGGATTTAACGACGCGCCCCTGGCGGGCGGCCATATCGGCGACCAGTTCGTCTAGCGTGGAATTGCCTTTACCGATCATGACGATATCGTTTGTGCGGCCATGCACGTTCATGCCGTCCATATTGATATCCATCACCGTGCGAGCCAGCGGGTACAACGGGTGTTCGGCGTAGTAACGCGAGCCAAGCAATCCCTGCTCCTCGGCGGTCACCGATAGAAACAGAATGCTGCGCTTCGGCGGAACGCGCAGTTGCTTGTAGGCGCGCGCAATCTCCAGCAGCGCGGCGGTCCCCGAAGCATTGTCCACCGCGCCGTGATAAATGCGGTCCCCTTTGACCTCGGGGCCCACGCCGAAGTGGTCCCAATGCGCGGTGTAAATCACATAGCTATCCTTGAGCGTTGAATCGCTGCCAGTGAGCCGCGCAATTATATTATGCGAATCAATCATCCGCAGGCGGTTGTTTATCGTGAGTTTGGCGTGCATTCCCAGCGGTACTGGGTGGAACTCGCGCGTGGCGGCCGCGGCCGTCAACTTCGCCAGATTGAGGCCCGCCCCGCGGAAAAGTTTCTCCGCGGTATCGTGCGAGAACCAGCCCTCGATGGCCAGCCTGCCGATATTCTTATCGGGCGTCGAAAGATCAAACTGCTCCCCGCTCCAACTGCCGCGCACCACTTCCCAGGGATACCCCGCCCGATCAGTCTGGTGAACGATGAAGCAGCCGGCCGCGCCCATCGCGGCGGCCTTTTCAAATTTGTACGTCCAGCGCCCGTAATAGGTCATCGCCAGGCCGCCGAATACCTGGGGATCGAGTTGGCCAGGGTGGTTGGGGTCGGGCACCGGAGGATCGTTCACCAGCATCACGACCACTTTGCCGCGAACATCCACACCCTTGAAATCGTCCCATTGAAATTCAGGCGCCTGCACGCCGTAACCGACGAAAATCATGTCGGCGTCCACCGTGCTGCTCTCGGCGACGCGCTTGGTCCAGGCCACGAAATCATCCTGAAATTTCGGCTGCAGCGTGCGCCCGTGGCCCATGACCGTCAGCTTCATCGCCGGATCGGGAGTGATACCGACTAGGGGCACGTTTTGCACGTAGGTGCCGTCGGGGTTGCCAGGCTCGAGGCCGAAGCTGCGATATTGGTCCTGCAGATATTGAATGGTGAGCTGTTCGCCCTTCGAACCGGGCCCCCGCCCTTCGAACTCATCGGAAGAGAGCGTGCGTATATGAGCGAGCAAGCGATCGCCGGAAAGCGAATCGAGCGCGGCGGCAGGCGCGCTGGACGCGCGTGAACATCCCGCCACTGCGCAAGCCGCCACGATTACCGCGCACCCAATTGAGATCGCCGGCCAAGCATGTCGCACAGGCCACGGCCACAGGCCCAGCCGATGTGCGTGTTTTCGCATCCCCGTATAGTAGCCCTCCCGAGCCGCCTTAACCACCGAGTAACTCGCGTTGGTAGCGCGAGAGGCCGAGCCCCGCAAAAAAGGGTTGATCGAGGTGTTAAAATAGAACATGCTCGAA
>PLJR01000165.1:6884-7023 GCA_003140295.1 Acidobacteriota bacterium
CCCATGGTCCTGTTCACCCACATGCAGAGCGTGGAGCGAATCCTCTATGCCATCTCTTACAGATTCAACGAGCGCGGGTGCGGGCTGTACTTGCAGCCCGTGCAATAATTGTCGAACCACACCCTCCGCCTTTTTACAC
>PLJR01000159.1 GCA_003140295.1 Acidobacteriota bacterium
AGTGCGGCCATGCCCTCCGAGGAGTTTTCATGTCGAAGGAGCTAGTGATCTCCGCGACCCAGCACGAAACGCGGGTCGCGATTATGGAAGATGGACAGCTTTGTGAAATTTACATCGAACGCGAAAAAGAATTTGCCCTAGTCGGCAGCATTTACAAAGGCCGTGTCACGCGCGTGCTGCCCGGGATGCAGTCGGCCTTCGTCGATATCGGCCTGGATAGCGACGCCTTCCTTTACGTCGGCGATTTTCTGGAAAATCTCGAAGACTACGACCACGTCGTCACCGCCGTCGAGGGTAAGGTCGAAAAGATGGAGCAGCAGGGCGGCGTGATATTCGCGCCGACGTCTACTCCTGCTGGAACTGGTGGTGGAGGCGCATCCGCTGGGCAACCGGTAGCCGAGCCGTGGCTCGGCAGCGGATCGCAGGCTGTGGGGACTGACGCCGAGTCTGCCGCGACGCCGCAGCCTAGTACACCGGCTGAGAGCCACGTAGCGAGCCCCACGGCAAATCATGCCGCGACGCCGGCACCCGCGATTCCACCGTCGGCGGCGCCTTCCACACCGGCATCCCCCTTTATTCGCCAGGACCGCCCCTCAAGCCCTCCCAGCCATTACCGGGATAACCGCCAAGATTATCGCCAAGGTCCCCCTCCCGGCCAAAGCGCGCGAGAGGGGCAAGGCCGGGATCAGGGTCGCGATCAAGGTCGCGATAGGGGCGGGCGCCAGCGCGGCGGACATTTTCGCCGGGGTCGCGGACCGGATCGCCGCCCTGGACGTGATTTGCCTCCGTCCAAATATGCGTCGTCGCGTCCTTTTGCGCCGTCGCGACCCTACGAGCCACCCACCGCTGAGGAGCCTGCCGGCGATTACCCTCCCGTCATTCTTCCCGGCGAATCGCTCGCAAAATACAAAGACCGCATTCCAGGAGCTGCTTCGGTGGCTCCGGCCGCAACGGATTTGTCACTCGATCCGGCGAAACAATCCGTAGTGCCGGAGCTTCCCGCGTCGCTTTACGCGTCACCAGAAGAGTCGCTACACGACACGGCGAAGCCATCGCAGCTACCGTCTTCCTCATCAGCGGAGCCTGAAGCGCTCCTCGCCGGCGTCGATCCTGTCGAATTGGAGTCCGAGGCGGGATTAATCGAGCCAGACACTCGCCTACACGAAACTCAGCAAACGCTTTCGCGAGGTACTTTGCCGGCGACGTTCTCGGTGTCGGGCGAGCATCAAGAGCATCACGAGCACGAAGGCCTGACCGCGGGCGGCGCCAGCGCCGCCGATCTTTCCGACGACGAAGTCACGGCGCTTGCCGAGCAGCTTGCCGAGGCCCGGCAGGAGGAGGCTAGCGCCGACGCTGCGGTGGAATCCGAGCACGTCGGGCCCGAGGAAGCCGAAGAAGACGACGCGGACACGGCGGCCGCGCGCAGCCTCGCCGAAAGCCTGTCGACCAAACTCCACCCGGATACGGAATCACCTGAACCCGGCTTAGAGGAAGCGGAAGACGCACCGGAGGCCGACGAATCCCTGGGCGAAGAGGGCGCCGAAGACGCCGAGGAAGACTCCCACGAGGCGGAACAACAAGCCGGCGCCCAGCCCTTCGGGGAGGCCGCTGGCCCCTCTGAAGGTGCATCTGAAGGCCTGTCCCCCGAAACGTCGGTGGCCGAAGCCGGCGCCGAATCTCTCCCGGGCGAGAATGCCGTGCCGTCGGCGATGCCGCAACAGCGGCCGCTGAGCGCGCGCATCTCCGATCCCCAGCGCGCGCGCTTCCAGCGTCCCATGCGGCGCGGAGGCCGCCAGCGCGGCAATCGCCCCATGCGCCACCAGGACCATCGGCCGCAAGCGGCTCGGCGCCCGCAACTAATTTCGGAAATGCTGAAGGCGGGCCAGGAAATCATCGTGCAAATCGCCAAGGAGCCGCTGGGCAAAAAAGGCGCCCGCATCACCAGCCACGTTGCGCTTCCCGGCCGCTTCCTCGTCTATATGCCTACGGTAAACCACATCGGCGTCTCACGTCGTATCGGGTCCGCCGAGGAACGCTCCCGTCTGCGCCGCGTCGTTACCGAAGCGAAAGGCACCTTTCCCGGAGGCTTCATCGTTCGCACTGCCGCCGAGGGCGCGCCCGAAGACGAAATTCGCAGCGACGTCGAATTTCTTGGCCGCACTTGGGACAAGATCCGCAACCAGGCCGAGCCGCGCAAGTCGCCCGCACTTTTGCACCGCGACCTCAATCTCGTTGAGCGTATCCTCCGCGACTACGTAAGCAATGATTACACCGCCGTCTGGATCGACAACGAAGAAGAGTTCAGCAAAGTGGTTGATTTCGTCAGCCGCTTTCAGCCGAAACTGGTGAGCCGCGTGAAGCTTTACACCAAGCCCACGCCGATCTTCGAGGAGTTCGGCATCCAGCAGGAACTGGACAAAGCGCTGCGGCCCAAGGTGTGGCTGAAATCGGGCGGCTACATCGTCATCAATCACACCGAGGCGCTGGTGGCCATCGACGTGAACACGGGCAAGTACGTCGGCCGCGGCTCCACGCGTCTCGAGGACACCATCGTCAAGACCAACCTGGAGGCCGTGAAGGAAATTATTCGCCAAATCCGGCTGCGCGATCTGGGCGGCATCATCGTTCTGGACTTTATTGATATGGAGGAGCGGCGCAATCGAGAGAAAGTGATGGCTGCGCTCGACGCTGCACTGCGCGCGGACCGCGCTCCATCGAAGGCACTGCCCTTCAACGAATTTGGCCTGGTCTGCGTCACCCGCAAGCGCACCAAGCAGGCGCTCGAGCGCGTGCTCTGCCAGCCCTGCCCTTATTGCAGCGCTTCCGGCATGGTGAAATCGGTTCCCACGATCTGCTACGAAATTCAGGCCGAGGCCAGAAAAATGTCCGCCGACTTGGACGCCTCGAGCCTGACGCTGCGCGTCCATCCCGAAATCGCCAAAGCCCTAAAAACGCGCGAAGCCGCGCTCATCGAAGAACTCGAGCAGGCCACGCGCAAAAGCGTAATCATCCAGGCCGACCCGACGCTGCACTGGGAGCAGTACGATATTTACTAGATTCTGGTCCAAGAGCATCGGCACGCGCGAGTCTTAGCCGCCGACTGTCGGCTGTAGCTATGCGCACGATTCGGAAAGGAAATGGTAGTCGCGGTAGTTCAGTGCGGTTACTGCCTGCCACGAAGGAGTGACAGTTAATACCCCACATTGTAGTTAGCGATAGATAGCGCCTTCCATGCCAGACGCTTCTGAATGGTTTTGGTCTCGCCTCGCGTGCCCCATCGATCGCGGAGCACTGCACTACTCGCATCACGTCCTACGATGTGCTGCGAATCACTCTTATCCCATCGTCGAGGACATTCCCGTCCTGCACGTTACTCACACTGATCCTACCTACCCTTATTGGGAGCAATCGTTCGCCGAAGTACTTGCTCCGTCACCTGCGCCTACTGCCGATGAATCTGGTATCGACCCGTTCGTGCAGGATCAGATCGTCAGGACCAATGGCCGACTTTACAAATCGATTCGAGGCCGCCTGAAGCGCTATCCGATCCCCGAATTGCGTCTACCACATGGCGAGAACGACAGCCGAAATGATGGCTGGCAGCCCAGCTTTCTCGATGTGGGCGCGAACTGGGGCCGCTGGACAATTGCGGCGGCGCGCAAAGGCTATCGTTCGGTCGGGGTCGATTCATCATTTTCCGCGCTGCGCGCCGCGCGCCGCGTTGCGCGCCAGTTAAAAGTGGAGGCGCACTTCGTCCTGGGAGACGCGCGCTCCCTGCCATTCACGGCGGGCGCCTTCGACCTGTGTTTCTCCTACTCCGTTCTCCAGCACTTCGACAAACAGGTCGCCCGACGCGCGCTCGAAGAAATGTCCCGAGTCGTTGCGGAGAATGGGCGCGTCCTCGTACAGATGCCGAACTGCTTCGGCCTTCTGCAGCTCGCGAATCGCGCGCGCCAAATCCTGACAGGAAATCGCAGCCCGTTTCGCGTACGCTATTGGACGCCACGAGAGCTCCGCACGGTATTCGAGCAAGCAATCGGGCCCTCACAAATCTACGCCGACGGCTTCCTTTCGCTCGATGCCCAGGCCGCTGACCTGGACATGCTGCCTTGGCGCGAAGCGGCGCTCGTTCGCCTTTCCGAGATCCTGCGTCGCACAGCGCGAATCTTCCCGCCTCTAAACTTTGCCGCGGACAGTCTCTACGTCGAGTGCCGCAACACGAAAACGTTTGAGAACTAAACCCCGACGCGCCAACATCGCTCGAAGCCCTTGACTACGGGCGGCGGATCGAGCGCAAGGCTCTTGCAGAAAGGGCCGTCCCTGCCAATGTCAATCTCCTGTCAGAATAGCGACTTCCCAACTGTCAGCGCTTCGAGCCGACGTCGGCGGGGTTGAGGTCACGCAACCCGCTAATCGGTTCATCCTCGATTAGATATCGCACCCTGCCGAGGTGCATCTTCCGTTGGATGGCAACGTGCTCCTCGCAGCCTCGAATCGTCGATCTCCGCCAGCAAAGGAGTGTCCAACCTTGCGAATTTTTCGAGCCTCTATCATTCTCGGATTACTGCTGTTGCTTCCCACGATTCTCTCCGCGCAAAAAGTCACTACCGACTTCGACCATAATGCCAACTTCTCCCAGTACAAAACGTTCATGTGGCTGAGGGAACCGCGCATGAAGGATCCGCTGATGCGGCAAAGGGCCATAGATGCAGTGAATGCGCAATTAACCGCCAAGGGCTTGCGGCTGGTAACCGACGGCGCGGACCTGGGCGTCGTCGCGAACGGCTCGACCATGCAGGAGCAAAGCCTCCAGACATTCTACACCGGGTTCGGCGGGTGGGGCTGGCGAGGCTGGAACGACGGTTTCGCTACGACTTACCCGGAAACATTCACCGTCGGGACGCTCGTTGTAGATCTATTCGATTCGCGGACCAAACAGGTGGTCTGGCGTGGAACTGCCTCCGATACGCTCCCTGACAAGCCTGAGAAGACCGCTGAAAAACTCAATAAGGCGATCGAAAAGATGTTCAAGGATTTCCCTCCCAAGAAGAGCTAGGTGGTGTGACTTTGCAGCCGCCGTTCTTGGGCGAGCACTGTGATGCGCAGTTGCGTTCGTAGGCGCTTTTTAACGGCAAAAATGCCGGACTGTTTAGGGGACCGTTGCAGGATTACATATGAGGGCCGGCGTTGGATGCCGCCACGGCTCAGTGAGCGGGAAATATTTTTGCTGCTTGGTAGATGGGCGCAACTTCGTGTGATGAGAGGTAGGCCAAGAGCGCGGTCGCGATTTTCGGATCTTGCACATTGGTCGACAGGAAGCCGGTAATATCAACCGGCGTCGAGACGTCTGGGGGGAGTGTCCCGAGGGGATCGATGCCCGGGTTGCGCATCTCATTGAGATAAGGGCCGAGGGCAATTTCGGCTTCACCCTTGGCAACCGCGTCCTGCACGAGGTTGGCGTTCGAGACCCACTTGATCTTCGGCTTCACTTGGTCGGTGATTCCGAGCTTATCAAGCGCCGCAAGGACAATGCCTCCGGCACTTCCCTGCGCCGGGTCCACAGAGGTGATGGACTTGGCATTTAGCAGCGTCTTCCTGACCGCGTCGGGTGTGGAGATGTCCGGCTTGGGAGCGCCTTTTTGCACCGCCACTCCCAGGCGAAGTCTCGCGATTACGGTTGCGCTCTTGGGGTCGATGTTGCCGGTCGCAAGCGCTTCGGGGAACGGGGCAAACATTATCGACACGTCCAAAGCCTGTCCGCTGGCGACCGTCTTTCTGGTGCTGAGTCCCGAGCCGTACGTCACCTTGACGGAGTTGCCCGTCTTCGCTTCGAAGCTGGCCACTAACTTATCCATGGCTTCCTGGATTGGGTTTGGACACAGGACAGAGATCTGAGCCTGCGAACGCACGGGCAAGGAGATTCCCAATGCAAGGGCCACGATCACAAGGGAAGAAAGCAGATGCTTCACGGTTTTGCCCCCCGATCTTCCCGCGATGCGCGTGGTTTGAAACCGAGCCGGATACTGAGATGCGAGATCCTGCGATGGGTTATTGGAGCAGGACGCTGGGTCCCCGCCACACTCAACCTACGACGCTGAAGCCACGGCTCAGTTAAATCCGTGGCCTCAGATCGATCGCATACTCTTCAACAACCTGAACGTGAAGGCGCTTTCACTCTTAGTACAAACGACCGCCGAAAGCACGCACAGACTGCTAAAAGATAAGCTTCAAGCCCAACTGAATGGCGCGGGCGCCTCCGGTTCCGAGCAACGGGTTCTGTCCCGCGCTGTCAGGCGTTTGACACCCACAGCCAAGCTGCCCATTACCGGTAAGACCGCTACCGCCCGGGTTCGCGAGAATCGTTTTATTGAGAATGTTGAAGAACTCGGCGCGGAACTGAGCCGTAAGCCGTTCTTTTACGGTCCAGTTCTTGAACAAGGAAAAATCCCAATCGCGGAAGCCATCGTCGCGGAAAATATCCCGGCCGGCTGTTCCAAACGTGCCGGTCGGCGGGGCGATTAACACCGAATTGCCCTTGGCAAAACACCCGAACTTCACCAAATTGCCACTAGCGCCTAACGTCCCGATGGCGGTAGCTTCTTGCACGCACATGGCCGGCATAGCTGCCAAGTTGGTGCCTGCAAAGAACGGAATCGGAAACTTGCCCGCTTTGAAATCGCTGGGATTGCCGAAGAAGTCCCAACGGTCCGACTTCTTGTCTCCGGTTTTGCTGATGTCACGCGAGTCGGTCGGATTATACGGCAACCCGCTCTGGAGCAAGATGGCCGAATTAACGCTCCATCCCTCGAGAAGTTGTCCGAACCCTTTTCTTCCGGGAATGGCATAGCTCAGCGTCAACGAGAAGTGGTTCCGCTGGTCGAAGCTCGAAGCTCCGTAATCCAAAGCTGGGTTCAGGTTATTCATGGGAACTTGCTCGTTGCGGTTTGCGGAGTTGTCGTCCAGGGCATGGCTAAAGGTGTAAGCCGCTACGAATCCAAGGCCGTGGTAACCGCGCGCGGTGAGCGTCGTCTGCAGGGCGTTGTAATTGGACGTGTCGAGGTTCGTCATCTCGTTAATGTACTGCAGGTAAGGAAACTGTGCGTAAAATGGCCGGTGGGTAATGGATTCGCAGTGATTGCAACTGGCGGTGTTCTCTAGCGGGTTGGTCGGATCAATCGCGTTGACATCCCGAATGCCAACCAAATTGCCGCTATGGTCGCCGATATAGTTAATTTCCCACGTAAAATTGTTACTCAGGGTGCGCTGTATGCCTAGGGTCCAATTCTCGACCCGCGGCGGAGCGAGGTTCCTATCGATGGCGAGGACGCTGCAAGGCGAAGGATGGGTGACGGAGCCGACTTTGAGGCCATCGCCGCACTGAAACCCTGATGTACTGCCAATCTGATTGGCAGGGAAGATCGGGCCGGCTAGAGACCAGTTGAGAGCGGCCCCGCCAAAGCTGAGAGTCGATGTTCCAATGCCGCCGCTGGTTATAGGCTTGAGTGCCGGTGCTGTTCCGTCGGCACCAGTACTGTAGGCCGTGGGAATCGAGGTGATGCCCGACGGCTTGCCGGGAAGACTGATGTTATCGACCATGGCGCCAATAACCAAGTCTACATAATAGATACCGCCGCCCGCCCGGATCACGGTCTTTCCCTTTCCACCGATGTCCCAAGCGACGCCAACTCGGGGAGAGAAATCCTTGTGATAACCGTTGTAAGCGGATTTGGTGTTCACCCCGGCTTGTATTAGCCCCGCCTGCGGGTCCCAGTTGCCAATCAAATTATTGGCATCGGACAGAGGGGTAAAGTATTCGTAACGCAGGCCCAGGTTCAGGGTCACATGGGACTTTACATGCCAAACGTCCTCAAAGAAGCCGGAGTAGTCCTGCTGGCTGAGATTGCGACGCGGGTCGCCATTGAGTATCGTTCCACCCGCGCTGGCATCAGGGGTCCCGGCGAGAAAATCCTGCAAGGGGGTAGAACCGGCGAAAGCCGTACCATTGCTACTATCACCGAACGCGACTATGCCCCTGGCTCCGGAATAGTTGCCAAAGAAGGGCACCATAAACAGCGTCTCAAAGCCAAACTTAAAGGCATGCTTACCGCGCAAAAAGGAAACATGATCCACTAGATCGTAATCTTTGGACGGACCGTAGGACTTCGGCAAATTTGGATCGCCGCCCAATTGGGAGAAGCCATTGACGGTAACCGTTGGGAAACCACCCAAGACGGGATTCGTCACTCCTGTGTTGATGCCGTAAGTGCTCAGAGGCGTTGCAATGTCGTTTACGTGATCAAAGCGATGATGGAAATTCCAGCCGAACCGGAGGTCGTTGACCCAGGTCGAATTGGGGGTCCAAGTCCAGCTGGTGGTGACAAATTGGGCGCGAAGTCCCGCGTTGTCCTCAAAACCGGGTTGCGTGATTCCCGGGCTGGTTTCGCTCTCTGCGATCGATGTACCGTTACCGAAAAAGTACGATCCAGCCACGGTATGATGATCGCTCAAGTGGTAATCAATCTTCCCTACAATGTTGTAAATACTAACAACGTTGGGGAAACCATAGGCTTGGCTGTCGGTGTTGGTAGTGTTCGGCCCGAAAAGCGGCAGTAGCTTCAGGCTGAGCGCATTGAGCGCGATTCCGTGGGCTGCCAATCCCGCTTCGGCGGCAGGAATGCTCTGAGACGGATCGCCAGTGTTTGCCGAAGTTGGCGCGAAAACTGGATAGTTAGCCGCTACGTTATAGGTTTGCCGCTCGAATCCACCGAAAAAGAATAACTTGTCTTTTACGATGGGTCCGCCCACCGTGCCGCCCCACTGTTCGAGTTCCGCAGGCGGTTTGACGGACGGTGCAAAGCTATACTCATGCGAATCGAAGGCGTCCGAGCGCCCGAAGGCGAAGGCCGAGCCGTGAAGAGCGTTCGTGCCCGACTTGAGGCCAACGTTGATGACCGCGCCGGGCCTCTTGCCGAATTCCGCCGGTGAATTGGTCTGGACGTTGACCTCCTGAATGGCGTCAATGGGCACAAACGTGGCAGCATCCCCGGTGGGGAGCGTCGAATTGATGATGCTCTGCCCAGTGAAAGGCTCATCGTTGTCCAATCCCTCGACATAGTAATTGTTGTCTTCGGGGCGCAGTCCGTTGGTCGACGTCGTCAGCGTCCCGCCGCCCGGCTTCGTCGTCACGCCGGGACGGAGCTGCAGCAAATTCTGGTAATTGCGGCCGTTCAGAGGAATGTCAGCGATAGTCTGGGTGTTGAGGGTTCCGGTGACCGTGGCAGTGGTAGTGTCCAGCTGAGGAACGCTCTCAGATACTGTGATCGTCTGATTGACCTGACCGGGCGTGAGCTGCACATCAATACGCACATCTTTACCAACTTCGAGTTCGATGTTCTGGCGCTCGAACGCCTGGAAGCCAGTGGCTGAGGCGCGCACCGAATACTTGCCCGCATTCAGGTTGGGCGCGGAGAATTCTCCGGCGTCGTCCGTGATCAGACTCCGCGCCACGCCCGTGTCCACGTTGGTCACGGCAACCATCGCGCCGGCGATCACACCGCCGGATTGGTCGGTCACGGTTCCAACAATACGGCCTGTATTGACCTGCGCGAACAGGGACAAGGACATCACAAGGATAGCGACAGTCGCACCCAACAGTTCGATCATTTTTCGGACGTTTGACGTGAAGTAATTCATAGCCCCCCTCCAGCACAATGCTTTAGACTTGTGGCGCACGGCCGAAATCAGATCCACTTGGGTAGTGGTGGAACTTGTACCTTGTTTTCGCCACTGCGCGCCGACACACACCCGCGGGTTAATCGTGACGTTCCATATCCCTTTGAGGGATCCCCGTCCACATCCGTTCGGAGGGTGCTTCTGGACCGCAACCCGATTATGGACTGGTTGTCTATCATTCTCTGGAAATCATGTCAACCAGAAATTTCCAGATTAATTGATTACAACCGTAGGCAACGCCAGTTACATCAATGTGTTCCGAGGGATGGTTTTGGCCAGCTCAAGTGCTGTTTGGCCAGACGTAACCACCGGAAACCACATGCCTTGAAATCTCGCGATGGACATTTGTGTGAGTATTCCGAAGGCGCAGAAACGGCGACGGCGCCTTTTGTTCGGGGGTTGTGGAAAACAATTCCGTGCCTGGAGAAGTAGTGGCGCCCAGAACTCGAACGCGGCGGCGAGCTGAGCCAGGAATGACCTAGATTTTTACGAGGGCCAGCGGGAGTGTCGTCACTGTGGGTATGAACGAACCGTCATCATCAATCACGGGTGTGGGCTCTACTTGGAGCCCACGTAATAAAATGATCGTCGAAATCCCGCGTAGAGGCGTGCAGCGGCACATTTGGCGGGATGGACGGTACCGCTGGACAGCGGCGGCATTCCTGATGACGGAAAGAACACCTCCGAGAGATCCAGGGGCGCCGCGTTCTTCGGGAAATTAATAGGCGCCCTGGGAGAATACATTTAAACAAGTGCGCAGGACAGATGGCGTAATATAGTTTCAGGCTGCGTTTACCTACCTCCCAACATCTTTGTCCGCCCGGCCTCCGTTGTCCGCCCCCGTCTGCGTATCTCGCATCACCGTACCATCGGCTAATACAACCTTATTTAGACGCCCCACCGCCAGGCCGCTCTTGGTTTGCCATAGGTAAAGGGTAATCACGTCTCCAGGCTTCAGCGTGGTTCGGCTCCAGCCGATTAGACTAGAGGCGGGCGTGCTGCCCATTTCCGTAGTCCAATGCTGGACGGCACCCTTGTCGTCTTTATAATCCACCACGATCAACGGATGGGGATTAATCCACTTGTACTGGGTCACTACGGCGTCCTTCAGGACCACTGGCTTGCTCATGTTGTACGCCGCGGCCCCGTGATGTGCGAACATCGGACCGCCAACAGTTAGAAGTCCGGCGATTAATGCAGCAAGCGACAGCACCTTCATTCTCATCTTATTGCCTCCGAGCCTGAAATCAAGTCTGACCAAGACCGAACGCGCGCCTCACAATATGCCAGCCGCCCGCCAGTGTCAAGAATGTGCTCTTATCNNAAATATTGCTCGGGCTCCAAGTCAGAGACCGCACCCGTTTGCGGCCCGAGTCGCGAGCGGCGAGATGGCGGAACTGATGGAGCGTGACCCAGCAAGCGTGCCCGAAAAAAACTGGCCCGCATTGTCACTGTCTCTGCCTAGCGCGGTTGTGGTGCAGCGTTAGGATCGCTGCCTGCGGGATCACCCATCGTCTT
Organism: Acidobacteriota bacterium; assembly: GCA_003140295.1. Lineage (GTDB taxonomy): Bacteria > Acidobacteriota > Terriglobia > Acidiferrales > UBA7541 > Palsa-189. The sequence goes on from PLJR01000159.1 coordinate 11,251, forward strand.
TAGGTACTCCATGACGTCCGAAGGCAGACAGAGCCATTCATCAAGTTCCTGATTCGGAATCCACCTGAAATTTTGCGCCGGCAACGAAAAGGGCTTGGTATAAATCTTAGGATCGTCCACGGTGATGGTCAGCGTCATATCGTTGTGGTCCTTGCGAGTGAAACGTTCTTGCACATGTGCATCCAGGGTATGCGGGTACCCAGCGGAAGTCACCCAGGTCCTGTCGTCCAGTCCGGTCGTGTCGACAATGAGGGTGTTGTCATCTTCCCAGTGGCCTACTGAATACCCGTTGTATCTGGGATCTAGCGCGCCCTTCTGCGATCCGCCTACACCAGCTGGAAGCACTCGCCCGTCCAGCCAGATTTCGCGCCAGATGTCCTGGAACTGAAGCAACATCACAATTCGATTCGGCATCGTCGCGAACGACATGCCGCGTATTTCGTTAATCATGTTCTGCGGAACTCCAAACGGATCACAATACCTGACATGAGGATCGTTGGTGCCCGCTGGGCTGAACTTTCCCAGCGGCTTATTTTGACTCATCAGTTGTTGCCCCAAGGGCGTCAGCGAGGGCTGCTCCATTGCTCTTGGATTTATAATCCCTGACCCGGACCCGGGTCCTGCCCAGGTGCCAGTCAAATCGCGCTTNNTCATTTCCTTGCTTAGGCTGAGGCTGAACCATTTGGGCCCGTATGACAGAAGCAAGAACCAGCACTGCCGCCAAGCCTAGGATGACCCCGCCAAATCGATTTTGCATTTCAAGTCTCTCCTGAAGTTTTCCGAGTGCCGATTTCCCAACCGTTCGAACTGCGGAGCATACGCTCGACTGAAACGACGGTCAAGGCCGCCGGCGGCGTGCGAAACCAGGAATTTCAAATTTCGACGCCCTGCTTACCTGTCGCATGCTTCTAACGCGCTCTACATGGGAAGCGGCTGTGACGAAATTCATTTGTCCAATCCTCACAGCCCTTGTCTATTTCGATGTGAAGGATGACAAGGGCAATATGGTTCACTGGGTTGGCGAGACCGGAAGCCCTTCGGCGCTTGCCCCGGTCGGTTGGAGCAAGAGCATCCTAGAGCCCGGGGACGTAATCATGGTTTACATATTCGCGTCCAAAACGGGCGACCCCGCCGATGGCACGAGATTGGATGACACTGTGCTTGGGGGAGATAAGCACCCCAATTGAGCCTTAATCAGCAAGCAAACTAGTCCGTCTCGCGGCCACAAAGAACCATTCGTGACCTATGATCCACTCGGTTTCCCCAAAAAATTTCTGAACCAATCACTCATAGGTGGAGGGAATAAGGATCGCGTTTTCAAGCGGGATTTGCGGCGATTTTGATTCGAAATCTGCACGACCGTCAAGCGCGCCACATCGAATTAAGTGATCGCTGAAGCATTGCCTGCGAAGTCGGCGAGGTGTATATTGTCGGCCGGCCCGGAACAAGGGAATACATAAATATAATACCTGGCCGAACGAAGCTCCGAAGGCGGGCGTATCGCGACCTACGCACGACGCCGTTCATACTCTTAACGTACAGCGGGGACGGAGGCAACATGAAGCTCGGATCGAGGCGAACGATCCACTATGCCGTGGCAACGATGATCGTGTGCCTGATGGGAATTTCGTTGGCACGCGGTCAGAACGGCCAGCCTGCAGCAGCCGAGAAACCGCTGATGGCGGAAGATGTTTTCAAAAACATCCAAGTGCTGCGGGGGATTCCCGTGAAGGAATTCATGGGGACGATGGGGTTCTTTGCCGCCTCCTTGAGTTTAAACTGCACCGATTGCCATGTCTCGGAAAGCTCCAACAGCTGGGAGAGGTATGCGGACGACACTCAGCTTAAGAATACTGCGCGCAGAATGGTTTTGATGATGAACGCCATAAATAAAGGGAATTTCGAGGGAATGCGAATGGTGACCTGCTACTCATGCCATCGCGGGAACCAGCGCCCGGAGATTACGCCGAGCCTCGCTGAGCAGTACGGTACCCCGCCTCCCGAAGATCCGGATAAAATTGAAATTCTCGGGCAGCCTGCGGCAGGGCCTTCCGCCGATCAAATTCTTGATAAGTATATCCAGGCGATTGGCGGGACCCAGCAACTGGCCAAGCTCACGAGCTTTGCGGCCAAAGGAACTTACGAGGGGTTCGACTCAGATTTTTCGAAGATGCCGGTGGAGGTTTTTGCCAAAGCTCCCAACCAGCTAGCCACGGTCATCCATAAGCCTAACGGAGACAAAAGTACGATCTACGATGGCCGCGCGGCATGGGCTGCGGCGCCAGAAACAGATGTGCCTGTGCCGGTGTTGCCGCTGGCCGGAGGAGATCTAGAAGGTGCTAAGGTGGACGCGGAACTCTCTTTTCCGGCGCGGATCAAGCAAGACTTCACTAGTTTTCGCGCCGGTTTCCCCGCCACTACGATCGGCGATCGTGCAGTCCAAGTCGTCGAGGGAACTACCTCCGGCGGGTCGCGCGTAAAGTTATACTTTGACAAGCAGTCGGGCCTGCTGGTGCGGCAGGTGCGCTATACCAACACTCTGGTCGGCCTCATTCCCATGCACGTTGAATACTCCGATTATCGCGAGGTCTCGGGAGTGAAGATGCCCTTTCACTGGGTAGTGACCTGGACAGACGGGCAAGGAACTATCCAGTTGGCCACTGTGCAGGCAAATGCGGCGATTGATGCGGCGAAGTTCGCAAAACCAACCGCACCAAAATCGGTGGCGCGTTAGTCTTTCATAGTCGGTCGGGGGAGGGGCGGCATCGATCGTTCATTTCGTTCCTCCCCGTCCAAATGGTTGTGCACGGATTTTCGGATCCGGGTGCGGGCTCTACTTGGAGCCCGCGCAATATTTAATGTCGAAGTCGCCGTAACCAAACATTCTTCCGCTTTGGACTCCTACCGGCAAACCTCCCGCCCTGCACTGTCACAGTCTTGATGCTGGCGGTCTTGCAGCAGCAGCCATTGAAGACGGACGGTCGGATGATCCAGACAGGCCACATAGCAGGGCTTGTCGGACATGCAAGAACGAGCAGTCCCACCCCCATGGCTCGCTGACCTTATTTGTCGAGGATGTACTTGCACCATCCTGTAAAATAGAAGAGGGTGTCCCAATGAAGCCGGTAACGCCTACCGACGCTCGTATTCTCGCCCAGCGGGCGGTAGTCACTTCGCGAAGGACGAAAAACAGGCCGCGGACCAATTTTGCCGGAAAATGCCAGAAAGTCTTTTAGAATGAAATCCTTGCAAAAAATTAGTCAGCAACTCTCATGGATTGATATCCTTACAAAAAAACACCCGGGGGTGGGGCCCGGGTTGTTCGGAGGACGGGTGCGGGCTGTACTTGCAGCCCGTGCAATATCTGTTCCGCTGGCAAATTGATGTCAACGCAAAGTAGAAATGTCCGGTTTTTCGCAAGATAGAAATGTCCGCTTCCAAGGCTTCCTCCAAGGGTGCTCAGCAGGCACATGGTATT
>PLJR01000215.1 GCA_003140295.1 Acidobacteriota bacterium
CGGGCTGTACTTGCAGCCCGTGCAATAATTGTCGAGCCACACCCTCCGCCTTTTTACACAAGCAGCTTGACGTCACGCCCGAGCGCGCCGGTACCGGGACGGCACCCGTCTGGGCTACAATGTCTCGCCGTTTGTAAGGGTTAAACAGGGAACTGGCAATGGCGAAGCCCTTTATCTTCGATCGTCCCGGGCAGGCCGCGTTCATGTCTGCGCGCCGCGAATTCCTGGGCCGCTTCCTTCCGCGATGGAAGGAGGAGTTCGGCTTGCGCACGGCTTTGGACGTGGGGTGCGGAGTTGGATATTTCGCCGCCTCGTTGCGCGATATGGGGTTTGAGGTAACCGCCGTCGACGCGCGCGAAGATAACATCGCCGAGGCGCGCCGGCGCCATCCCAGAGTCGATTTTCGCGTGGCCGATGTGGAAGACTCGCAGATCGCCAACCTGGGCCGCTTCGATCTGGTTCTCTCGTTTGGTTTGCTCTACCACTTGGAGAATCCCCTTCGTGCGATGCGGAGCTTGCACGCGCTGGCCGCCAAACTGCTGCTCGTCGAAAGCATCTGCCTGCCACAGGAAACACCGCTGCTGCTGATCTGCGACGAGCCGACCGGCGAGGACCAAAGCTTGCGTGCGGCCAGCTGCTATCCCTCCGAGGGCGCGCTGATCAAGATGGCATTTCTCGCCGGCTTTCCCCGCGTCTACCGATTTCTCGAATTGCCCGAACACGACAATTTCCAGCGCGTCGTCGGTCTGGATCGCATTCGCACCATGATGGCGGCGGCGGCTTTCGATCTGGATTCGCCGCTGCTCGGGCCGGCGGTGGAACCTGTGGTCGCGGCTTCGGACGATCTGTGGGCTACCGACCCGACCGGCGTGACGAAGCTGTTGCGGCGGCTCAGCCGCGGTTTGCGTTACACCAAGTCCAAGCCCAAGCTCGAATCTAAAGCGCGCTCCGAGACGCCCGCGGCAAGCGGAATTGAGTCCGAGACCTCCCGAAATCGCGTGAAGTGATCCCCGGATACCATGCCGAGGACGAAATGCGGGCCGGGCCTCGGCGTCGCGGAAGTGTTCGCGGCCTGGCGCAGGCGCCATGATTCAGAGCCCCACATCGCCGTCTCCAGCATTGTCTATATTTGCGATCCCTAAACCATTTCGCGGGCACATCGATATCATTCAACGTAATGCGATTAACAGTTGGACCCGCCTCGAACCGCGGCCGGAAATTCTGCTGCTCGGCGAGGAAGCGGGCACGGCCGCGGCCGCTCGCGATCTGGGGGTGCGGCACGAGCCTGGAGGTGCGCGCAACGAGTTGGGTACGCCGCTGCTCGATGATTTCTTCGCGCGCGGCGAACGTGCGGCCGCCGCCCCGGTGATTGCGTACGTCAATGCGGATATCATGCTCACTGGCGATTTCGTCTCCGCGGTGGCGAGAGTGCGCGCGACATTTAGACATTTCCTGATGATCGGGCGGCGCTGGGATGTGGATTTAAGTGCGCCCTGGGACTTCAGCGCGCATGACTGGCAGCAGGCACTCGTGGAGCGGGCTCATAATGACAATGTGCTGCGGCCGCCGACGTTTATCGATTACTTTGTATTCACGCGCGGATTTGCTGCCGGATTGCTTCCGCTGGCGATTGGACGCGGCTTCTGGGACAACTACCTGGTGTGGAGGGCACGTTCGCAAGGCGCCGCGGTAGTGGATGCCACGCGCGTCGTCACCGCCGTGCACCAGAATCATGATTACACGCACCTTTACGGGCAGCCCGCAGGCTCGACGGGCAGCACGTGGAGCGGCGAGGAATCCGCCAGGAATCGCCGGATGATCGGCGGCTGGTGGCATCGCTATACCATCGAAGATGCGACGCATCGTCTTACTGCACAGGGCCTGGAGCGCTCGCGGCTTCATGGGTGGCTGATGGCGCAACGCCTGTGGTCGCATCCACTGACGGCGTTTACCCTGCCCTGGAACGTGCTACGCCGCGCCCTGGGCTCTTGAATGTACCCTTTCATCCATCTCGGCCCCCTGACGCTGGGCACCTACGGCCTGCTGGTAGCCACGGGGCTGATCTGCGCGTTTTTTGTGATTCGCGCCGATCTGCGGCGGCGGAATATTCCCATCGACGCCGAAAGTATTATTGGCGCCACCGGGCTGGCGGGCCTCGCCGGAGCGCGGCTTTACCATCTGCTCGAGAGTCCCGCGGAATTTTTCGCGAATCCGTGGCCGTTGCTTTTCAGTACCACGGGGTTCGCGTGGTTTGGCGCGGTGATCGGCGGATTTATCGCGCTGGTTTTTCTCGCGCGCAGTCACCGCATGAAAATGCTTTTGATGTTGGACGTGGCCTCGCCCGCAGCCGCGGTGGGCTACGGTATCGGCCGCATCGGGTGCCTCATATCCGGGGACGGCGACTACGGCAAGCCGACGTCGTTGCCGTGGGGCATGAGTTTTCCGAACGGCCTGGTGCCTACGACGGAACGCGTGCACCCCACGCCCATTTATGAATTTCTCGCGGCTCTGGCGGTCGCCTATTTTCTGTGGCGGGTCGGGCGCCGCGACATCCAAAGAAACGGTCCGGCCGGGAATGTTTTTGGCTGGTACCTGGTGACGACCGCGGCGGCGCGATTTCTGGTGGAGTTCATCCGCATCAACCCGCGTTCGTTCTTCGGTCTGACGAATGCGCAAGCGGCGAGCGTGGTTTCGGGCGTCGCGGGAGTGGTTCTTCTTTATATTCTGGCGCGCCGTTTTCCGGCGGGGCGGGACGCGCTGCACGACCAAATTGGCGGAGCTGCGAGAGTTACGCGCAAACGGCCTCGCGGCTAAGTAACCGCCGTCAAGAGATAGTTATTGGGAATGCTGGGTTTTAATCAGGGCAGCGACTCCGCCAAAATCGGGCGTTCGGAAACCGGCCCGGAGACGGCGATTTCGGGATCACGCGCCACTCCGCAGTGGGGGCAGAAACGGTATGCGGCGAGCACGTGTTGCCCGCAGCTGACGCAATCGGTCCGCAAGATGGCCTCGAACGAAATCACGCGCGCCACCTCGTCGAGTGTCGTCAAGCCGGCATAAAGCTTGCTGAGCGCGTCTTCTTGCATCGTGCGCATGCCGCGGCTCCGCGCCGTAGCGCGAATTTCATCGCTGCGCGCGGTGACCCGCACCGCCGAGCGCACGCTGTCGTCGAAATTCAGCAGCTCGAATATTCCAATGCGTCCCGCGTAGCCGGTTGAGTCGCACTTCGGGCAACCCAACGGAACCGCCATCGTTTTCGGAGCCTGCACACCCATGCGCGCCAGGCGCCGCCGGAATTCGGCGTCGGCCGGTTCAATGGAATGGCAGGAGCACAGCTTCCGCACCAGCCGCTGCGCCAGAATCCCGGTGAGCGAAGAACCGATCAGGTATCCAGGCACTCCCAAATCCAGCAGCCTGACGATCGCCGACACGCTGTCGTTGGTGTGCAGCGTCGAAAGCACCATGTGTCCGGTCTGCGCCGCTTTCATGGCGATCTCCGCGGTTTCCGAGTCNNCGAATCTCGCCGACCATGATGATGTTCGGATCTTGCCGCAGGATCGACCGAATGCAGCCCGCGAAGGTCAGGCCCGCTTTGGTATTTACGTGGGATTGGTTGATCCCTGGCAGCACGTATTCAATGGGGTCTTCCACGGTAACGATGTTGACCGCGGTTTTGCGTAGCATGTTCAATGCCGAGTACAGCGTCGTGCTCTTTCCCGACCCGGTCGGGCCGGTGACCAAGATCATTCCTTGCGGTATAACCAGCAAATCCGAGAGCAATTCTTCCACGTCGGGAGACATCCCCAATTCACGGAGCGAAGTCACCTGCGCGGTGCTTTCGAGCAGCCGCATCACCACCTTTTCGCCGTACTGCGTGGGCAGCGTCGAAACTCGCAGGTCCACCTGCCGGGCGCCCAGTTGCACCATGAACCGGCCGTCCTGGGGGCTGCGGCGCTCCGCGATATCCATGTCCGACAGAATCTTTACCCGCGATACGAGTGAATTCTGCAGGCCTCGAGGGATGCTTTGCAGATCGCGCAAAACTCCGTCCACGCGTATCCGCACCGAGGTCTGATAGGCCCGCGGCTCGATGTGAATGTCGCTGGCATGTTTGGCCAGCGCCATCTGAATCATCTCCGACACCAATTGCACCGCCGGCGTCTTGCGCTGCCGCAGATCCGCCTGCATTTCCTGGATCGCTTCCTGGTTACTCTGCCGCGAACTGGTCGAGAAAAATTCTATTTCCTCGAATTTGATATCCGGCATACCCATGGTGACTACTTCTTTGGTCGCGGACGATCTGGGACCTTTGTCTCCCGGCCGTTCTTTCGGCGCGTAGTGTCTCTGAATGGCGTCCTTCAACTCGGAGCGAAAGGCGAGGCGTGGCGCAATGTCCACTCCCGCCGTGAATCGCAGCTCCGCCACGATCGCCAGGTTTTGCGGCTCCGCCATGGCGACTATCAGCGATTTGCCTTCTAAGCGGATCGGCAACGCAAGGCAGCGCTCGGCCACCGCGCGCGTAACCAGCGTCAACGCCTGCCCGTCGGCGATGACGGTGGAACAATCCAGGTAAGCGAAGTGCGAGACTTCTTCGAGAGCAGCGGCAATGTCCAGTTTCGACACCAGCCCGCGTTCCAGCAGAATTTCTCCCAGATAGAGCATTTTGCCCTGCTGGTCGCTCACAACGTTCTGCAGATCATCCAGTGAAATCTTGCCGCGCTCGCGCAGTACCTCTCCGAGCTTCTTTCGTTTCATGCCCAAAACTCCTTGGCCGCTTGCATGCTGCTGGTCGCAGAAACAGGTTCCTGTCGGGAGCGCATTTACGACCGCGATTTAGGGTACCAGTACCTGTTCCATTATGAAACTCTTTCGCTAGACTGGTGGTTCAAAGAGAAACCCCCTAAGGATAAGCGGGAAATTTGTGGCTCATTCTGAACGATTAGTTGAGGGATGGGAAGCGTGGTGGAAATTGCCGGATAGCGCTTTCACTGTGGTTACCGGCGGGCGACTGGGTGGCACCGCTTACCGAGTCCGAAGTCTCGGGGTACGAAGCTTCGCTCTAGAGCATCTGGCGGAGCACGTAGGGCAGAATTCCGCCGTGCCTGTAGTAGGCGACTTCTTCCGGCGTATCTACGCGTGCGAGGGCGTCGAACGCTTTCTCCGTGCCGCTGTCGTCCCGTACGCGTACTCGAAGTTGAGCGTGCGGCGCAAGGGTGCTCACACCCTCGACCGAGTACGTTTCATGGCCCGTCAATCCCAGTGATTCCGGCGTTTGCCCGGCGAGGAACTGGAGGGGAAGCACGCCCATGCCTACGAGGTTGCTGCGATGTATGCGTTCGTAGCTTTCCGCGATCACGGCTTTGACGCCCAGCAGCAACGTTCCTTTGGCGGCCCAGTCGCGCGAGGACCCGGCGCCGTATTCATTCCCGGCGAGAATCACCAGCGGCACGCACTCTTGCTGATAGCGCATCGCGGCTTCGAAGATGGACATCTTCTCGCCGCTCGGCTGGTGCAGCGTCCAGCCTCCCTCGGTGCCGGGCGCCAGCAGGTTGCGCAAGCGAATGTTCGCAAAGGTGCCGCGCATCATTACTTCGTGATTGCCGCGGCGCGCCCCATACGAATTGAAATCCACCGGCTTTACGCCATTGGCGACCAGATATTTGCCCGCAGGCCCGTCGGGCTGAATCGAGCCCGCGGGGGAGATGTGGTCGGTGGTGACGCTGTGCCCCAGCACCGCCAGGACGCGAGCGCCGTGAATATCGGCGAGTGGCAGCGGCTCCTTGGGCATGCCGTCGAAAAACGGGGGCCGCTTGATGTAGGTGGACTTCTCCTCCCAGGCGTAGCGGTCGCCCTCGGGCACCGGGAGGCTGCGCCAGCGCTCGTCTCCCTGAAACACTTCGGCATATTCCTTGTTGTACATGGCGGTGGTCACCGCGGACCGAACCGTGTTCTCCACTTCCTGCGGAGTGGGCCAGATGTCGCGCAGAAAAACGGGCTGGCCATTCTGGTCGTTGCCCAGCGATTCGCTGGCCATGTCGAAATCCATGCGCCCCGCGAGGGCGTAAGCCACCACAAGCGGAGGCGAGGCCAGGTAATTCGCACGCACCAGCGGATGGATGCGCCCCTCGAAGTTGCGATTTCCGCTCAGTACGGCAACCGCTACCAAGCCGTTTTCCTTGATGGCCGCGCCCACCGACTCCGGCAGCGGTCCGCTGTTGCCGATGCAGGTGGTACACCCGTAGCCCACGAGGTTGAAATTGAGCTCGTTCAAAAAGGGAGTCAGCCCGGCGGCTTGCAAATAATCGGTCACCACTTTGGAACCGGGCGCCAGGCTCGTTTTCACCCAAGGCTTCGAGTGCAGGCCGCGCTCCACGGCTTTTTTCGCCAGCAGGCCGGCGCCAAGCATCAGCGACGGATTTGAGGTATTCGTGCAACTGGTAATCGCTGCAATCACCACCGAGCCGTTTCCCAGCTCGAAACTGTCGCCATTGCTCTTCACCGCGACGTGCTTTTGCGCCACACCCTCCATCGCCGTGGCAAAGGCGGCCTTCGATTGACGCAGCGGCACCCTGTCTTGGGGACGCTTGGGACCGGCGAGGGTGGGTTCGACGGTGGCCAGATCGAGTGCCAGCGTATCGGTGAAAATCGGGTCGGGCGTCTGGTCGGTGCGGAAAATTCCCTGAAGCTTGGTGTAGGCCTCCACCAGGGCCACGCGCTCGGGGGTGCGGCCGGTGAAGCGGAGATAGGCCAGCGTTTCCGCATCCACGGGAAAAAATCCCATGGTCGCGCCATATTCGGGCGCCATGTTGCCGATGGTGGCNNGGCGCCATGTTGGCGATGGTCGCACGGTCGGGAAGGGTGAGGCTCGACAGGCCGGTACCGTAAAATTCCACGAAGCGTCCGACCACGCCCTTTTTCCGCAGCATCTGCGTCACTGTCAGGACCAAGTCGGTGGCGGTAGCACCTTCGGGCAGGCGTCCGTGCAGCTTGAATCCGACGACGTCGGGAACCAGCAGCGAGAGCGGCTGGCCCAGCATGGC
>PLJR01000345.1 GCA_003140295.1 Acidobacteriota bacterium
CGCCAGGGCCTCGATGTCGGCGGGCCGCACGAAGTGGCCGTCTTCCTGCCGCAGCAAATTTTCGAGCAACACCCGAATGGAAAACGGCAGCTGCGATACATGTCCGATGCCGCGCCGCTCGAGCGCGTCCAGCCGGAAAATTTCGTACTCTCGGCCGCCCACTTTCAGCGCGTCACACGAGCCCAGTGAATTCCTCGAAACAGCGCACATGGATAGGAAATCCCCTCTCGACGTTGCAGAACTTGCATCATAACGCAATTTGCGCCCGCCACGCATGCCGGGTAACACTGGCTAGGGGGTTCGCAAAACCTGTCGATCGGTAGGTAGCGCGGCAACAGGCCCGCGAACGGTTCAGTTCTGGTTTCCGCCGCCGTGAGTTTGGCGGCAGACCTGGCAATAGGTCGGCGGTTCCGTATTGTCGACGTGATGCCGCACGGTTTTGAAGGTTTTGACGTAGGCGAAAACCGCGGCGATATCTTCGTTGGTCATCCCGCGGAAAGTATGCGACGGCATGATCGGATTGAGCGGCCGGGCCTTCACGAATCCCGTGCGAATCGCTTGGGTAAATAGGGCCTCGTCATAATAAGGAATTCCCGACGCGTCGGAAGTGATGTTGGCGCTGGCTACGCGGCCCCAAGGTCCGTCGAAAATAACCCCGCCGCCGAAATCCATGCCTGGCAGCGGCTGTCCGTGTGCGTCTTGCGGCGTATGGCAATCCCCACAGCCGGCAATCGTTGCCAGGTATTTCCCGCGCTTCTCAGGTGTCGAAACGTCCGGCTGCGGCACGGGCGCGTCCACCGGTTTGGGGACGCTGCGGATCAGGTAATTGACGGGAAAAATCAGCTCGGTCGTCGGCCGCTGCTTGCGCACTGCAGGCAGTGATNNGCGCGGAACCCCGGATACGGCATAAAGGGAAACAGCGCCCGCCCGTCGTGGCTCACACCTTCGCGGATAGCCCGGCCCAATTGGTCGTCGGTCCAGTTGCCTGTGCCCGTCTCCCGATCGGGCGTAATATTCGGGGCATATACTTGCCCGGGAAGGCCCTTCATTCCGTTCATGTCCTGCCCAGCGCCCAGCGTGCCCGGCGTTATCGGCGCTTCGTGATTGGTCCAATCGTGCTCCGCATGGCAATCCATGCAGTCGGCTACGCTGTTCACGAGGTAGGCGCCGCGTGCCAGGCGCTCCGGCGTGGCATCAAATTTGCGCGAAGTCAGTGGGCGCGCCCGCGGCCCAAGGAATGGACGCCATCCGATGGTGAACGTGATGCCCGCGGCCGCAACGATCATCAGCGCGGCGAACACAGCGATGTAGACCTTCCGGCGGCGGCCCACAGTTCTTCCTAGTCGATTCATCCGAAATCTCCGATTTAAGGGTTCTTGAGACGCGGAACCGTACGCCTGCGTGGCCCCGAGACAAACAAATTTGCCACACCAGAAATTTTCCAGGCAAATAAATTTTGCGCACAATAATATTGCGGCATTTACGCGTATGGGACCGTTCAGTCGGGGGGCAGGGCTTTGGCCAGAACTTAGGCAAGTTCCGGCAATGCCAACATGCACGGCAGATTGCTGATTCCGGTATTGGGGAGTTCAGGAAAATTTCATTGGAAAGTTGGGCGAGGGCGAACCAAAGGTCGCCCTCGCTTCCGTGGATTAAGCTTTGCGGATTTACTGTGGTTGGAAGGCTTGATCGCTGCCACCGAACTGCACCTGGGTGATCTTGTCTCCATCGGAAAGAACCGTGGAGCTCTGAGGCTTTTGAATCTTGACCCACTGTCCCGGCACGGTCGCGATTACTTTGCCGTTGCGCAGGATATTGAGTTCCGTCTTGGCGTCATCGGCCGTCAACTGGTACTCCCCGGGCTTCAGTTGGGCGCTTCCGATGGTCGCGTCTTTTTCGAGCGGCAGTGATTGCTTGTAGGTGCGGGCCCATACCGGCATCGTAAGTGTCAAAACCGCCAGGCCGGAAATGAATTGCTTCTTGCCAATACGCATTGGTCAGGTCCTCTCAGTCGTATGGATAATTCCCCCGGAAAATCGTGCAGGTTAGCCGAGTTCCTGTGGGTGAGCGTGGCTTCCGGCGATAATAGACCGGACGCACAAAGCCGCTCACTAAATGGACGGTTGTGCTTGCCGTTAGGGTGCAGGCTTTGTGGGGAAAAGTCGGAAAAAAGTGCTCAAAGGCTAAACGCCTATGCGCGCGCCGTGTATCCTTCTGATACAAGCGTTGATTTCCGCGGTCCCGGAGGACTAGTACGCACGAGTTCCGCCTGATATTTCGGCTGATAGGGGCATTGCGAATGCGGTCCGATCGCCAGTGTGACCCATTCCATTGCCGCTTCATCTAACCCGGTTGCTAAGTTCCCCGAGCGGACTACGGCGGGACCAGGGAGGAATATAAACATGACAGAAGCAGGGCAGCAGACGGCGGCACAAAAAGAAACTCCATCGAAAGTACAAACGTACACCGCGAAAGCGTATGCGGCCCAAAGCGCGTCCTCGGGTCTGGCGCCTTTCACGCTGCAACGGCGCTCGCCACGTCCGCAGGACGTGGAAATCGAAATTCTCTATTGCGGGGTCTGCCATTCGGATTTGCACCAGGTCCGCAACGAGTGGAAAGAGGTGATGCCGACGACCTATCCGTGCGTGCCTGGCCACGAAATCGTCGGCCGGGTCGTCAAGGCCGGCAGCGCGGTAAAGAAATTCAAGGAGGGAGACATCGCCGCGGTCGGCTGCATGGTGGATTCGTGCCGCGTCTGCGCCAATTGCCGCGCCGGGGAGGAGCAGTATTGCGACAATTTCCTGACCTTGACCTACAACGGCCAGGACAAGATTCTCGGCGGCGTCACCTACGGGGGTTATTCGCAGAGCATCGTGGTTGACGAAGCTTACGTCCTGCGCGTGTCCAACAAATTGGATCCTGCCGGAACCGCACCGCTGCTATGCGCGGGCATCACTACCTTTTCACCCTTGCGTCACTGGAAAGTTGGCAAAGGTCAGAAAGTCGGCATCGTCGGCCTTGGCGGACTGGGACACATGGCCGTGAAATTCGCCCACGCTTTCGGCGCCCACGTAGTGCTCTTCACCACGTCTCCCAACAAGACTGCGGACGCTCTGCGCCTTGGTGCCGACGAGGTCGTCGTTTCCAAGAATGAGGCCGAGATGCGCAAACATGCCAACAGCTTCAACTTTATCCTCGATGCGGTCTCCGCGCAGCATGACCTGAACGCCTATCTGCAGTTGTTGAAGCTAGATGGCACCATGACGCTGGTCGGCGCGCCGGAAAAACCCGCGCCTATCGCGGCCTTCAATTTGATCATGAAGCGCCGCAGCCTCGCCGGTTCGGCCATCGGCGGCATCCGTGAAACCCAGGAGATGCTGGATTTCTGCGCGGAGCACGGAATCACCGCGGACATCGAAATGATCCGCATCCAGCAGGTCAATGAAGCCTACGAGCGCCTGCTCAAAGGCGACGTGAAGTACCGCTTCGTCATCGACAACGCTTCGCTGTAGTAGGTCGCACCCGCCGCAACCGCGACCAGCGGCGTAACGAAAACGCGGCGTCATCATGTATTCCGCCGTGGCATAGGGCGCATAACGACAACGGGGGAGGCAGGACGGCCGGCATGCCTCCCCCGTTGTCGTTATGCGCCCTATGCCACGGCGGAATACATGANNCTTCGTTTGGAGAGCGAGATTTCTTTACGATCGGCTCTCCAGGAGTTCACACTCTCCTAACCCGCTGACCAATCCCTTCGGCGCAAAGGGGTCCGCCAATGAAGCTGCTGACAAAGTTTAACNNTCATCTTGCTGGTGCTATTTTTGACGGGCGGCCTGATCATTTCACAAGTTATCTACAGCTTCCTCATCAGCAATGCCCGCCGCGAAGTCCTCCAGGAAGCCGAGTTGATGATGGCCAGCGCCAGGTCGGTACGCGACTACACCACATCCGATCTTGGACCGTTGCTCCAGCAGAATCCTCAACACCAGAAACGATTCCTCTCCGAGACCGTGCCGGCCTTCGGAGCGATCACCATTTTCAACAAGCTCCGGCAGAACTATCCCGAGTATGCCTACCGGGAAGCCACGCTCAACCCCACCAACCCCGAACATCGCGCTGCCGATTGGGAAAACGACGTGATCGGATATCTGCGTGAACATCCCGATCAGAAGCGATTGACGGGAGAGCGGGACACGCCTCTCGGACCGTCGATGTACCTGGCGACGCCTATCGCGGTGACCAACCCGTGCCTCGAATGTCACAGTAGTCCCGCA
>PLJR01000166.1:0-1349 GCA_003140295.1 Acidobacteriota bacterium
ATTTTTTACGAGGCTTGCTAGTTCCGGGGAAAGCTCTTAAAATTTCGGTATGCTGGCGGCTTATCCCCTCATGGGCCAAACGAGCCCATATTTGCCGTATCGGCGCGTCTTGCTGCCGGCAAACCGGATTCGGGAATTGAGCACGCTTAAGCCGTGGATCGCCATGGTGGATATTGCGCAGTGCTGGGCCTGGATAGCGGCGGCGCTGAGCTTGGTAGCGTTGCACCCCGCCTGGTGGACGGTGATGATTGCTATCCCGGTGATCGGCAATCGGTATTACGGTCTTTTTATCATTGGGCACGATGGGATGCACCGGCGGCTTTTGCCTAACATTCGCAAAAACGATTTCTGGACGGATTTGCTGATTCTGGCGCCGATTGGGGCAATCAACCGTATAAACAATCTCAACCACCTGGCACACCACCGCAACTTAGCCACTTTGAAAGATCCCGACCGCCACAAACACGGGTGCTTCAACAAGAATAGCCATCCCGAGCTGGTGGGCTTCTTATCGGGAGTGCTCAGTTTCTGGCGTTCCGCCGAGGCGGTATTTTTTAGGCGGAGACGGCCAGATTATCCAACCGACCGGCCAAATTTTCAATCGGACGATTACACGTTGCGGGACTTTGCCCTGCTATTCGGCTGGTTTTTGGTTCTGGCCGGAGGGCTCACCTGGGCGATTGGGTGGTGGGCTTATCCCGTGCTGTGGGTGTTTCCGGTGTACGCGTTCATGTTTCTGGGCGACAATTTTCGGTCCTTCGCGGAACACTCGCATACCGAGGGGGATCGGGCGGCCGACGACCACCGCTTGATTACCTATACCAGTAATGGCATCGAGCGCATGTTGGTGGCGCCGATGAATATGAACTATCACACCGCGCATCATCTGTGGCCGTCGATTCCCTACTACAACTTGCCGATCGCGGACCGAGAAATACAGGGCCATCCGGAAGCAGCCGGACTGATATGGCGCGATTCGTATTTTTCGTACTTGTGGCGCTACTGGTCCGCGGTTCCCATGGAAGATTGCAAAGCCGGGAGATGAGCGGGCAAGTCGAGCCGCAATTCGTTCGCGCCCCGGAAGAATTTTACAAGCGCGGGTCGCCGCTGATCGCAACCGAGCCGGTGCCGGCGTGTCCGGTGTGCGGGGGGCGGGAGCAGAGCGAGTTTTCGGCGGGCTTCGATTANNTGACGTGCGTGAACTGCTGGCACTTCGTCAAGTGCTCCGACTGCGGGCACGTGTGGCTGAACCCCCGGCCAGCGGTGACGGAATTGAGTACGATCTACCCACCTAGCTATTATTCGTACAACTATGCGGGCATCAATCCGGTGGCTCGGAAAGCCAAGGC
>PLJR01000166.1:1359-9205 GCA_003140295.1 Acidobacteriota bacterium
AACGTATCTTGATGTGGGCTGCGGCGACGGGCGGTTTCTGAAAGTTCTCGAAACATTTGGCGTGCAGCGCTCCGGACTTTATGGGCTCGAGCTGGATGGGCGCGTCGTGGAGCGTTTGCACGGAGAAGGTTATCCGGAGGTGTTCTGCGAGCGAGTTGAAGATGCGCAGGGCATTCCCGAAGGCGGCATCGACCTCGCCACGATGTTTCATGTTATCGAACACGTGGACGATCCGGCGACGGTGGTGAGGCGCATCCGCGATTGGCTTTCGCCAGAGGGGATATTCGCGCTGGAAACGCCGAACCTGGACAGCGTGGATGCCCGGCTATTCCAACGCACCTATTGGGGCGGATATCACATTCCGCGGCACTGGAATCTGTTTACGCCGCGAACGATCGCGCGGCTGCTTACCGATAACGGCATGGAGGTGATATCGGTCGGATTTCAAACCGGGCATTCATTCTGGATGTACTCGCTTCATCACCTGGTGCGGTATGAAAAGGGCTCGCGTCCGCGTCTGGGGAAGGTATTTGACCCTATGAAAAGCCTATGGGGGATCGCGGCGTTCACGGGTATCGACCTGCTGCGCGGGCTTTTGGGCGCGAAGACTTCGGCAATGCTGGTCATTGCGCGCAAAACTGCGGCGGCGAAGCAGGCATGGAATCAGAGATAAATGGCGGCTCTCCTCTCTACGGCACGAACGGCTTCAAAAGGGGGATGGGGGCATCGGGTTCGACAAGCCAGAGGTGACGGCCGAAAAAATAATGCAGCAACGGGTCGAGGCTTCTACCGGGAATTTCCCGAGCCCAGACGATCTTGGCGCGATCGATTTCGGCGCGGTTGTACACCCATTCCACATTGGCATTGTGCTGGGGCCCATAGCGCACGATGACCAGATGCAGGCCTGGCATGGCATTGAGGCGGGTTTGGATTTGCTGGCGATAGGCGATGGTGGGCACCTGGTACTCCGGAGGTTTGGCCACCAGATGGAACGGAAGCAAGGCGACAGCAGATACGGCGACGGGCCGGAAGAGAGCCAGAATGGTCAGGCGGGACAAGGCCACGCCTAGGGGTTGTCCGTGATAATGGACCTGCCGAAGATGCCGGAAGGCCTGGGTGAGGAGCAGGAACAGCGTGGGTACCAGGGGCGCGGCATAGTGCGGAGAAAACCATGGGACGACGAGAAACCCGAGAAAACAAAGAACTACTTGGATCAGCGGCAAACGGATTCGGCGGTCGGCCAGCATCCAGGGCAGGAGCAGAAATGGAATGATAAAGACCCGGGAAAAACAAAAAGAGGCAAGCGTGTAGCAAACATAAATTGCGAAAACCAGACTCTGGCGGATGCCGATGATTCGCGCCCGGAGTCCGGGGTTTCGCGTGTAGACGTTGTAAAAGGCGTCAAATTGCGGGTTCAGATGGCGGCGCGGAGGATTCCCCCCGCTCCAATAAAATGGCGGCGCAGACCAATACGCTCGATCGTTAACCTGGTACGGAGTTAGCAATGGATGGCCCGTTCCTCGCCAGTTGTAATAACCGATGAAAATCCCACAGCAGAGCATCACGGCGCAAAAAGGCAGAATGAGCCGGGGCACCGCGGTTCTAAAGGCGCTCCACCTCTCGCGGAACAGCCATACGGCGAGCACAACCATCACCGGGATACAAAATATAAAACCCTCAAACGGGCGGGTATTTACCAGGATAGCCATGCCCAGCGCCATCAGGACGGCATCGCGCGTGCGCCGAAAATGGCGAATTCTGGGCAGCGCTCCCAGAACGAGCGCGCCTCCTATGGCGGCAACCGAGCCGCCCCAGTAGCTATTCATCCAGTAGCTGAAAATGCCGAGCCTGATGACGACGAGACAGCCGCCGAGCAAAGCCCATTGAGGAGGCAACCAGCCTTGCAAGGCCCAGACTATAGCGCCGCACATTGCGCCAGTGCTCAAAAGCACGCCAATCCAGGGATTCCCCAGCAATTGCCCGAGAGCCAACACCGCGCCCTGCGCCGGGGGATACTTGGACATGTAGGTGGGGAATTGATTTACGTGAAAAGTTTCGAAATAGACCCACATGGGATGGGGCGAGTTGGTCAGGCGCCCGTGTACGAAGGTGTCGGCGGCAAGCAAGTAGCCGAACTCGTCATGAAAGGAGGGGGAAGGAACGGGAACGGCGGGTAGGAGGGCGAGTCGGAGGGCAATGGTGAAGGCCGCCAGCGAGAAAATCGCCAGCCGCTTATGCTCCGCGAATTGGAGGGCGAATTTTTCGATTGCGCCAGCCAGGGGGTCGCCGAAATGGGGCGCAAAGCATACGAGTAGAAAGCACAGGAAAAGGCCCAGGTCGATGCCGATATGGGTATCGCGAAGGGGGAACATCTAGGGCAAGACAATAGCGCGTAATCCGGGGGGCAGGCAATTACGGGAGAACTAGATGTCGCTGGCGGCTTGCGGCGTGGCGGGGGTAGCCGCGGAGGCTGTGGGCCGGCTTGGTTTCGCAACCGGTGGAGACGACAGCGGATAACTCGCGCCGGGCGGCCTTAGGACAAGTTGAAGGCCATTTAATGCTATTCTGGCGAGCGCTTGAGGCAGAAAAACGGAGATGTTGTTGGCCACACTAACAAAAAATGCCACCAGGAGCGATTTCCCGAGCGCGGCGCTCGAGGTTTCGGTGGTCATTCCCTGCCTGAATGAGGCGAACTCGGTGGGCATCTGCATCGACAAAGCGCTGGCGGCGTTTGTGGCTGGGGGGTTACGAGGGGAAGTGGTGGTGGCGGACAATGGATCAACGGATGGATCGATGAAGATCGCGGAAGCGCATGGGGCGCGCGTGGTGCGCGTGGAACAGCGTGGTTACGGCGCGGCGCTGCGCGGGGGCATTGCGGCCTCACGAGGGCGCTTCATCATCATGGGCGACGCGGATGACAGTTACGATTTTTCCGCGGTGCCGCAATTCGTGGATAAATGGCGTGAGGGCTTCGACCTGGTGATGGGGAATCGTTTCCGAGGCGGGATCAAGCCGGGAGCGATGCCCTGGCTGCATAAATATTTCGGCAACCCCGGATTGACCGCGATACTCAACCTTTTTTTTCACGTCGGGATTGGCGACAGCTATTGCGGAATGAGGGGCTTTACCCGGGAAGTTTTCGACGGCTTGGATCTGCGCAGCCCGGGAATGGAGTTCGCCCCCGAGTTTATAATCAAGGCGGCGCAAATAGGCGCGCGCATCACCGAAATTCCGATTATTTTATGGCCGGATAAGCGCGGACGGCCGCCGCACCTGCGGAGTTTTCGCGACGGGTGGCGGACGCTGCGGTTTTTCCTGCTTTATGCGCCGAACTGGCTGTTTCTTTTGCCCGGCGCCTCATCATTCGTTTTGGGCTTGGGACTGGTTTTTTGGCTTCTGCCGGGGCCCCAGCGCATCGGTGCGCGTGTGGTGCTCGATAGGCAGACGATGATATTCGGGGTGATGTTTACGATTATCGGGGCTCAGATTATCGGCGTGGGGTTGTGCGCCAAGGTATTCAGCTACGCGGAACGATTCGATCGGAAGTCGCTGTCTCTGAAACGCTGGCTGGTTCGCGTGAAGCTCGAGCACGGACTGTTATTGGGAGGCGTTCTTTTTTTCGCGGGACTTGCCGGCTGCTTGCGGGTGGTTTGGCATTTTATCGCCACGGGGTTCGCTCCTGTTTTCGAGGAGCGCCAAGTGCTTTTCTGGTCGATGTGGCTATTTCTCGGCATCCAAGTGATTTTCATGTCGTTTTTGATGAGCATGCTGGGAATCAGCCGAGGCACCTACATCGGCGATTACGACCGTCCCAATAAGTAATACCCCGGGCGGGGGACGCCAGCTCGGGCGACGCGTTCCAGTGGAAGCTTTCCTAAGGTTTGCGGGTGGGCCCTGAAATGGCTGGCGGGGCTGGTTTACTTTACGGTGAGGGCGGCGGTTCCGGTGGCGGTGATGGCTTTCGCGGCGTGTGCGACCTTGGGCGAGCGTTTTCCGGGCAAACCAGCCTGGCGGATCTTGTAGAGCAAGGCGCGATAACTGATTTTGAGCTCACTGGCGGCACGCTTGCGATTCCAGCGATTGGCTTCGAGAACGCTCAGGATGATTTTGCGCTCGAGATCGTGGACGGCCTGGCGGGTAACTTTTTTGAGATGAATGGGGCCGTGGGCGGGTAGGTCCGGGGTCAAATGAGTGCGGTCCCAGTGCAATAGTTCCGCGCTGACGGCATCTTCAGAACGCAGGATTACGCAACGCTCCACCAAATTTTCGAGTTCGCGAATGTTGCCGGGCCAGGCATGCTTTTGGAGCAGGCGCAGCAAGGGGGCCGACAACGTGCGGGCCATGCAGTTGTGCCGTTCCCGATGGAGTTCGAGGAAATAGGCCGTAAGGTCCGCGATGTCTTCACTGCGAGCCCGCAACGGCGGCAAATTTACATTGACGACGTTGATTCGGTAGTACAGGTCCTGCCGAAATCGGCCGGCGGCAATTTCGCGTTCGAGCGGGCGATGGGTGGCGCAAATGATGCGCGTCTGAACGGTGATATCTTCGGTGCCACCGAGTCGCGAGAACTGTCTATCCTGAAGGAATTGCAAGAGCTTAGCCTGGAGACCGAGGCCGATCTCATCGATGCCGTCAAGGAAGAGCGTGCCGCCACTGGCGACTTCGGCGCGACCCGGTTTGGGGGAATGGGCGCCCGTGAACGCGCCTTTCTCGTAGCCGAACAATTCCATCTCCAGCAGCGTGCCGGGAATGGCGGCACAGTTGACCTTCACGAAGGGCCCACTGGGGGTAGCCGAGCGCAAGTGCACATAGCGTGCGAGAATCCCCTTACCGGTGCCATTGTCGCCTTGGATGAGTACGGGAACATTGGTGGGGGCCACGCTGTCAATCTTATGCCGGATGATCTGCATGGCCGGGGAACGGCCAAAAATCAATTGCTGCGGGGGAAAGCTGTCGAGCCCAACTGCTGAGGAGCTGTTTGGCGCGTTCGGCGAGTCCATGATCGGGTTTCCCCCAACGTCGAGCGGATTGATGTGCGCGGCGGCCTAAGGTGCACACCTGAGGCCAAACCTACAGCATTACCCCTAGGGCGAGCGAAACCCGTAAAGAACCGGCGACCGAAACCAACATGTTATTTATCTGTAATATATATCCTGTGTTAATAGGCGTATACAGCTCGACTGGTGAGGTCTTCGGCCGGCTGGCCGGGGCGCGGGCGGGGAATTTAGGGAAACCGTTTCACGTAGAGGGAATACGCTTTCCGTCACACGGTTTCCATCCGGATGAGGATGACTTCAGGATGCGTCACTTATCCTGCTCCAAACTATCGGCCCAGCCACAAATCGCGTCGACATCGGCGGGCGAGAGCCGGGCGGAAGGGTGCAGGAGGAGATAGGAAAGCAGGGGCATGTTTCCCGTTTTGACCCGGTTGCAAGCGGAGCGGAATTTTTGGCGAGTATATAGCGCGGGGTCGTCGATGCCCGGCCGCAGCCACGCAGAAAGGTTCATGTGGCGGCGACCCTGGTTGACGTGATCGATCACAAACCAAGATACCGGCGCGATATTACTGTACCAAGGCCAGACGGTTTGGTTCGAATGGCAATCGGCGCAGGCGCGGGAAAGGATTTTGGCTTCCTCGGGCGGCACGGTGACGGCGGCTTCGAGCGTGCGTGACGGATCGATGGGAGGATTGGTGCGGGCGGGACGTATGAACTGGATGACCAGGGCGAGTCCCGCCATGCCCAGCAGGACGCCGCGTGAGAAGGCTCCCATCTTACACTCCTAGCCGGTGCTCAAGGCGTTCTCAGGCGTTCGACGTTCCAGCATTCAAGTTTACGGCGTGCGATATTCCGGGCGTTCGCCGTTAAACCTGTGCAGCGTTCCAAACGATTCGTAAGCCTGGCTACCGCCCCACGGATTCGCCGGGCCGGCGGCCAGGCGCATATACGCAGAAGTACTCGGGCTGCGGCGCAATTCAGCATTGCCATCCGCCATCATATGGAACTAACATCGCTTTAACCAGTATTAGTGAGGCCGGTATGAACGTCCAGGATCTGATTCGCTCTCGCGATCAAGTCTTTTCCATCCACGAGGACACCACTGTGCATGACACGGCGCGCTACTTGCGCGACCACCACCTGCGCGCGGTCGGGGTGGTGAATGGCGCGGGGCAGCTGGTGGGAGTCATTTCGCAATCCGACATTTCCGATAAAGTTGCGGCAGAAAACAAATGCCCGGCGTGGATGCGCGCTTCGGAGATCATGACGCGGGAGCTGGTGACGGTTTCGCCCGACATGGCGCTCGAGGAGTGCCTGCTGCGCATGGAGAAGCACGGGATCTTCCACCTGCTGGTGGTGAATGCGGACGGGGCGTTTTACGGCATGATTTCGGTTACCGACCTGCTAGAGCTGGTGGCTTCGGACCAAAAAAACCGCGCGGATATGCTCGAAGCGTTCCTTTTCACCCAGCGCTGACGCCTGCGGCTGCTGGGCCCTTCCAGAGTCAGACACCTTTATACGGGGTGGGTGGGGTGGCGCGTCTTTCACAGCGCTGACGCCTGCTGCTGGGCCTGTACGGAGCGTGCATGTCATTACCTGATCCGTAGCACAGGCGAGCATGTTGGTTGCCGCCCCACTGCTATTTCTGTAGTCTAAAAACGTCGTGAAACACACCAACGGCAAACGTCCTCTCAGGGTCTGCATCATGTCGCCGCATCCCCTGGTGCTCACCGAATTCTCACGCGCGCTCGAGGGTCCCGAATTTCAACTGGATTGCCAGCAATCGGACGCGATGCTGGGGCCGGAAATGTACAAGCTGAAAGTGCCGAGCGCGGTGGTTTACGTTTTGGACGCGCATGGGTCGCAACCGGGAACCGCGGCGCTCATCAGCAAAATACTGGAACAGTGGCCGCTCGCTCGAATTCTGCTGGTGGCCGAGAAATTCAGCCAGACAGAATGCAATTATTTACTGCGTTTAGGCGCCAAGGGACTGATGACTTACGCGGAAGGCCGCGAGCAGCTCTCGCGGGCCTTGCCCTTGATTGCCGGCGGAGGATTCTGGGTGCCGCGGGCGATGCTCTCGGAATTCGTCGACTCGGTCCTGACGAATGCGCACGGGCGAAGATTGAAGGTGGATACGGGCACGCAGCTGAGCCGGCGGGAGCAGGAAGTGCTCGACCAATTGCTCGAGAATCTTACGAATAAGGAAATCGCCGGAAAATTCAATATTTCGGAACGAACCGTGAAGTTTCACGTCTCGAATCTGCTGGCCAAGTTTGGCGTGCGGCGCCGGGCCGATCTGATCCTGCTTTGTTATCAGAAGCGGCAAAACAGCGCGCAACCTGCACAAGCGTTGGTTTCCGTCTAGCGTTTGTCCAGCGTTTCGGGGCGGCCCTTTTGACCTGCACACGCCGGTCGCGGCCACCGAGAACTTGCATCCCACTTCTTTGCTTTTGGAAATTTGTTATAGTCAGTCGCCCATAGTGATTTTGCCCCCAGCTATAAAAGGAGAGGAGCGAGGCATTTTTCGATGCCTATAAAGCGGACGCCGGAATTTTTTAAAGGTGCGCGGCTGAAGGTCGACGTTATCGGATGCGGCTACGTGGGATTGCCGCTGGCACTGCGCTTCGCCGAAGCGGGGCACGCGGTGGTGGGCTTCGACACCGACCACGCCAAGGTGGAAAAGCTCAACCGCGGGCAGACCTACATNNAGAGATGGACGCCATCGTGATCTGCGTTCCAACTCCGCTCGATCAGCGGCGCGAGCCCGATCTTTCCTACGTGGAACAGACGACGCGGGCGATTCAACCGCATTTGCAGCGGGGACAGCTCATCGTGCTCGAGTCGAC
>PLJR01000166.1:9283-9435 GCA_003140295.1 Acidobacteriota bacterium
TCTCCCGAGCGCGAAGATCCCGGGAACCGGCAATTTGGCCTGGCGCAAATTCCCAAGGTGGTGGGCGGCGTGAATGGCCCCAGCGGGCGCGCCGCGGTAGCGCTTTATGCGCAGGTAGTGGTCCGGGTGGTGCCGGTGAGTTCGACGCGCGC
>PLJR01000245.1 GCA_003140295.1 Acidobacteriota bacterium
CATTTCAGGCTGAGCCAGCACAGATGGACAACGAACGATATCCCTGCGGGGGCTTCACCGATTGCGGCACGGAGCATAGTTCCAGGGTTGTGACCCCTCTGCCCTGATTTTTGTTTATCTGTTCGGCGATAAAATGCACAACATCAACGGCGTGCCCGATTGCTTCAATCCGGGGATTTTCATTGATCATAGCTAGAAATGCCAAGCCGTCTCCAGTCACAGCGACCTTCTCGTCCGCCAAGAAACTTAGCACCTGTTCCACAATGCTGTTCGACTTCGTGACAGTCCGACTCGAACAACTCGTTTGAGCCGCACTTGGAACTGTCGTCGCGAAGAATAGGGAGAGGATTATCCACATGCGGGTATGCTTGCGGGCCGACAGCACTGAAATATACTTGCGCGCCATACCGGCACCCCCTAACCGATTTTCCAGTGCAGGAAGCTCTCCACGCGTGCCCCGCCGTTGGGACGGAATCCGATTGTCGTACCGATTTTCCCCGCCCGCATTCATCGGATTTCCTTTTTGACGCAGGAAATGGTGAGCATTCTACACTTGTTCTTCTCTCGGAAGGGGAGAAATTCCACTATCCCGGATTTTCTTACATGATAGATTGGTCCGGTTTGTTGATCCTTTCCTTGACTTACATTGTCCCAGAGACAGGAAAGCGCGCCGCTTTTCGGCTCGCCACGGCCATCGAGATCTGCGGTGGACCATCCCATTAACGGGCCTTGCCCCAGACGTGTCAGAATTTCTTGTTTTCGCTTGGCTTCCCGTCGTTTTCTGCTCCAAACGTTACGTCTGCACAGGCAATCCACCAGAACGCACCACGGGGGCCTGTTTCTCGGTTTGAGAAAATTATTACAAATACAGCCG
Source organism: Acidobacteriota bacterium (assembly GCA_003140295.1). GTDB lineage: Bacteria > Acidobacteriota > Terriglobia > Acidiferrales > UBA7541 > Palsa-189. The sequence continues at coordinate 875 of PLJR01000245.1, forward strand.
AGCACTAGAACCCCGGGAAGTCCTCATTGATCATACGAAAAAACGGCGCGGGCCCGCTTCTTCGCGTACGTCTTGCTCGCGTACGCAGAACGGCAGGAAGAACAGATTCTGGAGTTGAATAGGAACGCAAAAGAGAACGATAGGGAGTACGCAATAAGAATAAGAATGACCGAGCTATGAACTCCACACTTAGATATTCAACTTGATGATGGAAACAGGGCCACATCTAAACGAATTGCCACAACCACGAGCATCACTGTCATAGTCAGTTGCTTCGACACTACCGGCCCTGAAAGATCGGGATACGTACGGCCAAAACGAGGCGTCTTCCTGCTCCAAACATCGCCTCTCGGTATGGGCAAAACCGCTCAGTTTATGTCGACGCCTTGTTGAGGCAGGAAACAGCTAATGCACAGAGCGAAAATCGCTCATGAAAGAGTGCGGATGGAAGGATGTTGACCGTGCCGGTGAATCCATTTGCCGGTTTACCTGCACGCTCTGGAAGCCTCCCATACCTTCCCGCTGAACGTTAACCGTGCTGCCTTCAACGGTTAGGGTGAACTCGGGCGTTGGAGGAGGCGGTGGAGGTGGATTGCCGCTACCGCCGGAGCCCGAACCTCCGCCGCCGCAGGCTGTGAATGTCAAAACCAACGCTAGCAAGGCCGCCAGCGGGACGGCGACAAGGGGCCGGGTACTTCGAGGTGGAGAGAGAACTAGGCGACGAGGAGTACTCGCGCGAGGGAAGCCCCGCGTTGGCTGGGAACAAAGGGGTACCAAAATGCTCCGACCAAGAACAGCCAAATCTCGGAGAGTAAGAGCCAGTTGCTCGGATCGCCGATCAGACTGAATGCCAAGTCTAGGGACCAAACCGACGCCATGATTTCGGAAAGCAAAAGAGCCTCCACGTAGGATCTGCTTCATGGGATCGTTCGTCCGCGCAGGCCAGCGGATTCGACCCCCTGCATGGGCCACGCCGGCTGGCGCGCAAACGGCGCCTAATTTTGCAGATTTTGGCCGTTTTTGCAGCCGTTTAACGCAATTTTGCGCGCTAATCCCGTCGGGCCCGGCCTGTGGAAATCCTGTGAATGAGCTGTGCGGACCCTACCCCCGATTCTTGGAATTTTTGCTTGCTGCCTGCCGCGGCTTCGGTGAAAATCACGTCCGACGAATTGGACCCGGGTAGGCGTTCACGCCCCGGACGCCGCCTGAAGCGGGGAAGCCAGAATGTCACTGGCTGTCCTGACGTAAAAGCACGTAATCGAACCTATAGCCCGGACTGGAGCGCCGCCCACAATCGATCGGTCCTTTTTTCCACACTTTTTTCACACTCTGTGGAAATTTCTGGCGGTTTAGCTTTTGATCCGAGCCTGGATGGCCATGACTTCCTGGGAAAAAATACTGCACCACATGGAACGGCGGGTAAATCCGCACAGTTTTGCTACTTGGTTTCAACCCACGCGGCAGGAAGGCGCTGACAACGGCAAACTTACCGTGCGCGTCCCCTCCCGCCCCTTTCGCAAGCGGCTCACCGAAACCTACGGCGAATTGCTGCACGCGGTCTTGCTGGAAGTCGGCATGCCCGACGTGCAACTGGAATTCATTTGCTCGGAGCCGGAGGCCTCGGCCACTGCGGCGGCACCGCCGCCCGGCGCGAAACAAGCGCGCCTGGACTTCGAGTCGGTGGACCACCAGCTAAACGGGCGCTACACGTTTGACAAGTTTGTCGTCGGCGCTTCCAACCAGTTCGCGCACGCGGCCGCTCTGGCCGTCGCTGAAGCTCCTTCGAAGGCCTACAACCCGCTCTACCTTTATGGCGGCGTGGGCATGGGCAAGACCCACCTGATGCAGGCCATCGGCCACACCATCAAGACGCGCAATCCCTCCTTGCGCCTCACGTATATCAGCGCCGAAAAATTCACCAACGAGGTGATCAACTCCCTGCGCTTTGACCGCATGATCAGCTTTCGCGACCGCTTCCGCTCTATGGACGTGCTGCTGGTGGACGATATCGAATTCATCGCCGGAAAAGAGCGGACCCAGGAGGAGTTCTTTCACACCTTCAATGCGCTGCACGACCTGCAAAAGCAGATCGTCCTCTCCTCCGACTGCCCGCCCAAGGAAATTGCCGCCATCGAGGAGCGCCTGCGCTCGCGATTCGAATGGGGACTCATCGCCGATATCCAGCCGCCCGATCTCGAGACCAAAATCGCCATCCTGCAGAAAAAAGCCGACAGCGAGCACTTCCAGCTGCCCGATGATGTCGCGGAATTTATCGCCCGCTCGATCAAGTCAAACGTGCGCGAGCTCGAAGGCGCGCTGACGCGCCTGTTTGCCTATTCATCGCTTACCGGCGCGCCCGCCAACTTGGCGACAGCGCAGCAGGCCCTGCGCAGCATCATCGCTTCGCAGGAAAAAAAGGTAACCATCGAGATCATTCAGAAGCGCGTGGGCGAGCAATTCGGGCTTCGCGATCAGGAATTAAAGGTGCGCTCAAACTCCAAGGCCATCGCCTTTCCGCGCCAGATCGCCATGTACCTGGTGAAGCAGCTCACCTCCGCCTCCCTCCCCGAAATCGGGCGCCAGTTTGGCGGCAAGCATCACACCACCGTGCTGCATTCCATTCATAAAATCGAGAATTTGAGGCGCACGAACAAGGATTTGAATCGCACCATCAGCCGCCTGCTGGACTCCTTCGGCTAGACCGTCGGCGTGCCGTTTTCAACCTAAAATATTCCCGTATCTGAATAACCGGCACCATGGGCCCTGCGCGCTTAGTCCGGACTATACCTGAGCGCCTGATTTTTCCCGGTGCCGGGTTTCCGCCGGCACGTTTCCCGTTTCTTTTCCCCAAATAGTGCCGACCCCACCGACTGCGACGCGCATCTCTCTCGGTGCGCAGCCGGCTTCTTACTCGGCCGCTTTTTGTTCTGCACGCCTTTTTCTCCGCCCTCTTTTCAGAAAAACGCCACGAGGATAATCATGTGCAAAGCCTGTGCGCGCTTGATGTACAACCTGTGCAATATTCCTGGCGCGGGCGCCTCCCGCACGCGCACTCGCGAGATTTCCACCGCTTTCCTCTGCGCGAGATCAAGTTCGCGCACGCGCAACGCCGGGACCCCATGGACCTTGCCGCGTTATGCTCATTTCCACAGTGTCGCCTACTACTACGGTCTTTATCCCCTCTTTAAAACAGGGTACAGTAACCGCCTTGATAAGATCGTGTGGTCGCGCACTTTCGCGGAGGATATCTGGCGATGGAATTTAGCGTGAAGAAGTTCGACCTCTTGGAAGTGCTCAACCTCACCCAGGGTGTCGTCGAGCGCAAGACCACCATCCCCATTCTGTCGCACATACTTTGCGAGGCCTCCGGGAGCCGCCTGCACATCACCGCCACCGACCTGGAGTTGAGCGTACGCACCTCTTGCGAAGCGAAGGTAAAAAAAGAGGGCTCGGGAACCATACCCGCCAAAAAATTACTCGAACTTGTCCGCCTCCTGCCCGAAGCCGAGATTCGCTTCAAGCTTCTCGAAAATCACTGGGTGCAAATCACCTCCGACCGCCGCACCTACAAAATGGTGGGCATGGCCAAGGATAATTTTCCGGCCGTGCCGGCCTTTCCCCACGCCCTGGTGAAGATACCCGCGAAAATTCTCTCCTCGCTCATTGCCAAGACCGCTTTCGCCATTTCCATGGAGGAGTCGCGTTACACCTTGAATGGCGCGCTGCTGATCCTCAAGCCCGATACCATCGCCATGGTCGCGACCGACGGGCATCGCCTGGCGGTAGCCGAAGCCGATCACACCTTCAGCGGACTCTCCAACGAGGCGCGCACCCTGGTGCCCAAGAAAGCCATGACCGAAATCCAGCGGCTGGCCGGCGAGACCGGCGACGAAGGCGAAATCGAATTCGCCCGCGACGATAGCCATCTCTTTTTTCAGTCGGGCCGAAATCTCCTGATCTCCCGCATTCTCACCGGCCAGTTTCCCAATTACGAAGCCGTGCTTCCCCGCGACAATCACAAGACCGTGGTTCTCGAGCGCGGCGAGTTCAATGACGCGGTGCGCCGCGTGTCGCAGCTCGCCGATCAGCGCTCGCACGCCGTGAAATTTTCCGTGAATCAGGAAGGTGTGGAACTCTCCGCCTCGAGCCCCGAATATGGCGAGGCCCGCGAGACCATCGAAAAGGAATACAAAGGCGAGCCCATCGCCATCGGCTTTAACGGGCAATATCTGCTCGATTTTTTGGGCGCTGCGGCCGACGGCCCCATCAGCATCGAGCTCAAGGACGAACAGTCCGCCGGGCAAGTCCGCCCGCTGGCCGATGAACAGTACCGCTATCGCTACGTCATCATGCCCATGCGCATCTGAGGCCGGCCGCCACGCTACCGCGCCCATTTTTTAGCGCCAAATATTACCAACTAGTGATCACCGTGGACAGCCGGGTATTCTTCCTTCTGGATGCCTGCACACAACTGATAACACGTGGTTTATAAGCCGTAAAATATGGCCGGTCCAGCTTGAGTGCGAGGCCGAAAATAACGTATAATCCTTACGTATCGCAGGCTTGTTTCCCGCGCCAGGAACGTCCTGCGAGATAGCATCCACCGCCTGGTTCGTGCTCTGCGAAAACTTGTTGGTATGCTCATCGCGCGCATTGCGGCCATCGCGAGCAGGCAAGTTGAGCCCGGCCCGGTGAAAAAAAGCAAGCTTCGCCGCGTCCGCCTTCGAGCGAATCGGAAAACCGGACGGGATGGAGCACAGAGCCCTTCGAGCTTGACCGCTTTCTGTCGAGCCACAGGGTCAGGCCACTCAGCTGAGGTTTGGCTAAAACTCAAATTGGCTGCACTGAAATCACCCGTACTCAATTTTGCTGAACTGGGCCGCCGTTCTGCGCCAGCCTTCCCCTCCACGGCAGTCAGGAGACGCACAAAATTATGGTTGAGAAAGAAACGGTGACCGGCAAAGCCGCGGGCCACCGGTACGACGCCACTTCCATCAAGGTGCTCGGCGATCTCGAGGCTGTGCGCAAACGCCCGGCCATGTACATCGGCTCGACCGGCGAGCAAGGCCTGCATCATCTGGTCTGGGAAGTGGTGGACAACTCCGTCGACGAAGCCCTGGCCGGCTTCTGCGACGAAATCAACGTCGTCGTGCACGACGACAACAGCGTCACCGTCGTCGACAATGGCCGCGGCATTCCCGTCGATATGCATGCCACCGAAAAGAGGCCCGCCGCCGAAGTCGTCATGACCGTCCTACACGCCGGCGGCAAATTCGATAGCGACACTTACAAAGTTTCCGGCGGCCTGCATGGCGTGGGCGTCTCCGTAGTCAACGCTTTATCCGATTGGCTGGAGCTTGAAATCTGGCGCGACGCCGAAGTGTGGGAGCAATCCTACGAATGCGGCGTGCCTAAATCGAAGCTCGCCGTTACCGGCAAGACGCGCAAGACCGGCACGAAAATTACGTTCCACCCCGATCCCACGATTTTTGAAAATCACAAATACAGCTACGACATTCTGGCGCAGCGGCTGCGCGAGCTCGCCTTCCTGAACAAGGGCCTGAAAATCACGCTAACCGATGAGCGCAGCGACAAATCCGCGGAGTTCCGTTTCACCGGAGGCATCGCCGAATTCGTCAAACACCTGAACAAGGGCAAGCAGGTGCTCCACGATTCTCCCGTCTACATGGAAGGCAAGAAAGACACGGTCGAAATCGAAATCGCGCTGCAATACAACGACAGCTACACGGAAAATGTTTTTGCGTTCGCCAACACGATCAACACGGTGGACGGCGGAACGCACCTTTCCGGCTTCCGCTCGGCGCTGACGCGCACGATCAACAATTTCGCTTCGTCCACCAACATGCTCAAGGAGCAGAAGGACGAAGTCACCATCACCGGCGACGACGTGCGCGAAGGCCTGGTCGCCGTCGTTTCGGTGAAGCTGCCGCAGCCCCAATTCGAAGGGCAGACCAAGGGCAA
>PLJR01000267.1 GCA_003140295.1 Acidobacteriota bacterium
TTCACCTGGGAAGCAACCGACAAAGCCGCCAAACTAGCCTCTGACGCAGGCTTGAAACACGAGCCCGTCGGAGCCAGGAAGTAACCAGGTCATAGGTTCGAGGTCAGATGTCAGAGGTGGAAACCCGAACCGCAATGGGCAGCGACGAACCTATCGAAAATAGAAAGCTTAGGAATGAGTGAGAGGTCGGATTTTACCTCTGCAATCTGACCCTCTCACTTCTGACCTTACATCCGGGGAGAAAAATGGAGACAACATCGATCAGCAGCGACGTAAAAGGATTTGAACTAGCGGATCTGGGCAAGAAACGCATCGAGTGGGCAAACCAGTCGATGAAAGTTCTGCAGATCATTCGCAAGGAATTCATCAAGAACCAGCCGCTCAAAGGCATCCGCGTTTCGGCCTGCCTCCATGTCACTGCCGAAACCGCAAATTTGATGATTGCTTTGCGCGACGGCGGCGCCGACGTGGCTCTGTGCGCGTCGAACCCGCTGTCGACTCAGGATGACGTTGCGGCTAGCCTCGTCCGCGATTACAACATTCCAGTTTTCGCCATCAAGGGCGAGGATAACGACTCCTACTATTCGCACATCATGGCAGCCGTCGACCACAAGCCGCAGTTCACGATGGACGATGGCGCCGATCTCGTCTCCGTGTTGCACACCAAGCGCACCGCCGAACTGGCGAACGTGATCGGAGGCACGGAAGAGACGACGACCGGTGTGATTCGCCTACGCGCCATGGCCAAGGAAGGCGTGCTGCGTTATCCGATCGTCGCCGTCAACGATGCCGACACGAAGCACCTGTTCGACAATCGCTACGGGACCGGGCAATCCACGATCGACGGCATTCTGCGGGCTACCAATTTGTTATTGGCGGGACTGAAATTCGTGGTCGCAGGCTACGGCTGGTGCGGACGTGGCGTGGCCATGCGCTCCAAGGGCCTGGGCGCCGACGTAATCGTCACCGAAGTGAATCCGACGCGCGCCATCGAGGCGGTGATGGACGGGTTCCGCGTGATGCCCATGGCGGAAGCCGCCAAGATTGGCGACATCTTCGTCACCGTTACCGGCAACAAGAGCGTCCTGACCGGCGAGCATTTCGAGCGCATGAAGGAAGGCGCGGTNNGCGCGGCCCTTTGTCGACGAATACACCATGAAAGACGGACGCAGGATTTATCTGCTCGCCGAGGGGCGCCTGGTGAATCTGTCGGCCGCCGAAGGCCATCCCGCCGCCGTGATGGACATGAGCTTCGCCAACCAGGCGCTGGCCGCGGAATACATGATGAAGCATAGCCAGGAGCTGCAGCCGCAGGTGTATCCGGTGCCTGAGCAGATCGACCAGCACATCGCCAAAATCAAACTCGAATCGATGGGCGTGCACGTCGACAAGCTGACTCCCGAACAGGAGCACTATCTGGCCTCCTGGTCCGAAGGCACCTAAGTCCGACGGCTAAGATGGGGCCGCCCCCTGAGAATAATTCTGTGCGGCGCTCGTTCGACCTTTTTCTTACACCACCGTGATGCAGGAATGGGCCAACCTGGCGCTTGATACCGCGCGCGTGCGCGGCGCCACCTTCGCGGATGCCCGCGTGGTGGATATTCGCCTGCGCGACCTCTCCACAAAAAATGGCGAAGTGGGCAATCTCGCTGAAAGCGAGTCGCTGGGCCTGGGTCTGCGCGTGATCGCCAATGGCTGCTGGGGATTTGCTTCGACCGACCGGCTGACACGCGAAGGCGTGCAGGCTTGCGCGGCATACGCGGTGTCGATTGCGCGCGCCTCCGCGCTGGCCAAACGCGAAGATATCGTCATGGCCCCCGAAGAAGCATTCGTAGATACCTGGCAGAATCCCTTCGTCCAGGACCCATTCGAGATTCCCTTGGAGCGCCAGCTCGAGCTGCTGCTGACCGCCGACCGTGAGATGCGCCGCATCAAGGGCGTTACGCTGGCCGAGACTTCGATGCAATTCCGGCGGCTCGAGCAGTGGTATGCCTCAACGCTGGGATCGCGCATTCACCAGGTAAAGATGCAATCGGGCGCGGGCATCATGGCCATGAGTTTCGCCGGCGACGAAATTCAGAAGCGCTCCTATCCCAGCAGTTTCGGCGGACAGCATCAGCTTGCCGGCTACGAGTTGATCAGCTCACTCGACCTGGTGAGCCACGCTGCGCGCGTCGGAGAAGAGGCGGTCGCGTTGCACTCCGCGGTGCAGTGCCCCGAGGGCCAGAGCACCATCATTCTCGAAAGCTCGCAACTGGGCTTGCAGGTTCATGAATCCATCGGGCATCCCATCGAGCTCGATCGCGTGCTGGGCATGGAGGCCAACTTCGCGGGGTTGAGCTTCCTTACGCTCGAGAAGCTGGGGAAGCTGCGCTACGCCTCGGAAATTGTGAACGTGGTGGCGGACGCGCGCCTCGAGCATGGGCCGGGCCTGGGCACGTTCGGTTACGACGATGAAGGCGTGCCCGCACAATGCACCAACGTTATTAAGGACGGGCTTTTCACCGGCTATTTATCGAATCGGGAGACGGCTCCGGTGATCGGCCTCTCGCGCGGGGGCGGCACGATGCGCGCGGAAAGCTGGAATCGCCTGCCCATGATTCGGATGACCAACGTGAGCCTGCAGCCGGGGACGTGGGATTACGACGACTTGATCGCCGATACCGACGACGCGATTCTGATGGAGACCAACCGCTCCTGGTCGATTGACGATCATCGCTATCATTTTCAGTTTTCGACCGAAATCGGATGGGAGATCAAGAACGGCAAGAAGGGGCGGATGCTGAAGCATCCGAGCTACAGCGGCATCACCACCGAATTCTGGAATAGCTGCGACGCCATCTGTTCGCGCGAGCACTGGACGCTGTGGGGCACGCCGAATTGCGGCAAGGGCCAGCCCATGCAGACGATGGGCACCGGACACGGGGCCGCGCCTTCGCGTTTTCGCAATGTGCGCGTAGGCGTCGCCTTCGCAAAAGGATGACGCCGCCGCCCAAGAAAACGAAGCGCCACGCGCCCCCGGTGGCCGAGGCGCACCTGCCCACCGACGGCGAGCTGCGCCGTCTGGCGGAGCGCGTTCTGCGGCTTTCCGACGCCGACGAAACCGAAGTGGAAATCGATGCGGGCGCGGACGCGCTCACGCGTTTCGCGAACAATACCATCCACCAGAATGTGGCCGAGCGCAATCTGAGCGTTTCGGTGCGCACGGTATTCGACGGTTGCACCGCGCGCGCGACCACTAATAAAACGGACGAAGCCGCACTGCGCCGCGTGATTGCGGCATCTTCGATGCTGGCCCGCAGCCAGCCGAAGCATCCCGACCTGCTGCCCATGCTCGGAAAGCAAAAGTATCCACGCGTGGCGCGGTACTTCGCCGAAACCACCGAAGCCACTCCGAAAGATCGTGCACGCGCCGTGGCGCGAGCCATCGGCGTGGCCGCAGCCGCCGACCAAACCGCCGCGGGCATCTTCACCACGGGCGCTTCGGTGATGGCGCTGGCGAATTCCAGGGGATTGTTCGCGGCGCACCGGCAAACACGCGCCGAATTTTCGGTCACCATGATGGAAAGCGATTCCTCCGGATGGGCCAAGGCCAATTCACCCGACATCAAGCGCATCGATCCGGCGGAACTGGGAGCGAGCGCCAGCCGCAAGGCCGCGGCTTCGCGCGCGCCGCGCGAAGTGAAAACCGGGCGCTGGACGGTGATCCTCGAGCCCGCGGCGGTGCTCGATCTGGTCGGCTTCCTGTTCTACGATTTTGCCGCGACCGCGATACGGGACCAGCGCTCCTGCTTCAACAAGCGCGTGGGCAAGAAAGTGATGGGCGATAACATCACCGTGCGCGACGACGTGACGCATCTCTTGCAAACGGGCGCCCCGTTTGACGGCGAAGGCCTGCCGCGCCAGCAGGTTTTGCTGATCGAGCGGGGCGTGCTGCGCAACCTGGTTTATTCGCGCGCCAGCGCAAAAAAAATGAAGAACAAGCCCACCGGCCACGGCCTGCCGTTGCCCAATGAATATGGCGAAGCGCCGTACAATCTGGTTTTCGAGGGCGGCACGACTCCGGTAGACGAGATGATCTCCTCGACCGAGCGCGGGATCCTGCTGACGCGGCTGTGGTATATCCGCGACGTCGATCCCTACGAAAAAGTGCTGACCGGAATGACGCGCGACGGCACATTTCTGGTGGAAGACGGGCGCATCGCAGGCGGCGTGCGCAACTTCCGCTTCAATCAAAACATTTTGGAGATGCTCAGCAATGTGGAGCAATTGGGCCCGGCGGTGCGCGCCGCGGGCGAGGAATCCTTTGAAATGGTGGTGCCCGCCATGAAAGTCCGCGGCTTTCACTTCACCGAAGTAACGAAGTTCTAGCTGCTCTGGCGCTAGAACGCCCGGCGTTCATTTCAAATATTCGGCGTTTTCCAATACCGCGCGTCTACTTCAGATACTTGGCCAGCCAATCGAAGAACGTTTGATACCAGAGCTGGCTGTTCTGGGGCTTCAAAATCCAGTGGCCTTCATCGGGAAAGATCACCAGCTTTGACGGCACGCCCTGCCGCTGCAGCTCCGTGAAGAATTGCAGGTCCTGCGTGAAGGGCACGCGATAATCCATCTCGCCTCCGATGACGAGCGTGGGAGTTTTGAATTTGCCCAGGGCCCCGGCATAGGTGCTGGGCGACCACTGACGATAACTTTCGGGATTCGACCAGGGCGTGCCCGCGAGATCGTGTTCCACAAACCATAACTCCTCGGTTTCGCCGTACATGCTTTGATTGTCGTAAGGGCCGGCGTGGCTGATGAGCGCCTTGAACCGCCCGGTGTGCGTTGCAAACCAGTCCATCATATAGCCGCCGTACGAACCGCCCGCGGCGGCCATGCGCTGGGCGTCCACAAATGTGTAGTGCGCAGCCGCGTAATCGGCGCCTTTCATCAGGTCCTCGTATACTTTGCCGCCCCAGTCGTTGCGAATGTCGTCGGTGAATTTTTGTCCGTAGCCGGTGGAGCCGCGCGG
>PLJR01000394.1 GCA_003140295.1 Acidobacteriota bacterium
GGATGATGGAGGAACCCGGCGAATTCGCTCGCGTGCGGCGTTTGCATCCCGGCGCCGACGAGGAATTGCTGCGGCGGCTGCCCGAGGAGTTCGACGCACAATTCGCGGCGGGCGCCAGTGCGGGACTGGCGGGTAATGGCTTGGCAGCTGCGAATCTGGGGCGCCTGGAACAGACGCTATCGAATGCCGTGCAACTGAGCGCCCAAAAAGGCCTCTTGGCTGCCGATTTGGACGCTGAGCTCGATCGTCTGTACCGCGATCATGTGGAGCCTCCGCGGTATAGCCGTGTGTTCGAGGATCTGGCCACGCGCAACGCGATCCGCACCCGCGCCAACCAGGTTTTTCGGAGCACCGGAATATGGCCGCGTCTCGAGCGCCGCATCCGCGTGGCCGAATTCACCTTCGCCGGCGACCCGCTGCGCGTCGATTACGCCTATCAGCGCAACGGCACGCGGGGCTTCGTGCAGGCGCTTCCACTCGGCCGCGACCCCGCGCAGGCCAAGGTGCTGGCTTTCACCGCCGACGCGATTCGCGCGAAGATTCCGAAAAGTGAATTCATAGCCGTGACCGAAGTAGAGCCGCGGCCGCAGGACAATCCGCGGCACCGTTTTGTGACCGGCTTGCTCGAAGAGCGCCAGATCCCGGTGGTGCCACTGGCTCGGATGGCGGATTGGGCTTTTCAGCTGCGCCCCGCGCTTCTGGGCGGCAACAGCAATTGAGAGGCAGGGAAATTGCCCGCGCCTCGGAGTGCTGCGGCCACATTCCTTCTTTTATCTATTTTATCTTTTTATCTACTCTTGCTTATCGACGACGGCCCAGCGGATTTGCGAGAGCCGCGCTACAAGATGTCCTCTTTCCAGTTTTCCAGCTGTTTCTTCACCTGCCCCATGAACCGGTGCGCCACGGCCCCATCCACCACCCGGTGATCGTAGCTTAGCGTCAGATAAACCATCGAGCGAATTGCGATGGCATCGTCCACCACCACCGCTCGCTTCTGCACCGCGCCAATACCCAAGATGGCCACATTCGGCTGGTTGATGATCGGCAGGCCCATCAGCCCGCCGAAAATTCCCGGATTGGTGATCGAAAATGTGCTCTCCTGCACCTCTTCGGGCTTCAGCTTCTTGCCCCGCGCCCGTTCCGCCAGGTCGTTGATGGCGCGCTGCAAGCCCAGGAAATTCTTTTCTTCGGCATTTTTTATCACCGGCACGATCAGTCCCCAATCCAGCGCCACGGCGATGCCAATGTTGACCTCCCCATGCAACACGACCTGGGGTCCGTCGATCGAGGCGTTCACGGTGGGAAAATCGCGCAGGGCGTCCACGCACGCGCGCACAAAGAAAGCCATAAAGGTGAGCTTGGTCTGATGCTTCTCCGCGAATTCGCTTTGTGCCGCGGCCCGGATATTGGCGATGCGCGTCAGGTCCGCTTCGTCGATGGAATAAACGTGCGGCGAGGCGCGCTTGGAACGCACCATGTGCTCGGCAATACGCTGCCGCATGACGCTCATGGGCTGCGCTTCGTAATGACCGAAGTAGATGCGCTCGCGCGGCACTACAGGTTCGAGTTCGGGACGCGTAGCTGCACCGCTTTCTGGAGCCGGCCCTCCGGGAGATGACGGCGCGGAGGGAATTACCGGCGCGGCGGAGGATTCCCGTCCAGCTTGTTGGGCAGGCATGGCTGCTGGCGCAGGCGATGCTTGGCCCGCGGCGATGGCCGCCAGCACATCCTTCTTGCTTACACGCCCACCGGCGCCGGTCCCCTGAAGCGCGGCCAGGTCGATATTGTTCTCCTCCGCCAGACGCCGCACCAACGGAGAACTGAAAACACGCCCCTGTTCTCCGCCCGCAGGCTCGCTTTCAGGAGCTTCGTCCGCGGACGCGCGTGGACGCGTTAACCCGGCGGGGCGGGTGGCAGGCGTCGGAGCTGCCGCAGCCGGTGGCTTCGCCGCCTGCTGCACTTTCCCTTCCTGGCCCGCAGCCGCGCTAGGCGTTGCTGGTCGGGCCTGCGGTGTCGTTGTCCCTAATTCCGCCCGCGGCGCAGGCGTCGTTGGTCGGGCCTGCGGTGCGGGTGTCCCGGGTTGCCCCTGCGGGGCCGTTGTCCCCGATTGCGCTTGCGGCGTCGTTGTCCCTGATTGCGCCTGCGGCGCGGGCGCCGCACCCGCGACGTCAATTACCGCGACCACCGTCTGTATGGGCACGGTTTTCCCTTCCGCGACTTTAATTTCTCGCAGCACCCCGGCGGCGGGCGCGGGTATTTCAGCATCGACTTTATCGGTGGAGATTTCAAAAAGGGGCTCATCCCGCTCGACTTTATCGCCAGGCTTTTTTAGCCACTTCGTAATGGTTCCCTCGAAGATGCTCTCGCCCATCTGGGGCATCACCACGTCAGCCATGGCATTCTCCTGTTCCGCCGCCACCTTCGAACCAGGTCAGTAGCGGGCCAGCTCACGCGCCGCCTCCGCGATACGCGCGGCATTAGGCAAAAAATATTCCTCGAGCGGCGCCGAAAACGGCACCGGCGTGTCGAGCGCGGTCACTCGCATTATGGGCCCGTCGAGGTCGGCGAAGGCCGACTCGCTCACCAGCGCCGCAATTTCACCGGCCAGGCCCCCGGTTCGCGTGTCCTCGTGCACCACCAGAAGCTTGCCAGTGCGCCGCACCGAGTCTAGAACAGTGTCGCGGTCGAGGGGCGATAGCGTCCGCAGATCGACCACCTCGGCGTCCAGTCCCTCGCCGAATAATTGCACCGCAGCCTCGAGCGATGCGTGCACCATCGCCGCGTAGGCTACGATGGTCAGATCGCTGCCCGGCCGCCGCACGATCGCCCGCCCCAGCGGCACGGTGTAATCGCCTGCCGGCAGCTCCTCTTTGCTGCGGCGGTAGAGCAGCTTGTGCTCGAAAAAAAGCACCGGGTTGTTGTCGCGAATAGCGGACTTCAGCAGTCCCTTGGCGTCGTAAGCCGTCGCGGGGCACACCACCTTCAGTCCCGGCGTGTGCACGAAATACATTTCCGGATTCGTCGAATGAAACGGTCCCCCGTGGACACCGCCCCCCGACGGCCCGCGAATCACCAGCGGCACCGGGGCACCCGCCCGGTAGTGCGACTTGGCGGCGACGTTGGTGATCTGGTTGAAGGCGCAGGCAATGAAGTCAATGAACTGCATCTCGGCCACGGGCCG
>PLJR01000080.1 GCA_003140295.1 Acidobacteriota bacterium
ACCAATCGCGACACCCTCGAGCGCATCGCTATCGCCCTGCTCGATCGGGAAGTGCTGGACGCCGCCGAGCTCAAGCTGCTGATTGAAGGCAAGCCGCTGCCGGAAAAAGTTCAGCCGCTGCCGCCAACTCCGCCTTCGCAGCCGCTGCCGGGGGTTGAGCCCAAGCCAGCGCCGCGGCCCGAGCTTCGGCCTGCTCCCGGATTCAGCAAGGGCTGAAACCTCCGCAGCAACGACAAAATACCCGCGTTCCCGCCCTGTTCGCAAAGCCATTGCGAACAGGGTGGCGCGTTTGGCGTACAATAATCGCATGGCGAAGAAGCCGGCATCCTCGATTGAAGTCGTTTGCCCTTGCTGTCAGGCCCGACTGACGATTGATCCTGATCTTNNGCATCCTCGCCGATCAGGCCCAGCGGCGCGAAGACAAGTTCCGCGATTCGTGGGAAGCTGAAAAAAACAAGGAAGACGTTTTAACGCGTAAATTTGAAGAAGCGCTCAAGAAAGCTCAGGGACAGCCGGTCGAGAAACCTGTGCGTGACTTTGACCTGTAATAGCCCGCCTGCGGGATGGTGACGGCGTGTCCATCCTTCGACCCGAATTCAATTTCAGAAAGGCGACCCTTCTCAACCGTTGGGGCCTGATCACGGTTTTGGCTTTGCTGGCGTTTTCTTTTGTTCTGGCACAAAACAAACCCGAAAAAGCGAAGCTACCAAAACCAAGGATTCTCGAAAATACGGTGCAGGTGGCGCGTGACCCGGCCACCGGAGAGCTCCATACCCGCACTGCCAATGAGGTGGCGGGGCCGCGGAGTGAAGTTCCCGTGATACGTGCCCGTGTCGCGCTCGTTTCGGTGGCGTGCTCGGTTACCGGGCCTGATGGCGCGAACGTGCGCGGGCTCACGCGCGATGATTTCCGCGTTTTCGAGGATGGTACCGAGCAGACGATAGCGGCCTTTGACGCTGCGACTTCGCCTGCGAGCATCGCCGTGGTTCTGGACGCCAGCCCCAGCATCTATCGTGAATTCGGCGAGATGCGCGACGTGGCGCGTTCGCTTTCCCATTCACTTGCGCCGCAAGACGAGGTCGCCGTGGTGGCTTTCGCAGCGGAAACGCATCTCCTGCTGCCATTTTCAAGGGACCGCGAACTTCTGGCTGCCGCGCTCGCGTCGCCTGAACTGGCTCGAGTGGCCAACTCTTCGCAATCGTTCATCTATCAGGCCGTCTATGTCACGGCTCATGAGCTGTTCGCCGATCGCNNATCTTGCTGCACAGGAACTTTTTCGCGGACGGGCAGGCCGAAAAGCCATCGTGCTATTAACCGATGGACAGGACAGCGGCTTGGGCCTCAACTGGAACGCCTCCTCCATGCAGCCTGCCCAAGGCGCGTCAAGTCCGCTGGTATTCGAAGACGTGGCCCGCGAGCTGGCCGCCCAGGGTATCGACCTGTACGTCATCTCGACTGAAAATCGGCCACGAGCGATGACCGATGCATGGCTAACCGAGCATCGCGCAGGGTTGCTGATTACGCCGCAAGCACGCGAGCTGGGAATGCCGCAATACACGCTTTACCTGGCCGAGATGGTGCGGCAGGTGGGCGGGAAGCTTTATTTCCTGCGAGAGTTAGGGGGACTGGCGAATGTTTATCAGCGCATAGCTGTGACGCTCGGCGGTGAATACACTCTAGGCTATTACCCTGCTGCTGGAATTGCGCAACGAGGCTGGCGCTCACTACGCGTGGAGTTGCGCGCGCCCGCGGCTCCTCCCCAATCGCAGGTGACTTACCGTTCCGCCTATTACGTTCCCGCCGAGGCTGCCGACCGTTAGGCATTCCTCTAGCCCCATCGTCGCGGGCTCGCTATGATATGCGCTGCATACATGAATACTCCTCGTAAACGTTACCGGCTGCGGCTGCCTTCGCGCTTGTTTGCTCTGGGTGAACGCACTCTTCTGATGGGTGTTCTCAACGTCACCCCCAACAGTTTTTCCGATGGTGGCGTATACCTCGATTCGCAATCAGCGATTGGACGGGCATTTGAGTTGGAACGCGCTGGGGCCGACATTCTCGACTTGGGAGGAGAATCGACGCGTCCGGGAGCCGAACCGGTCAGCGCCGAAGAGGAGTTGGCGCGGGTGCTGCCGGTGCTCGAAGGCCTTCGCGGAAAACTGGGCATTCCGATTTCGCTCGACACCCAAAAAGCTTCGGTGGCGGAAGCGGGTATTGGCGCGGGCGTAGAAATCATCAACGATGTCAGCGCGCTGCGTGCCGATCCCGCGCTGGCGGAGGTGGTGCGCCGGTCCCGCGTGGCCATTGTCCTGATGCACATGCGTGGCACGCCGAGTTCGATGCAGAAAGGGCCTTTTGCCGCGAACGTAATGCGCGACGTGTCCCTCGGCATGCGAGCCGCTATCGTGCGAGCCGAGCGTGCCGGTATCCGCAGATCGCAGGTGATTCTTGATCCAGGAATCGGATTTGGTAAACGTTACGAACAGAATTTTCAGTTGCTGGCGCACTTGCAGGAGTTTGCTAGCCTCGATTGCCCCCTGCTGGTAGGAACATCCCGAAAAGCCTTCCTCGGGTGGGCACTCGCAGGCACCGGAAACGGCCGCGAACAACCCTGGCCTGTGGAGCGGCGTCAATGGGGTGTGGCTGCGACGGTGACGTCCGCAATTTTGGGAGGAGCGCATATCGTTCGCGTACACGACGTCACGGAAATGGCCGAAGTCGCCCGCGTCACCGATGCCATCGCCGCTGCTCGTTAAGCTGGCGAAGCCGGCTCTCTGAGAGGGATGCGCTTGCATATGATACGCCCCGCGGATGGATTGGAATCACGACTCGAGGAATAAGTCTATGCGTTCACCCAAAACCGGCCTGCTGATGCTTTCACTCGCCGGCATTCTTCTGGCCGGCTCGGCATTGACCGCTGCCGCGCAATTGTCACCATCACAGCCCGACCCGCTGGCCAGAATGCGCGAAGCCGCCGGCGCCCAGGCGTGCTCGACAGACGATTCCTCGGCCTGTGCAGCCGCGGCGCCCAAAATCATCTCCAGCGCCCTGGGAGCGTCGCCGCTCGCCGAAAATCTCCGCCGCCTCACGGATGAGATCGGCGGACGGGTAACCGGTTCGCCGGCCATGGCCCGGGCCGTGGCCTGGGGTGTCGCCGGTTTTCGCGACGCAGGCGTGGACGAAGTGCACACAGAAAAATTCACAGTGCCGGTGACGTGGAGCGAAGGCAATTCGCGTATCGACATACTCTCTTCCGCGCCATTCGCGGTGCACATGGTGTCGGTCGCGTGGTCACCCGCGACGCCCGCCGGCGGCATCGAGGCCGACGTAGTGGATGCGGGCATGGGAAATGAAGATGACTTCGCGCGCCTGAGGAGTCCTGCTCGTGGCGCAATATTGCTGGTGCACAGCGATGTGCTCCGCACGCTCGATGGCCTGCTTGCGGAGTACATGCAGGCGCCGGCGGTGATTTCGCGCGCTTCCGCGGCGGGTGCACGCGCCATCCTGTGGATGTCCACTCGCGACGAGATGCTTTTATACCGGCACCTGACCAATATGGATGGGTCGCTCGAGAAATTACCGCAAGCGATTGTCGCGCGGGAGGATGCCGAACGCCTGGCGCGCAATCTCGCCGCCGGAAATAAAGTCCGCGTGCGATTAGAGCTGCCGAATAAGATTGGCGGACCTGCCGAGCAGGAAAATGTCGTGGCCGAAATTCGGGGACGCGAAAAGCCGGACGAATTCGTTGTGCTGGGAGCGCACTTGGATTCCTGGGAACTCGGAACTGGCGCGCTCGATAATGGCTGCAATGCCGCGCTGGTGATCGAAGCCGCGCGCGACATTCACCTTACCGGGCTTCGCCCGCGGCGTTCCATCCGCTTCATCCTGTTCAGCGGCGAAGAGCAAGGGATGCTCGGCTCGCACGCGTATACGATGGCGCACCGCGCTGAACTGGACCGGGCCCTCGCCGCAATCATCTTTGATGAAGGCAGCGGCCGCGTCACCGGATTTTCACTAGGTGGGCGGCATGAAATCGAACCCGGCATCCACGAATCCCTAGAGCCACTCGCGTCCTGGGGCATCAATAAGGATACCTATGACGCGTTTCTGGGCACCGACAATCTGGATTTTCTTCTCGAAGGCATCCCTAACCTGGTCGCGAATCAGGAGGAAGCAAACTACATCCCGAACTATCACGCTTCTTCCGACACTTACGATAAAGTGAACCTCGTAAATTTAAAGCTCAACACCGCGGTCGCGGCGTTGCTCGCATTCAGTGTTGCCGAGCATTCCGCCCCGCTGGGACACCGGCTTTCCCGCGCGGAGATTGCGGCGTTGCTCCAGCAAACGGGTCTCGACGCGCAAATGAAGACCGCAGACATCTGGCGCTCCTGGGAAGGCGGGCAACGCGGCCGGCAGCCCTGACGGAACCGCGTGACGAAATCGGTTCGTGCCCGTTCAGCGCCCTGCCTAATGCAGAATGGGCGCGCTATAATAGGGGTAGATGATTGCCTTGCGTCTCTCGTGTGCACAGTCGAGCGGGGTAGGGAATTCCGCCCCAGGCCTAGATTCCGCGCTTCCCGTTTCGAAAAGCTTACCAAGCAAAGTGCGCTCCGCCATCCTGGCGATAGACTACGGTCGGCGACGTATCGGATTGGCGGTATCGGATGGCTTGGCGATCACCGCCCGGCCACTCGCTACGTGGACTCGCAGCAATCGGCGCCGCGATCTTTCCCGCCTTCGCGAGTTATGCCGCGCGCTTAACGTGGGAACGGTTATCGTTGGATGGCCGCTTCACCTTGATGGCCAGCCCGGCGAGATGGCCACTGAAGCGACGCGATTTGCCGATCGAGTGCGCAAAGAATTGGGACTCCCCGTCGAGCTGGTCGATGAGCGGCTGAGCAGCCACGATGCCCGCGCAGCGCTGGGAGAGGCATCCAGCATGGGGCTACGCGCGAGGCGCCGCAAAGAGACCTTGGACGATGTTGCCGCGGCAGTGGTTTTACGCGATTACCTGGCACATAGAAGTAAAAGCACGCTTCTGCCCGATCCCGCGGAGCAATCCTTTAAGCCGGCTAGAATAGGTCCGGGCGAGAATTCTTCCCGCGCGCCGGCGCGCCGCCCGAGACGCAGCTAATGCGCCGCCGTCTAGGACTTCTGTTTGTCGGGCTTTTGGTCATAGCAGGCTGGCTTGGAGTATCGCTTCTGTTGCCGTACCAGGGATTCTCGAGTCAAGGTACTTACGTGGATGTTCCCCGCGGGGCTTCTCGCAGATCGATCGCCGGCCTGTTGGAAAGTGCAGGAGTCGTAAGGAATCGCTGGGCGTTTGAGATTTTGTCCCGCTTGCGCCCGCGCCGCACCCTGGAAGCCGGAGAGTATTTTTTTGATCGTCCGGTGACGTCGCTGGACGTGTTCGAGACCCTGGCTGGTGGCCGCGTTTATGTTCGCGAACTGGTTATACCCGAGGGCTTTTCAATGTTCGATATCGCCGCCCTGGTCGAGCACCAGCAATTCACGACGCGAGAAGAGTTTCTGGCGGCGGCAAGCAATCCTGCACCGATTCGAGACCTTGCACCAGGCGCGCCTAGTCTGGAGGGTTTTCTGTTCCCGGCCACATACGAATTCCCACGGCACCCGTCGGCGGAAGATATGGTCACGGCGATGGTCAAACGTTTTCGCCGCGAATGGGCCGCGGTTTCGAGCGAGACCACGAACACCAGCGGCCTGTCCGTCAACCAGGCAGTAACGCTGGCGTCGCTGGTCGAGCGCGAAACGCCTAAGCCGGACGAGCGGCCGCTGGTCGCCGGCGTGTTTGCCAACCGGTTGCGTGAGCGGCTGCCTCTGCAATGCGATCCCACCGTGGTGTACGCGTTGGAATTGGCTGGAAAATATGGCGGCAGCCTTCAGGCAGCCAGCCTTCCCTTTGAATCACCGTACAACACCTATCGCCACACCGGTCTGCCGCCCGGACCCATCGCCAACCCTGGAAGCGCATCATTGCGTGCGGCGCTCGATCCACAAGAGACCGATTATTTCTATTTCGTAGCTAACACCGAGGGCGGCCATCTCTTCGGGAAGACTCTGGCAGAGCACGACCGCAACGTGGCTTTGTATCGGCACCGGCTGGCTGAAGAGCGCACCGCCGAAAGCGCTTCGAAATCCGACCCATCAACCCCAATCCAATCTGGTTCAACCGGATCGGCCGGCAACGCAGCGCCTTCCCCGCGGAGGTCCCCATGACAATTTCAGGCCACGAAACAAAAAAGGAAATTATCCTCGAACTTGCGAGAGAACTCGGCGCGGAAAGGTTTTCGCCGGCGGAGGTCGAGCAAATCCGCCGCCAGCTTGTAGTACGCCTAGGCGCCTCTGGAAAGACCTCGCCTGAATATATTGCCGAGGTCCTCGAGGACGCCGGTTTGCGTGTTGCCTGGTCCACCGAAGCGGACACCCAGGGCCTGTACGAAGAGGAGTTCCGTGATCTCCTGCACTTCGCGACGCTCGAAGAAGCCGAGATGTGCCTGGTTCGTCTGGATGAATTATTGCGCAAGTTTCGCGCCGGTGGCGAGGGTACCGCGGCCGAGCGCGTGATGGAGGTCGCCCGACTGGGCCGGCGCCGTGCCGAGATGATCGCTCGCAACCCGCGTGTGGATGCGCGCAAGCGTGAGGAAAAACAGGAGATTCTGCAATGGTTTCGTATCTGGCTGGATACCCCCGAGGCGTTTTTTGATTGGCTGGACGTGCGCAAGCGTTCGCCGGATTACGAGCAGCGCTTCGGAGGAACCGCGGCGACGGAACTAGACGACGAGGAATCGTAATCGGCCTGGGGGCGGAGACTGATCATGGAAGATCGCGTGCCGTTCGGCGACATATTGGGGGAAGAGGCGATTCCGGAGCGCCGGCCCCGCATGGAAATTGAGCCGCTGGATTTGGGCGCGGATGTACGCGCTGTGGGCTTTGAGCTCATCGATCCCGAGACACGGGAGCCGGTAATCGCAGCCGAGGCCGCGGTCATCTGGGCGGCCACCCTGCGCACGCTTGCGGGTTCTAAACCGTGGACGCTCGATTTTTTCGCGCATCTCGAGCGCGTGCGCGAGTTTTGCCGGCTTCGCGGTATCGCTTTTCGCGAGCCTAACTCGCACGTGCTGGTCATCGACGCTCCGGCGCTCGAGCATCTGGATGCGCTGTTGGAGCGATTTGCGGGCGAAACGTTTGGCGTGCGCTCGGGCGGCACTGCAATTTCCGGTGACGCAACGCTTGAAAGCAGCTTGGCGGAGCGCGGAGTGGACGCGTACCACGCCGCTTTTACGAGGTACTTATTTTGCGGAGTGTGCGATTTTGAAAATGGTTTTTTCACCTTGCTCAGCGAGCGCTTGTGGGCCTCGGAAGTGATTCGTCTCGTACGCCCGGCGGTGGCGGATTTCCGCGTGGACGTTGTTCGCCCTGCCTAGCGAGAAGCCGCGAGATTTAGGCCTCTTCTGCTGGCCAACTGGAACACGAAGACGATTCGTAGATCGCCGGCGCGGTATCTGGCGAATGGAGACGGATACGAAAAGCGGAATTGGAACCCGGCTGGCGGCGATGGCGGTCGTGTGTTGCGCATTAGGCGGCTGCCTGTCCATTAGCCGCAAACATGCCGTGCCACCGGCGGAGATCCGTCCCGCGCGCACTGCGAATGAGGCTGAGCTTCTGGCCGTATACAGCAAGCAGGCTGCGGAGGTGCGCTCGATCAATGCCACCGTGACAATGAGTCCCGTGGCCGGGTCGGCATATACCGGCGTCATCGAGGAATATCATGACGTCGGGGGTTTTATTCTGGCGGCGCGGCCGGCCATGATCCGGGTGATTGGCCAGGCGCCCGTGGTCTCCAAGGATATTTTCGACATGGTAAGCGATGGTCAGACGTTTCGCATCTTCATCCCCTCGAAAAATACGTTTTTGATAGGCGCGACTGCGCTCGAGCGGCCGTCGAAAAATCCCATTGAAAACCTGCGCCCGCAACACATTCTGGACGCACTCTTTTGGGCTCCGATGGCGCCCGCCACTCCCATATTGTTTGAAGAATTTGACGCGTCGCCGGCGCGCTTCTACGTGCTCACGATGCTTCGTAATTTGGCAGAAGGGCTGGAGATTTCGCGTAAAATTTGGTTCGATCGGCTGGATCTTCGCGTGACTCGCATCCAGATTTATGGACCTGGCGGCAGGCTCGATTCCGATATCGCTTATTCGAATTGGCAACCGGCTGGGGGCCAGGGTGTCTCAGCAGTTCCTGCGAGCACCGCCCCGGAGGTGGATTTTCCGCGGGACATCCGCATCAGCCGTCCGCAGCAGGATTACCGGCTTAATCTTTCGATAACCAAGCTCACCTTGAACGCGGAAATCCCTCCCGAGCGATTCAACCTGGCGCAGCCGCCAGGGACCGAATTGACCCGGGTGGGGCAGGACCAGGCGCAGACCTTCCCACCCAACCGGGTTCAACGGCAGGTTGAGGACCGCAATTGATCAGCAAGATGATCCTGAGCAATGTGCTCCATCGGCCACTACGCACGCTGATCAGCGTCCTCGCTGTCGGCGTCGAGGTTGCTCTCGTCATTGTGATTGTCGGGCTGACCAGCGGCATCGTTCAGGAAACCGCCAAACGCATCGAAGGCGTGGGCGCCGACATCATGCTGCAGCCGCCGTCGGCTACAGTTTTCCTTGCGTTCAGCGGAGCGGCCATGCCGATGCGCATCGGCGCGCGCTTGCGTGAGTTGAGGTATGTGCAGTCGGTTGCCCCGGTTCTGCTGCAGTTCAATTCCACCGGGGGCCTGGACATCGTCTATGGCATCGATCCCGAAGCCTTTCGGGCCGTGTCGGGAGGGTTCGTCTTTTTGCAGGGGCACGATATGGAGAGTCCCGACGACTTGCTGCTCGACGATGTCGCTTCTCGGGCCAAACACATCAACGTCGGCGATACTTTTCGCCTGCTCGACCACGATTTTCACGTCGTGGGCATCGTCGAGCATGGCAAAGGCGCGCGGGTATTTGTGCCGCTCGACACCTTGCAGGATCTTGCCGGCGCCCCTGATAAAGCTTCCATTTTCTTCCTGCGGTGCACGCGTCCCGACCATACTCCCGCCGTAATCGACGAAATGCGCGCCATTTTGCCGGGTTATGAGATCCGTCCTCTCAAGGATTTTCTTTCTCTGATGACGGCCACGACGCTCCCGGGACTGTCCGCGTTCGTGAACAGCATGATCGCTCTGGCGGTGGCCATCGGGTTCCTGGTGATTTTTCTCTCGATGTACACGACGGTGATCGAACGCACCCGCGATACTGGAGTTCTGAAGTCCATGGGCGCGTCGAATGCCTATATCGTCCGTACCCTGCTCGGAGAAACCGCGGCCATATGCGTTACGGGAATCGTTCTGGGCATCGCGATGAGCTATTCGATTCGCACGTTCTTTCTCTCCGCGTTTCCGACGCTTTCGATTCTCATCACCGCCGACTGGATAGTCCGAGCCACGCTTATCGCCGCAGCCGGCGGGCTGCTCGGAGCCTCCTACCCGGCTTGGCTTGCCAGCCGCAAAGATGTGATCGAGGCGCTGGCCTACGATTGAACCCGGATGAAAACCCCGCGAGTTCCCAAAACGCCTGGCCTGCAATTGCTCTAGGACGTTCCGGTAAGTACGGCTAGAATATTTCCGCGCTCCGTGACACCATCAGCCGCCGGGACGCGAGCGTCGCGAGCCAGTGTGGAACCAATACTGAAGACCGAGGGTCTTTGGAAGACCTATCACTCCGGAAAAGTTGAATTTTCGGCATTGCGGGGTGTTAACTTCGACGTTCTTCCCGGCGAATTCGTCACGGTAATGGGCCCATCGGGCTGCGGCAAATCCACATTGCTGTACGTGGTTGGGGGGCTGGCGCGGGCAACGCGAGGGCGAGTTTTTGTAGACGGCAACGACCTTACGGTTATCAATGATGCCGAGCGCACCCGGCTGCGCCGCCACAAAGTCGGGTTCATCTTTCAAAGATTTAATCTGTTGCCGACGCTTAACGCTTCTGACAACATCGCTATCGCGCAACACATCCATGGCGATGGATTTGATCTGCATCGCTTCGATGTCGTAACCAGTATGCTCGGACTATCCGGCCGCCTGCGCCACCGGCCGTCGGAACTTTCCGGCGGTGAACAGCAACGGGTGGCGATCGCCCGGGCGATCATCAATGAGCCCAAAATCGTGCTGGCCGATGAGCCCACTGGAAATCTGGACACCGGAAACTCAGAGACAGTGCTCGGAATGCTTCGCCAACTGAATAAAGATCTTGGCCAGACCATCGTTATGATCACTCATAATCCCGAAGCTGCGGCGTATTCCGACCGTGTGGTGCACATGCGC
This sequence comes from Acidobacteriota bacterium, assembly GCA_003140295.1. Classification (GTDB taxonomy): domain Bacteria; phylum Acidobacteriota; class Terriglobia; order Acidiferrales; family UBA7541; genus Palsa-189. The sequence continues at coordinate 10,380 of PLJR01000080.1, forward strand.
GACGGAATTATTGTGGATGGCGTGCCCGCCGATTGACGCAGATGCGAACTATGTGGCGCATTCTGACGCGTATCATTTTCTGGTCTTTCGAGCGCGGGACGTGGCCCTACGACGTGGCCGTGGCGGTAATCGTCGTGTTCGTGCTGCTCTCTCCGCGCTCCTGGTTTCACGATCGTCCACCGGTCGGCCCCCCACCCAACCCCGCGATGGTTCAGCTGCAGGGGGCCGATCCCGCGAGTCTTGTGGCGACCTATCGCGTGGACGCACGCCTGCTCGCCAATGTACGCATGCCCGAATCCGAACTCGAACATGATCTCCACGAGGCGGTCCAGAAAAATGTCCAAAATCTGCACACCAGCAGGTTCCGAATCCTGCGGATCGAACCCGTACGCCGCGACGATGGCACCGTGGCCTATTACGACGTGTCCATAAAGCCGTAATATGTGCCTAAGATCCGCTAGACTGATTGGCGGCCATACGCGACCGCAATCGTTATTCGGCATCTCACCCTTTAGGCTAGGCGCACGACACAGAAAACGACCTAGTTGAGGAATTAACGGCACGTCCCAGGATTAAACAGATTCATTTTCATTGCGGGGAGGCCATCGCTGTTGACCACGAACGATTCCAGGCGAGACCAGAGACTGGCATTGACGGTTCATTTGCTTAACAAAGTGGCCGCGATGGTGCTTTTCGTGGTCATGATGACGGCCGGTTCCATCCTCATCCCGCAGGTTGCTGCACAGGGCCCGCGAAACGTCGACGACATCCTCAAACAGGTAGACCGCGAGGCCAAGGAATTTCAAAGCCTCACTGCGGATATTGAGCGCACCAAAGTCACTGTAGTGGTCGACGATCATTCCACCGAATCCGGCCAGATAGAAGTTCGCCGCGACGACAAGATGCGCATCGATCTCACCGCACCCGTCTCGCGTACGATTTTGCGCGACGGCGATCACCTTTACATTTACACTCCGAAAATTCAACGCGTCGAAGAATATGACTTGAGCAAGCATCGCGCACTCGTGGACCAGTTCCTGCTCCTCGGATTCGGAACTTCCGGAGACAGCCTTAAAGCCAGTTACTTGATAACTCTGCAGGGAGAGCAGACGCTAGGCACGCAAAAAGTTGTGCGTTTGGAGCTCACCCCGAAATCCCCCGACGTGCGCAGCGAGATTTCGAAAATTGATCTTTGGCTCGACGAGGCTACCTGGCTGCCGGCACAACAGCAGTTTTTCGAGACGGGATCAGGCGACTACTTTATTATCCGCTATACGAACGTCAGCCGAAACGTTCGCCTGCCCGATTCGCAATTCAAGCCCCGCTGGCCAGGCGGAGTGACCAAAGTGCGGCCTCAGAGTTAGCGCGCGGCAGTCGCCCGATACGCTATTCGACTGCTATTCCTCTCCGCGAGTTGCCGGGCCGCCTGTTCGTTCGCTCAACATTCCGTTTCTCCGCCTCGATCAGCTCACGCTTGCGTCCAATTCCCCAGCGGTAGCCGGCAAGCCCCCCGTTTTCGCGCACCACGCGATGGCAGGGGATCAGAACACACACAGGATTAGTGGCGCACGCGCGAGCGACAGCGCGCGTGGCCGTGGGCTGGCCGATACTACGCGCCACCTCGCTGTAGGAACGCGTAGCGCCGTATGGGATGCGCTGAAGCTCTTCCCATACCCGGCGCTGGAATGCCGTAGCCTGAACGTCGACGGTCAAATTGAGCTGCGAACCTCGTCCGGCGAGGTGGCGCACCACGGACTGCACCCAGCGAGAGAGCGCCGCCGGTTGGCGCTTGATCTCTGCGAATGGATATTCCCGCTTTAGAGCGGCCATAAGCGGCACATCGGAGTCGCCGAAGTAAATTGCGGAAATGCCGCGCGCGGTGCCGGCCAGTAGCAGGCGACCGAACGCGGTTTTAGCAATCGTGTACCCTATCTCCATCCCTTTCCCTCCACGGCGATATGTTGCCGGAGTCATGCCCAATTGCCGGTCCGAGTTCTCGTAAAGGCGGCTCGAGGAACCATATCCTGCGTCGTATAATGCGGTAGTCACATCGTTTCCTTTCCGCAATTGCTGTTTCAGCCGCCGCACGCGAATCGCGTCGGCATAGGCTCGCATGCTGATGCCCGTCATGCGACGGAACATGCGCTGCAACCGGGCGGCGGACATCCCGTTCTCTTTCCCGAGCGCCGCCGCTGACGGTAGTCCCTCCCTGTTTCCTTCGATCAAACTACAGACGCGCTTGATCAACTCGCTTGCGTCGGTAGACAACTTAGGTGTGGCTACATCAGGATGGCATCGGCGGCAGGCGCGGAACCCGCGCGCTTCGGCGTCTTCTGGTGTCTCGTAAAATATTACGTGTTTGCGATGGGGTCGACGCGCAGGACATGAGGGACGGCAATAGATGCCGGTCGAGCGCACGCCGTACACAAAAACGCCGTCGAACCTCGCGTCGCGTCCAAGCACCGCCTTCCATCGGCTTGGTGATGAGCGGGTCCTCGACAAGGATGGTGTGCGCGGACCTACAGGAGTGCGGGCAATCGTTTGGTGCATGCCCTGCTGGCTGACATCTAGACCGTCGAATCTCTCGAGCATGTATCCAAGATACGCGCGCGAAGACCCACTTTCTATCCGATTTATGCAGTCAAACTTCAACGCCCGGTCGCCAGACCTTAATAAAGCGGATAAGTAACGCTTTGGTAACAACCGTGATAAGCTGGATTGACGCTCCGCCAGGCGCTGGACATAGTGGCCCCACGATTCAGCAGGCTTATTCGGCGACTCTGGGGGTTGCACGCATGAGCGGGGATCATATAAAAAGGCACATCGTGAACTCAGGCTATCGTGGACCCGACCCCGCGGATTCCCAAACCAGCGGCATGTCGGAACATCACGGCCGCAACGCGAGCTACCAGATGCATCCGCAGGGAATTCTGCAGGTGCCCACCCATGCCGTGGGCCGCGCCCAGGAGCGCCGCGCCTACGCGCGCGCCCGTCTTTCCTTATCATTGAGCGTGCAACGCATTGCCGGCCAGCGCTGTAAACGGGACCCTCTGCGGACCGAAGACATCAGTTCCAATGGAGTTTTCTTCCTCTACCCGCAGCGTATTGAGCCTGGCACGCCCATCGAGCTCGAGGTGTTGCTGGTTGATCGAGCTCTTGGCCGCGGATCGGTCCGCATGCGGGCCGTGGCGCACATCGTACGCGCGGAAACTTCAGAGAACGCTGGTTGGCACGGTCTGGCAGCGACATTTGACGATATCAGCTTCACGCGCGACGAGTCCATACCCACACCCTAAAACTCAAAAAGCTAGTCTCAAGCCCGCTGCTCATATCGGCCGAGCCAGCATCTGTTTGGCTTTTCTGCCGAAAATTTCTGGTATCAACTTCTTTGAACGGTGCGCTTCCCTTGCCCCGAGGAAGCGGCAAGGCCTACACAAATCATCTGATACCATGGCCCGGCCATGCTTACTCGTGTTCCCCTGCGCGGCGTGATCTTCGATTGGGACGGAACTCTGCTCGATTCCTACCACGCCGATAGCTCCGCATATTTGCAGATGTTCGGCGCGCTTGGCATTCCCTGGGGGTTGGCGGAGCTCGCGCAGCACTATTCTCCCGACTGGCATAATGTTTATCGTGCGGCTAAGGTGCCCCCGGAACGGTGGGGAGAGGCCGACAAACTTTGGCGCCACTTCTATCGCGCGCAGCGGCCCGTTCTTCAACGCGAAGCCCGCAGCGTAGTGCAGCAATTGTCTCGGCGATACCCGCTCGCCTTGGTGACCAGCGGCAGCAGTGGCCGAGTTCGAGCCCAGCTTCGCGCCTTTGGGTTCGAAGGCCTCTTCGACGTGCGCGTTTTCGGAGACGAAGTACCCAGACGCAAGCCGGATCCGGCGTCGCTTCGCATCGCATTACGCCGCTTGGGCCTCGATCCGGCCGCTTGTGTTTACGTGGGCGACGCCCCGGAGGATGTGCAAATGGCGCGACGCGCTGGCGTCCCATCAGTCGCCGTGTTGCGGCATTCGCCGGTCCCGGAGCGACTGCTGGCTGCCCATCCCAACGGACTGATTTCGAGAATCGCGGAGCTACCCGGCCTATTAAGTCGCGGAAAATGACAGCGCCACAAGCATTTCAAAATGTAGCGCTAGGGTTTATTCACCGGCGCGGCAGGCTCGGGTGAAGTCGAGCGATTAGCAGGCGCGGCAGGAGCCAACGTGTTATTACCGGAAATCGGCTGGTAATCTTCCCAACGGATTGCAAGTCGCACGGGCACGCCACCGTTTTTGGTGCTTGCCGAGCTGTCCGACCGGGCATAGGCGGGAAGCCAATACTTGTTCGAAACCGGCTGTCGATAGGTTTCGTACATGGTGAACGGCAGCTGCGGGGGACTAATGTCACCGATCTCCGTAACCCAGCGGCCATAAGTCTTCACGATGGCCAGATCGTGGTTGTCCACCCAAACCAGCCCGCTAAAATACGGGTGCACGCGATCAAGTTGCTTTGGCGTCACGCGGAAAACATAAGTCGCTAGCTCATCAACGGGCTGGGTTCCTTCATAGGTGATCTCGTATCTCGAAAGTTGTGATGTCGCCAGCGGAAACGCAGGGATCTGGGCCAGCGATTCGAGCGCGTCCCGTTCCAAACTTAATATCCGCAGCGTCGAGTCTTGTCCGCCGCTGGCCTTTTGCGACACCGCCCCTTCAGGCCCGGTGACCGTAGTCGTGGTGACTTCCGCCTGGCCGGTGGGCTTGCCGTCGGGCCCCATCTCCTCGACGCGCACAATTTTGCGGTACGTGTATCCTGCGCGCGCCTTGGCGAACTCATCCTCTTGCGCCGCGAACCGCCGGATGATTTCTTCACGCGGAATCGGCGGGGCTTTTTCCGGCAAGGGCGTAGTCGGAATGCGCACCACGTCCGGAGCCTTCGCGGGTGTTTGAGGCCCGGTGGGGCTTTGCGCGGCAAGATTGGGAGCGATGGAAAAGACGCAGGCCAAGCCCGCGGGAAGGACCAAACGCAAGATGACACGTTGCAGACTCACGGGATATTTAGATGCAGCCGGGCAATCCATGGCTGGTTGCGCCTCGAAGGATGGCAGAAATTCGCGAGCGCCGCGGCCTTCGGCAATCGGCCCGCACAAAATCGGTGTCTCCAGATCGCTGTCTATTGTATCGCACCCGCGGGCGGCTCCGGCGCAGGTTATCAAATCGGCGCGCCGGGAAAGGCAAGTGAAGCTCACTCGATTCCGCAGCTTTCAGGCTCCAGGCATGACGACCTCTGTTAAAATTGCGCGCTCGCGATTTTGGGGCTGCCCTCTTGGATGACGTGTCCGACGACAAGGAAGCCCGGCGCATTCACATTTCGGGCCGGGTGCAAGGCGTGGGTTACCGCTATTTTGCGCTTGGTGTGGCCGAGCGGTTGGGCATCGCTGGCTACGCCGCAAATCTCAGCGACGGTCGCGTGGAAGTTTATGCGATTGGCACGCCCGCACAACTTCGGACTCTGCTGGAGGAACTGCGTCGCGGGCCGCTGGGCGCGAGGGTGCAGCAGGTGGTGGAGAGTAAGTCCGACATCATCCCGGCATTTACCTCCCAATTTTCGATTGAACATGCGCGCTGATTCTGATGCGATTGGCCTCATTAATCGACGGTGGCAGGCGTTTTAGAGAGGACTAATGGAAGATTTGAAAAAGCTTATTCGTGAAATTCCGGATTATCCAAAACCTGGAATCCTTTTTTACGATCTCACGACACTGCTTAAGGATCGTCATGGGTTTCAAGAGCTGGTAGACCAGCTCTGCGATCATTACGCCAATCGCCAGGTGGACGTAGTCGTCGGCGTGGAAGCTCGCGGATTCATTTTCGCGCCCGCGTTGGCCTACCGGCTCGGGGCGGGTTTCGTTCCCGTCCGCAAACCGAAAAAGCTTCCGGCCAAAACTGCCCAAGTTTGCTACCAGCTCGAATATGGAACCGACACCCTCGAAATCCATCGCGATGCAATCGAGCCCGGCCAAACGGTGATCATTAGCGACGATTTGCTCGCTACCGGCGGCACTGCGGCGGCGACCGTGAACTTGGTTCAGCAGCTAGGCGGAATCGTCGTCGGCGTAGCCTTCGCCGTGGAGCTCACATTTTTGCAAGGCCGCGCCAAGCTTCCGGGTCTGGACGTATTCTCGTTAATTCAATACGACGTCTAGCATCACAAATGGGAATAAATGCCGTCCCGTTCAGGGTTCGCCGCGCAGGCGATCGGGAGCCTGATGATCAGCCGCCTGGCCCAGCTCATCGTCGTTTTTCACTTGGTTCGCTGTGGCCAGCCGGCGCGCTTTCCCCTCGCTGGCGGCCCGGCCAATCTTCTCCGCGCGCTGGCGCACGACTTCAAAGAGCGCGATCCCCGCTGCTACCGAAACGTTAAGCGATCGCATGGGCCCCCGAGTCGGAATCGAAACTAGAAAATCGCAGCGCGATCTTACCAGTTCATGCAAACCTTTTCCTTCGCCGCCAAACACCAAGCCCACCGGACCTGTGAGATCCACTCCGGTATGCGGCCGCTCGGAACGCTCATCGAGCCCTACCAGCCAATAGCCCGATTCTTTTAACTTTTCCATCGTCCGCGAGATATTTGTCACCCGCGCGACCCCGAGATGCGCCACCGCCCCTGCCGATGCGCGCGCCGCAGCTTCGGTTACGCCGGCAGAGCGCCGCTCGGGAATAATGACGCCACTTGCCCCAGGCGCTAGTGCCGTGCGAATGATGGCTCCCAAATTTTGCGGATCCTCCACGCCGTCGAGCAGCACCAGCAAACCCGGCGCCACGCTGGAAGCGGACCGGGCCAGCAAATCTTCAAGCGAAGTTGCTCCCCTCGCAGCCACAAGCGCCACCACGCCTTGATGCTCGCGCGTGCCTGCTGCACGGTCGAGCCGCATGCGATCTTCAAATCGCACCGATACTCCGGCGCTCTTGGCCAGCCGAACGATTTCGTCCAATCGGTCGCCGTGGCGTCCGCGGCCGACGATCACCGTCTGCAGCGGCCGGCCCGCCGCAAGTGCCTCGCGCACCGCGTGAATGCCCGTCAGTTTTTCCATTGTTTTATGAAGTTCCGCACGCGCAGCGGACGGAGCCCACTTCGAAAATTCGGACTGTCTTCTTTGTGGATTTTCTTAAGATTGCTTCCTTATTCCTCGAGCGTGGCGATGGCTTGTGCGGCGATGGCCTCGCCGCGACCGACGGCATCGACTCCTTCGTTCGTCTTCGCTTTTAAGTTGATGCGGTCGACTCCGATGCCCAGCGCGCCGGCGAGTGCCTGCCGCATAGCTGGAAAATGCGGCAGTAGCTTCGGCCGCTCGACAATCACCGTGGCATCAATATGCTCGATGCCGAATCGTCTAGCCGAAAGCAATGCACTGGCCTGCTCCAGAAACCGCAGGCTATCTGCATCCTTCCATCGCGGATCGCTATCGGGAAAATGCGTGCCGATATCGCCCAGCCCGGCGGCGCCGAACAACGCATCGCAAATCGCGTGGGCCAGCACGTCGCCATCAGAGTGGCCGGACGGCCCCTTCTCAAATGGCACCTCGACACCGCCAATGATCAGCTTGCGCCCCGGGACGAGCCGGTGCAGATCGTAACCTATGCCCGACCGGCTCATGCTATTTTGTCCCGCGTTTCAGACAAATTCATGACACTAAAAAGGTCTTACCGGCCCGCGCGTTCCTCGGCCAGGTAGAATTCCGCGAGCGCAAGATCACCCGGCCGGGTTATCTTCAGATTACGTTCCGCTCCCAGCACAACGTAAACGTCGCGTCCCATCCGTTCTACTAATCCCGCTTCGTCCGAAGCGGTCATGCCGTCCGCGGCGGCTTGCGCAAAAGCCGCACGCAACAATGAGGCGTGAAAAGCTTGGGGCGTCTGCGCCAGGACCACCCGCTCGCGGGGAATCGTGGCAGTGATCAGCGCCACGTCACCTGGAAGACTGGCGCGCTTCACTTCCTTCACTGTATCCATCGCCGGGATGCCCAGTATCACCGCTCCGCGCACCTCGGCCTCGCTGATAACGCGTTCTGCCTGTTCGCGCGTAACCAGCGGGCGCACCGCATCGTGCACCAGCACAAGGTCGGTGTTCGCTGGAACTTCCGCGAGCGCGTTTCGCACCGATTCCTGCCGCGTGTCTCCGCCGCGCACGACGCGTACCGGCCGGTCAAACTGTTCTTCCGCCAGGCGGGTCGCCAGCGACTCGATGTCGTCTCCGCGAGTGGCGATCAGGAACTCGTCGATCGCGGGACACTGCGCCAGCCTTCGCAGCGTGAAAACAATTACGGGAACCCCGCTCAGCAGTCTGAATTGCTTGGGCGAATCCGCGCCCATGCGCGTTCCAAATCCGGCTGCGGGCAAGATGGCGACTATGCGAGGCATAGTATTTCGCGTGCTTTGCAATTGCCGCATCGGCGGCACAAAGGGTCAAAAGTGTATCACCAAAAGGCTCTGGAGGGGACGAATGGGGCCGCCGTGACCAATGAAGTGGCCTCTCCGCAACCGGCGGGAACTTGTTGGGCGCGCTCAGGTATGCGCCGCATGTATGCGCGCCAGGCGTGCGCCCTCAGGTATGGGTAGGATCGGGCATGATCGAGCGCGGCAAATTTTCTACGGACTGGGTGTCTCCTCCGCCAATGCCATTCGTCGCGCCCGGCACCCGCGCCGCACTCTCGGAGCCGTGGGAGGCTGTATGCCGCGATAAGTCACCCCGCTCGTCATACCGGCCGAAAATCATTTTGCCCGCAGTGGTTTGGTGGACCGAGGTAACCGCAATGTCCACGGTCTTGTTGATGGCCCGCCGGCCGCCATCCACAACGACCATCGTTCCGTCATCCAGGTAGGCGACCCCCTGGTTGTATTCCTTACCCTCGCGAAGAATGAAGACGCGCATCGCTTCCCCGGGCAGCACCACCGGCTTTAATGCATTGGCGAGTTGGTTGACGTTAAGCACGTCGATCCCTTGCAAGGTGGCGACTTTATTTAAGTTGTAATCGTTCGTGACGATTTTGGCATCATACCGCTTGGCCAGCTCGATCAGCTTGAGATCGACCTCAGGGATCTGCGGAAAATCCTCTTCGGTAAATTCCACCTCCAGGTGCGCCATCTTCTGGATTCGCTGGAGCACTTCCAGGCCCCGCCGCCCGCGCTGCCGCTTCAGGCTGTCTGCCGAATCGGCGACCAATTGCAGTTCGCGCAGCACAAATTGCGGAATCACTAATAGCCCATCAAGGAAATGGGCCTCGCAAACGTCTGCGACGCGCCCATCGATGATGACGCTGGTATCAAAAATCTTTGGCTGGCGCCGGCCGCTCTGTTCGCTGCCGAATAGTCCGCCCAGGGCCTGCAGGTTCAACATATCGCCCTTATTCGCGCCAATCACCAATCCAATGTAAGTCATCACCAGCAACAGCGACACGCCCAAAAATGAGCGGGAGCCTTCCGGAATCGAGGTGCGCGCCAGAACCAGGCCCATCAGATAGGCGCCGAGAATTCCCAGGATCGAGCCGACCGCCGCTCCAATCAAGCGCCGCAGGCTGGCGCGTTGCAAGCGCATCTCGAATAAAAATACGGCGATCGAAAACAGAAGTCCGACGACACCCGCGGCCCTGGACGTCAACCCGAAAGGATGGAAGTGATACCCGGTGGCGATGCACGCAATCGAGAAAATCAATCTGACCGTGAACTGGTCCCACCAGGTGCCAAAACGAACTTGCCGTTGCGGGCTAACTTCTTTCTGCGCCGAAATTTCGGAAGGCGGCCGCAGCGTCGCCGGTTCTGGCGTGGTGGCGCTCGCCGCCAGTGAAGAGTGGGGATAAGTGCGTGCCATGATGAACCCTCATAAAAGAAAGATTAGACGTCGTACAAATGACCACCAAAAACAACCACGCGGATACTCCGGCGGGATAAATTAAATGATTGATAAAAATTATAAACAAAATGACGTCCCGAAATCTCGGCGCGATGTCACGCCGGATTGAAAAATCAGGCTTTCCGCATCCACTGGGAGAGCATTGTAGCATTGCCGTCAAGATGTGGTTGGAAACCGCGTCTTTACAGGTCAACCGCCGTTTCCACATAGAATCGGCGGTTTCGAATTGTTCGACCCAGGCGGGCTAGCGCAGGTAAAAGCGCGGGACACGCTTGCCGAGCGCGCAGCACAGGTCCGAGGTAACCGTACCAACTTGGTGCGCGACTTCGGAGACATATTGCGACGCGGCGCCGTCAGCTCCGTAAATCGTGGCTACGTCACCCAGGCGCGCTTCGGGGATATCGGTCACATCGGCGGTAATAAGGTCCATCGAGACAGTGCCCACCATTGGCGCGAACTGTCCACGGATGATCACGCGCCCCCGGTTGGTAAGCGCGCGCGGTATTCCATCGGCGTAACCTGCGGAGATGACCGCAATGCGCGATGGACGCGGCGCCACCCAGCGGTGATTATAGCCGACACCCTGCCCCGGCAAAATATCTCGCAGCGAAATCAATCGCGAACGCAACGCCAGCGCTGGACGAAGCGGCAACTCTGCATCGGCGGCCGCGGTTTGATCGGGCGGATCGTAAGATTGGTGGTAGCCGTACAGCACTAGTCCCGGCCGGGCCATCGTGCCCCACGTGTCCGGGCGCAAAGCCACGGCTGCGCTATTTGCCAGGTGCACGAGCGGCGCAGAAAGATTCAGCGCCTGCATGCGGCCGAGCATTTCCTCAAAAATCGCACGCTGGCTCTCCGTCTGCTCGTTGCTGAAGATTTCAGAAGAGGCGAAGTGCGTGAATATACCTTCGAGATACAAGTGCGGGCAGTGGGCCAGCGTGCGCGCGAATACCCCCAGCTCAGCCGGAGCGACACCCAGCCGGTTCATGCCCGTCTCAATTTTCAAATGGAATGGCACTTTTCGGCGATGCTTGCGGGCCGCCGCGCGATCCAGCAGGCGTAACTGCTCGCAACGGGTTATTGCCGGGGTCAGCCGTTGCTCCAACAAACGGTTTTCCTCGCCCGCCCAAAAGCCTGTCAGCACCAGGATTGGTTCGCGAATTCCGGCCTCGCGCAATTCCGCGCCTTCGGCCGTACAAGTCACACCAAACCAGTCGGCGCCCGCCCTGGATAACGCGCGTGCGACGGGCACCGCGCCGTGGCCGTACGCGTTGCCCTTGACCACGGCAAGCAGCTTGGGAGGCTCGCGACGTGCACCCTGGGCCGTCGCTGCTTTTAAATGCCGCCGAATCGCGCGCAAATTGTAGGCCAGCGCGCTCAGTCGAATTTCGGCCCATACCGGCCGCCCCTCAAATTGAATTCCGCGTTGCATGTCAGACCGTCGAGAGTAATCTAAAATCGTCCCTCGGCAAAATAAGTGCATTGGCATCGCGCGCGGTATGGTAAACATTGCCGGTTGAGCACATGCTCGGTCATTCTCCCGCATCGCGCGCGCCCTTTTTCCCGCTCCAGGAGCCGCCCTAAGCCAAGTGTTTACCTGTCGGAACGCAACGAAATGGCTTTTCCCGGCGTCTTACATTCATGGTAGCTTTAACTGCTCATTCGTATGAACATTCGTAAGTTAACTCGTGGCCTCCCAATCGTTTTGGCGATTTTTGCGCTTCTGCTTTTTGGCACCGCTGCCGGCGAGGCGTGTGAGGCTTGGCAACATCACGAATGCGCCGCCAATCCTCTTTGTCCGATCTGTCATCTGGGACACCAGGTAGCCGAATCCGCGGAGGGCGGCCCGCCCGTGGCCACTCCGGAAAGACTGGGCTGCCTCCCAGCCCCGCCGGAGCCTTCGTTCGCCCCCGATCTTCGCTCCCCATATTTCGTTTCGCGCGCACCCCCATCCGCTTAATAGCCTCTCTTTAAAAACCGCAGCGGCTGCAAGTGATGTTTCCTAAATGCCGCCGCGACAGCTCTGTTTTCCCACGCCACTTTCCCATGCTGCGTCTTTGACGCGCGCCCACCCCAGGCTTCCGCATTTCGCTAGGGAGGAAATGGATTCCCTGATGAATACTAATAGAACGTGCGGTTCCGATTCCCGGGCTCCCAGCCGCGTCGGTCGTTGCCCGGCCACACACCCCGGACAGATTTTTGCCGCGGTTATCGCCTGGTCGCTGGTCGTGACCTTGACGGCACTCGGGCAGGCCCCGTCTGTCCCCGGCCAAGGGGGCCAGCCGGTCGCTCCCCCTCAGGAGCAAACCACGCCTCCCGCGGGTCCGCCACCGCCGGTGCCGCCCACCCCGACTCTGCCGCAGCGTCCCGCGCCCCCGCCCCCGGCTGTACATTTGTCATTAGACCGCGCGATCGAGTTGGCCCTGCAGCACAACCACTCGTTGCTCGCTGCGCGCACGACCATAGATCAAAATCGAGCTCAGGAAACCACCGCCTTCCTGCGCCCGAATCCCGACTTAAGTTGGGATGCGCAGTTCCTGCCGTTCTTCTCGCCGCAAGTTTTTTCCGCCGACTACTTGAAGAATAACGCCCAATTCGACATCGGCGTCGGTTATCTGATCGAGCGCGGTAAAAAGCGGCAGCGGCGCCTCGAAGCGGCCCGCGACACCACCGCGGTCACCACCGCGACCGTGTCCGACAATGAACGCACCGTAACCTCGAGCGTGGCGCAGCAATTCACCAACGCGCTTCTGGCCAAAGCAAACCTCGAGCTGGCGCACACCGACCTCGACAGCTTTCAGCAATCTATCGAGATCAGTGAGGCACGGTACCGGGCCGGGGCCATGAGTGAAGGCGACTTGCTGAAAATTAAACTCCAAATGCTGCAGTTTCAGATGGACCTGAGCGCCGCTGAACTCGCTCAGGTGCAGGCCCTCGCAGCGCTGCGCCAACAACTAGGTTTCGAATCGGTACCGGAAAATTACGATGTCGAAGGCGAGCTCGCCTATCAGCCCATAACCGTTAACGAAGACGATCTGAAAATGTTGGCATTGCGCACGCGCCCCGATTTTCGGGCTGCGCAGCTGGGGGTCACGGCGGCACAGAGCCAATATTCGCTGGCACGCGCCAATGCCAAGAAAGACCTGAGCGCCAGCCTGGACTACTCGCGCGCCGCCGGCACCAACACCGCATCGGCCTTCTTTAGCATTCCGCTCCCCATTTTTGATCGTAACCAAGGCGAGATCGCCCGCACGCAATTCGCGATCACGCAAGCCCAGGAAGGTCAGTCTTTCGCCTCGGAAGGGGTCCTCACCGACGTTACCAATGCCTACGAGAATCTCCGCACCAACAACGCCGTCGTGAACCTGTATATGGCCGGTTACCTCAAGGAAGCCGAAGACTCGCGAGATATCAGCCAGTACGCGTATCAGCGTGGCGCGGCGAGTCTGCTTGATTATCTCGATGCCGAACGCAGCTATCGTGCAACTCAACTGGCATACCACCAGGCTCTCGCGAACTACATGCTCGCTGTCGAACAGATACGCCAGGCGGTGGGCACCAGGAGTCTTCCATGAGGGTTCGTCAGCACTCTGCGGCCATTTTCCGTGGCCGAGCAGCAAGATGGCGCGCGCGCCCGGCTCCGTTCCGCCGGAGCACTGAATTTCTTGGCCTGGCAGTGCTCGGCACGGCGCTCGCAATCTCAGGATGTAGGGGGGGCGAAGATAAAGCCGGCCAGATGACCTCTTTTTCAACGACGGAAAGTGCGCAGACCAAGGCGGAGCTGTTTTCGCTGCCGGCCGATCAGATGTCTCACATTCAAATTGTTGCCGTTGCGCCTGCGCCGCTGGTGAGGACGCTGCGCTTGACCGGTTCCGTTGATTACAACGCTTTCAAAACAACGCCGGTCATCTCGCAGGTGGGGGGGCCGGTCAGCCGGATCGTTGTCGCGCCGGGGGAGCACGTGGAAGCTCATCAGCCGATGCTCTACATTGCGAGCCCCGACTACTCGCAATTGCGATCCGGTTACATCAAAGCGCGCGATGCTCTTGAACTCGCAGACAAAATCTACAAGCGCGACCAGGACCTCTACGCTCATCATGCGATTGCCGAGGCTGACCTGGAACAGGCTGAATCGTCCCGCAACCAAGCCCAGGCGGATCTGGACGCCAGTACCGACGCCATTCACATCCTCGGCATCTCCAATCCGGAAACGCTGGCCAGCAAACCTGCGTCGCCCGAAGTGCCGCTCCTGGCCCCGGTCGCCGGTGAAGTAGTCGACCGGCTATGCTCCCCTGGACAGCTGCTCACACCCGGAACCACACAATGTTTCACGCTTTCCGATATGAGCACCGTGTGGATTCTGGCCAATGTGTATCAGAACGATCTAGCGTACGTGCACGTCGGCGACGAGGTGACCATCGAAGACGAGGCCTATCCGGGACAAATACACGGCAAAATTCAATACCTTGCTCCTGCGCTCGATCCCACCACTCGTACCTTGCAGGCCCGCATCGAAGCTTCCAATCCCGGCGAACGCCTGAAACGCGCCATGTACGTGAACGTTGAGGTCCGCGCTGGCGTTATTCCCAAGGCGCTCCTGGTGCCTGATTCCGCCGTTCTGCGCGACGCCCAGAATATGCCCTACGTCTATCTGCAAACCGGCGCGAACCAATTTGCACGCCGGGAAGTCACCTTGGGCGAAAGCCAAAACGGCCGATCCCAGGTCGTTACGGGCTTGCAGCCGGGCGATCACGTGGTCGGTGATGGAAGCCTGTTCCTGCAATTCCAGAACTCGTTGCAGCGTTAGGCCCGAGGCCCAACAGCGCCCTAACAGGCGCAAGAGGAAAAACGATAGCGCAATGATCCACCACGTCGTTCAATTCGCTCTGCGACAGCGCTTCCTGGTGCTGATGCTCACGCTGCTCGTGGTCGTCGCAGGCGCGCTTTCATTTCAGCGCATGCCGGTAGACGCTTATCCCGACCTCGCCGCTCCTCGCGCCGAAATCATTACCCAATGGCCGGGGCATGCAGCTGAGGAAGTGGAGCGCCTCGTTACCTTGCCCCTCGAACTGCAAATGAACGGCATTCCGCACATGCAGGTGATGCGTTCCATCTCGCTCTACGGCCTTTCCGACGTGATCATGACGTTCGAAGAAGGCACTGACGATTATTTTGCGCGCCAGGTTGCTTTTGAACGCATGGCCGACGCCACACTCCCCAGCGGAGTGCTGCCGGGCTTGTCGCCGCTCAGCAGTCCTTCGGGCTTGGTTTATCGCTACGTGATCGAGAGTCCGGATCGCAGCCCCCAGGAGCTGAAGACTTTCGAGGATTGGGTGATTCAGCGCGCGTATAAATCGGTCCCGGGAGTGGCGGACGATTCGGGATTTGGCGGCACCATAATGCAATACCAGGTGCTGTTGGATCCCGCCAAGATCTACAGCTATCACATCCCCGTCGCGCAGGTTTTGACGGCGCTGCAGGCCAACAATGCGAATGCCGGGGGCGGCTTCTATTCGCAAGGAGGCCAGTTTTTCTACGTGCGCGGCCTCGGCTTGGTCAAAAATACCGAAGACATAGGCAACATCGTCGTGGGAAACAACAACGGCGTTCCGGTGCGCATTCGCGATATCGGCGAGGTCGGGATTGGCAATGCGCCGCGCCTGGGAGAATTCGGCTTTCAAAACAATGATGACATGGTGGAAGGCGTTATTTTAATGCTTCGCGGCGACCAGACCCAGCACGTGCTCGCCGGCGTCGAGAAGAAAACCGCGGAACTGAATCACGGGCTCCTGCCGCCCGACGTCAAGATTCGCCCGTTTTACGATCGCAGCGATCTCGTACGCGTGACTACGGATACCGTCGAAGCCAATCTCGAGCGTGGAATGATTCTGGTTGTCATCGTGTTGATATCTTTCCTGGTCAGCTTCCGGGCCGCCGTGATTGTCGCCCTGACGATTCCTCTGGGGCTGCTTTTCGCCTTCATCTTTCTGCACGCCCGCAACGTTCCCGCAAATCTGCTTTCGATTGGCGCGATCGATTTTGGAATCATCATCGACGGCACGGTGGTGATGATGGAAAACATCTATCGCGAACTCGCCGACCGCGCGGGACAGCAATACAACTTGCACGACGTTATTCTCGCCGCGGCTCAGGATGTTGACCGGCCCATTTTTTATTCCGTGGCCGTCATCCTGGCCGGCTACCTTCCGATATACGCCCTGACCGGGCCGGCGGGAAAATTGTTTCATCCCATGGCGGAGACCATGTCTTACGCGCTCCTCGGCGCGCTGATCTTCACGCTAACCCTCGTTCCCGTGCTCGCTTCCTACTGGTTCACCCGTGGGGTCAAAGAAACCGTCAACCGTCCCTATGAATGGATCAAGCGCGTCTATTCCGGCCAACTCGATTGGTGCCTGGATCACCCGAAAATTACCCTCTTCGTCTCCGCTTTAATTTTTGGCGCGACGCTGTTGCTGGTTCCCTTTATCGGCGGCGAATTCATGCCCCACCTGGATGAAGGCGCCCTCTGGGTGCGCGCAACCATGCCGTACACCATCTCCTTTGAAGAGGCCTCGAAATTCGCCCCGCAGGTTCGTAAAATACTGATGTCTTATCCCCAGGTTACTGAAGTTGGATCGGAGCTCGGGCGCCCCGACGACGGCACCGACCCCACGGGCTTTTTCAATTGCGAGTTTTACGTTGGACTGCGGCCCTACAAGGATAAAGCCTGGCAAGGATCCATCGGCAATAAGGCCGCGCTGACCGCCGATCTGAAAAAGAAATTGGACGCTTATCCGGGCGTCATTTTCAACTTCACGCAGCCCGCCGAAGACGCCGTGGACGAGGCCTTGACCGGCCTGAAGAGTGCTCTTGCCGTCAAGATCTACGGTGCGGATCTCCAGGTGCTCGAAGACCGAGCCGTCGAAATCAAGCGCGTGCTTTCGCAAGTTCCAGGGTTTACCGAGCTCACCGTGGTGCGGGAACTGGGCCAGCCTAGCCTCCTGATCGACGTCGACCGCGGCAAAACCGCGCGCTACGGAATTAACGTAGCGGACGTCGAGGCTGTCGTGCAGGCCGCCGTGGGAGGGCAAGCGGCCACGCAGGTGATCCAAGGAGAGCAGGTGTTTGACCTGGTGGTGCGCATGAGGCCGGAATACCGCTCCAGCGCCAATGAGATCGGCAACCTGCTTGTGCCCACAGCCGGTGGCACGCAAGTGCCCATCTCGGAGTTAGCGAATATCCACCAGGGAAACGGCGCATCCTTCATCTATCGCGAAAATAATTCCCGCTATATCGGCGTGCAATTCAGCATCGAGGGCCGTGATCTGGCGCGTGCCGTGGGCGACGCGCAGAAAGCCGTGCGAGATTCGGTGAAATTGCCCCAAGGCTATACGCTCGATTGGGGCGGAGAGTTCAGCGAGTACGTAGCTGCGCGCCAACAGCTCATAATCATTGGCCCGCTCGCCGTTTTGCTGATTTTCATGATCCTCTTCGCGCTCTACGGAAATTTCAAATTTCCGGTGACCATCGCTCTGGGCGTGGTGATGACCGAACCTGTGGGCGCGCTGATCGCCCTCAAATTAACTCACACCCCCTTCAGCGTAAGTTCGATTTTGGGTTTATTGGCGCTCATGGGGGTTTCCGTCGAGACCGCGGTCATCCTGGTTTCCTACATCAACAAGCTGCGGCTCGAGAAAATGAATATTCGCAGCGCTACTCGCGAAGCCTCGCTGCTGCGCTTGCGCCCCATCATGATGACGGCCCTGGTGGCCTGCCTGGGCCTGCTGCCCGCCGCACTTTCCACCGGCATCGGCTCCGACACGCAAAAGCCGTTCGCCATCGTCATTGTCGCCGGCTTGATCTCCCGGCTGTTGCTGGGCTTTTTTGTGAATCCGGTGCTCTACGAAATGGTCGCGCGCGAGGGCGACGTCCTGCAGGTCTGATCGCGTGACCGATGCTCGCGTGATCGTCCTGTCGCACCTCTCACTCATCCCCCGACACCCAGCTTCCTGGTGCCGCTTGCTCGAACCGCGTGAACTTGCCCATGAAAACAAATGGCAGCTTGTCGACCGGACCATTCCGCTGTTTCGCGATGATCAGATCGGTCTGCGCGCGCTCTTCTTCGGTGACTTCGCCCTTTTTCTTGAACAAATTCGGACGGTGAATGAACAGCACCACGTCGGCATCCTGCTCGATCGCGCCCGAATCGCGCAGGTCGGCCAGCTGCGGGCTGCGGGTCTCATGCTCCGGGGCGCGCGTAAGCTGGCTGAGCACGATCACGGGAACCTTCAGTTCCTTGGCCAGGCCCTTCAGCCCCCGCGTGATGCTTGAAACCTCTTCATTGCGATTGGAAAATCTCCCGCGCGCCGCGATTAATTGCAGGTAATCCACGATCACCAGGCTCAGCCCGCGATCCCGCTTTAGCCGCCGCGCTTTCGCGCCGATTTCCGTGACTGTCGCCGACCCCGAATCGTCAATCCATAGCGGCGCTTCGGATAATTGTCCCAGCGTTTGCGTCATCTGCTTCCAGTCTTCGCGCGCCAGGCGTCCCGTGCGGAACTTGTGCGCATCGATCTGCGCCATTGATGCCAGCAGCCGCATCAGCAGCGATTCCTTGGACATTTCCAGGCTGAAAATCGCCACCGACGCATGTTGCTGCACCGCCGTATTCTCCGCGATGTTCAGTGCCAGCGCCGTCTTGCCCACCGATGGCCGCGCCGCCAGGATGATCAGTTCGGAGTTCTGCAAGCCCGAGGTCAGGTTATCCAGGTCCGAGTACCCCGTCGCGAGGCCCGTAATCCTTTTCCCCTCAGTGATCACCCGTTCCAGGCGCTCGATGTTGTCGCGCACCACATCTCTCATCGGCACCAGGCCGACGCGAATGCGGTCTTCGGCCAGTTGAAAAATCGAGGACTCCGCCTGGTCAAGAATTGCGTCGGGATCCTCTTCGGCCTCGAGCGCGGTTTGCTGGATGGCCTGCGTCGCGTGGATCAGTCCGCGCAGCAAGGATTTTTCCTTGACGATGCGCGCGTAGTGCTCCAGATGCGAAACGCGAGGCACTCCATCGACCAACTGCGCAAGGTAAGCGGGGCCGCCCGCCGCCTCCAACTCTCCCTTGCGGCGGAGCTGGTCGCACAGCGTAACCAAATCAATCGGCTGTTGCGCTTCGCCCAGCACGATCATATGAATAAAAATCCGCCGGTGCTGGTCGAGGAAGAAATCCTCGGGCTTCAGCTTCTCAATGGCTGTATTCAGCGCGTGGTTGTCGAGCAGAACCGCTCCGAGCACACTGCGCTCGGCTTCCACGTTTTGCGGCAAGGGCCGCTCGAGAGTAGTTTCGCTAGGCATAGTGATTCGCTATTTATTCGCCACGCTATTTTAACCTGTCGGCGCCGCGATGCAACGCTCAAGATCTGAAATAAATGGATACACTCGACAGTTCAAACGCCCGCGATTGTGGGGCAGCGTGCAGCCGGAGGCAATGCGAATATCAATTAAAGAAGTGTTGAAAACCGCAGAGGATGTGCAAAAGAAGCAAAACTCAGCCGGAAATATCCGTCGACCTCCAGTAGCACACGCATTCCCGCCTGTGCGCTTTTGCGGGAAGTGTTGAAAAGGTGGATACGGTTGCCCCGTTCAAGAATGTGCCGCATCAAGGTGCCGCGGATCACGGTCTCCGCCGAAAATTATTCGCGAAACTATTCCTCGCGGTTTACGACAACCTTGAACGTAGCCGTCACGTCGTGCACCAGCTTCACATGGACCGCATATTCGCCTACCGCTTTGATGGGTTCGGCGAGCTGTATCCGCCGCTTGTCGACCTCGAACCCCTGCGCCGCGAGCGCTTCGGCAAGATCGTTCGCGGTCACCGAACCGAAGAGTTGCCCGTTTTCAGCCGCTTTGCGCGTAAAGACTACCGTGGCGGCGTTCAATAACTCTGCTTGCTTTTGCGCTAGCTCTCGCTCGGTCGACGTGCGCTTCGCCAGCACGCCCCGGATTTTTTCCAGCCGCTTTACGTTCCCCGCTAAAGCTTCGACCGCCAGCTTGCGCGGCAGCAGATAATTTCGCGCGTAGCCTTCCGCGACCGTCACGACTTCGCCGCGCGAGCCCAGCTTCTCAATGTCTTCTTGCAGAATGATTTCCATGTTTTCGTCCTTGCGATGTATTCGCCGTATGTTGCCGAGCCGCTGGCTTGAGACTCCGTACTAAAGCTCCGTAGAAAATGGCAGCAGCGCGATGTTGCGGGCCCGCTTGATCGCCACGCCCAGCCAGCGCTGGTGCCGCGAACAAGTGCCGGTCATCCGCCGGGGCATGATCTTTCCACGATCCTGCACGAACGGCTGAAGCATTTCCGCCTTCTTGTAGTCGATGAAGTCCACTCTCTCAACGCAGAAGCGGCACACCTTCTTCTTGCGGAAATACTGGCGCTTGCCGCGCCGCGGCCCGCTTCCGCCTCCCGGCCCTGATCCCGGGCGGCCTTCGCGCGACGGTGGACCGCCGGAGTGCGATTGTCTTGGTGCCGAAGTATGTTGCTCGCTCATGATTCCCCTTTCAAATCTATTTCCCTGCCGCAGCGTGCGCCCCAAAACTTCTTGACGCCTAACTTTTTGAAGCCCTAATTTGCAGCGTAATTTTTTGACGCTCTAACTCGTCGGAGTATTCTGCTCGCCAGCCGATGCGTTCGCCGGCGACGCCCCGCCTGCGGCCGGCGGCGCTCCCACTCCCGGCCCTGCCGCGCCCCCGCCCGCGCCCGCAGGCGCTGCACTCGGCGCCGCAGCCGTCTTGCGTGGACGCCGCTTGGCGCGTCGATCGCGCCGGCCTACCAGCTTTTGTTGCCGCTTGATCTCCTCGTCCAGACGCACGGTCATGTACTTGATCACCGGGTCGGAGACGCGCAACCGGCGCTCAAGTTCCTTGATCAATTCGCCCTGCGCGCTCCGCAGCGCCATGTAAACGTAATAGCCTTCGCGCTGCTTTGACACCCGATAGGCCATCTTTCGCGTGCCCCACTTCTCCGTTTTTTCAAGCTTGCCGCCGCGGTCGTTCACCGCCTGCTCCAGCACCCCGATCAGCTTGGTGATTTCCTCTTCCGGCGTCGCCGGCATGCAGATAAAAATTAAGTCGTATAAACGTTCTTCCATGTTTCCTCGATTCGCCACCGGCATCCTCTGTGGACCACCCGGGGACGTTAGATTTCACGTTAGATTTCACGTTAGATTTCGCGTTGGATTACTCGTTGATCTCGTCTTAGATTTCGCTTTCCTCTTCGGGCGGCGCGCCCCGCCGGTTGAACCGGTTCATGGCGTGCCCCGCACCCTGCGTCAATATGTCTTCCACCGCATCCGCGGCCTGCCCGGCCATCTCCTCCGCGATTTCCAGTTCCGCCTTGCGCATCGGATGCAAAACGTAGGCGGCTAAATCGCCCACCGGGTGATCGGGCTGCACTCCCATGCGCACGCGCAAAAATTCGAGCGTTCCCACTGCGCCGATAATCGACTTCAGGCCGTTATGGCCCCCTGCGGTCCCTCGCTCCCGGATACGCAGCGAGCCCCACGGCAGCGCGACGTCGTCGTACAACACCACCAAATCCGCCGGGGTGCATTCGTACCGCTGCAATAAGTCCCGCACCGCCAGCCCGCTGAGATTCATCATCGTTCGCGGTTTGACGAGCGCCACTGCGCATCCCGCAACCGACCCCAGGCCGACCAACGACTTCGCCTCGGGACGCTCCACCCGGATTCGGCTGCGTTCCGCGATCTGATCTACCGCAAAAAAACCCAGGTTATGCGGTGTCCACGCGTACGCCATGCCCGGATTTCCCAGACCCACGATCAGGCGCATGGCGCGATCAGCCGCATTTTCCAAACCATCCGCCCAGGCATTCCGCGGCCAGTGTACCGGCGCCTACTTCTTGGCAGGTTTCTCCGGCTTCTCTTCAGCCTCGGCGCCTTCTTCGCCCTCTTCAGCTTCCTTCTTGCCCTTCTTGATGACCTCGGGCTCCGCCGGAGTCGCCGTTTCCGCAGCCACCGCCTCGACCGGCTTCTCTTCCTCGACGCGCAACGCCACAACGTGCGCGATCACGCGCGTCGGGTCCGTCAGCAGCCGTAACTTGTCCGTATCGATGGGCAAATCCGCGGCACGCAGTTGCTGGTTGAGCATCAGCCCACTCACATCCACGCGAAATTCGGCGGGAATCTCCGAGGGCAGGCACTCAATTTCCACATCGCGGGTAACCATTTCAAAAATCCCGCCCTGCAGCTTCACGCCCTGCGGATCGCCGAATGTATGCACCGGCACTCGGACGCGCATGCGCACGTCCATCGCAATGCGCAGCAAATCCACGTGCAGCAGCGAGCCGGCCACCGGATCCACTTGCCAGTCCTTCACGATGGCCGTGTGCTCGCCGCCAGGCAGTTTCACTTTGAAGATGGTGTTGTGTCCCGATTCCGAGCGCAAAATCACGCCCAACTGCTTGGCATTCACCGAAACGGTGACCGCCGCTTCCGGCCCGCCATAGAGCACGCCGGGAACGTTTCCCGTCCGGCGCATCCTCCGCGCCGAATTCTTGCCGCGATCTTCGCGCGGCTTGGCTTCGACAATAATCTGATCCATGTCTTTCCCCTTAACCTAACATTTGCCGTAACATTCGCACGCCCCGCCAGTGAAACTCGTGCACCACTAATCCCCGGTCCGCCAATCTGCCGATTGGCCATCCAACATCGCCGCGACGCGCATTTGCTAGCGCAGGCACTCCTGCCTGCGCTCTTTGCCGCGATCCCCACCACACCACCTAGTTGAATAGCTCGCTGATCGAAGTTTCCTCGTGAATCGACCGAATGCCGCGCGCAAACAGTTCGGCTACGCTCAGTACTTTGATCTTCGATACCTCTTGCGCCGCCGCACACAGCGGAACCGAATCTGTCACCACGACCTCACTAATCGGCGACCGGCATATGCGCTCTACCGCCGGGCCGGACAGCACCGCGTGCGTGCACGCCGCGAACACTTGGGTCGCACCCTCCTTCAACAATGCCTCCACCGTCTTTACCAACGTTCCCGCGGTATCGATGATGTCGTCCACAATCAGCGCCGGCATGCCACGCACGTCGCCGATCAAGTGCATCACTTCGCTCACATCCACGTCCACCCGCCGCTTATCGACAATCGCCAGTGGCGCATCCAGCTTTTTCGCGAAGGCCCGCGCGCGCTCCACGCCTCCCGCGTCCGGCGAAACCACCGTCAGGTTCCCCAGCTTCCGCTGCTTGAAATATTCCACCAGCACCGGCGAGGCGTACAAGTGATCCACCGGCACGTTGAAATATCCCTGTATCTGCGGCGCGTGCAAATCCAGCGTCAATGCCCGGGTCGCCCCTGCCGTTTCCAGCAGGTCGGCCACCAGCTTCGCTGAAATTGGTACGCGCGGCTTATCCTTGCGATCTTGCCGCGCATACGCGTAATAGGGAACCACCGCGGTCACCCGCCAGGCCGAGGCCCGCTTGAATGCATCGATCATCAGCAGCAACTCGAAAAGATTACTGTCCACCGGCGTGGAACACGGCTGCACCACAAAAACGTCCGCGCCTCGCACATTCTCCAGAATCTGAAAGTAAATCTCCCCGTCGCTGAAGCGCCCCAGCTTCGCTCGCCCCGGCGCCACGCCCAGATACGTGCAGATCCGCCGGGCCAGCTCCGGAAACGCGCTTCCCGCAAAAATCTTGAACTTGTCGTCCGCCAGGCTGATTAAATCAGTCAAGGCTTTCCCTCGGGATCACAGGCTAATACCCTCCGGTGAATACGCCGGCGGCACCCCACAATGCGCGTGTGTAGGCCCTTCGCGATTGCGTCGTGCTCAGGAAGACGCGATCTTCCGGAAACTTCTGGGCGGCTCGGCGCGCCTGCGCTGGGTTTCGGAATATTGCAAACACCGCCGAACCGCTACCCGCCAGCGAGGCCTCCGCGGCTCCGTACTTGAGCAACTCGCGCCGGATACGGCCCAGGCGCGGATACCACGGGAAAACGGCTGGCTCGAAATCGTTCGAGAGACCGGCCCCCCGCAGGCTCCAGCATAGAGCGCAGAAACACCACAGTTTAGATATTGCATCCTGTTTTGTCAATCGTGGGCCGCCCTTCCTGGCCAAAGCCCTGGCCAAAGCCNNGTGGCGATACCACGAGCACCGTGCGGCGTGGCAAGTCCGGCAGTGGGTAAATCTCATCGCCACGGCCCACCCCCAGCGCCCGCCCACCGAACAGGAAAAATGGTACGTCCGCGCCCAAAGATGCCGCGATTTCCAGCAGCCGGGGCAGCGGAATGCTCCTGCCGGTCAAACGCAACACTCCCACCATAGCAGCCGCTGCGTCGCTTGAGCCGCCGCCCAGTCCCCGGCCGGACGGAATGCGTTTTTGCAGCTCGGCGCGTATCCCTCCTTCAACCCGGCCCCGCTTCCCACCCCTTCTCGCAAATTCACGTTGCACCGCGTCAATAGCGCGCCATACCAGATTCTTCCTGGCCTCTTCCGCCGCCAGCACGGCATCGCCCGCGACGCGCAGCTCAATTCCGGGACTCCTGGTGCGCCGGAGTATCAGCGTATCGTGCAGGGTCAGCGATTGGAAAATCGTGCGCAGTTCGTGATAGCCGTCCGGGCGACGCCCCAAAACTTCCAGGCGCAGGTTGACCTTGGCAAATGCGGCCACCCGAATCGAGAGCATTCCAGGCGGCGTTACTGCGGCTTCGAGCGCGGGTTCTGTTCCGCGACCCTGCGTTTCACGCTGGTAATTTTTTGTTCGAGTTCGGCGGCTTTGTCGGCTTCGAAATCCGCGGGCGCCATGCGATGCCACTCGGCCAGCGATTTCTCCCAGGCCGCCGCGGCCTGCTCGTTGCTACCGCCCTTGGCCAATATGTCGCCGAGATGCGCCAGAATGCTGGGGTCGTGCGCATCGCGGGTCACGGCCTTGCGCACCGCGGCTTCCGCCTCGGTCAGCTTATTCTGCTTGTAGTACGCCCATCCGATGCTGTCGAGGTACGCGGGATTGGTCGGATCTTGATCCAGCGCGCGCCGTAGCAGGCCCACGGCCTCGTCCAGGCGCATTCCGCGGTCCGCCAGAATGTACCCGTAGTAATTGAGCACCGGCGCATTACTCGGGTCAAGCGCCAGAATGCCCTTGAACATCTGCTCGGCCTCGTCATATTTCTTCTCGCGGGCTAAGATTCCGCCCAGCAAAAACGTGGCCGTCTCGCGATCGGAAGCGCGCTCGGCAAGTTTCTCGCTCGTATGCACCGTTTGCTCNNTAGCGCTCGTATGCACCGTTTGCTCCGCTTCCGCGAAGCGCCGGTCCTGCTCGTAAATTTGCGCGAGATCGAAATAAATTTCGAGGTCGGCGGGTGAATTATTTAAAAGCGGACGCAGCAATTGCTCGGCCTCAGCGCTCTGGTTATTATCGCCGTACAGCATGGCCTCGCCGATACTGAAGCCGCGATCGTGGGGATAATCCGTCAGTGCCTTGCGCGCCTCCTCAAAAGCGTGCGGTAAGTCCCGATCCGCGCGATAGCTGTCGATGATCAGCAGTCTTCCGCGGCGGTCCTCTTCCGGCCCCAGCTTGACCATCTCGCGAAACGTATTGATCGCCGCCGTATAGTTTTGCCCGTCTTTGTAGAATTGCCCTAAAAGCTGGTAGAGAATCGCCAGCGTCCGCCGCCGCCCGGGCGTCACCTCGGCCTGCCCTTTGACCCCCGCCACGGCATCCGAAAGCACTCGAATGGCGTCGTCGTAACGCTCCTCCGCCTCGTAAATGGAAGCTTCGTTGTATAAAACTTCCAGGTTCCCGGGAGCCCGCTTCTTCGCCAGCAGCACTTCCTGCTCCGCTTTATCGAACTGGCGCAGCGTCCGGTTGATCTCGGCCAGCCGCAAATGATTATTGGCGTCATCGGGTTCGGCATCCGCCAGTTTCTGATACTCGGCGCTTGCCTCGGGATACTTCCCCTGATCGAAAAGCGATTGCGCGAGCGACCGCCGGTGGCTGGCCTGGTCGGGCTCGAGATCCACCGCGCTGCGATACGCTTTTTCCGCATCGCTGGCATCGTGCAGTTGCATGTACGCGTCTCCCAACTGCTCGTACAAATCGGCGCTCGGGGTGCGTGCCAGCGCCTGTTCCAGCAGGTCCACAGCCTCGTTGGATTTGCCGGCGTCCAGCAGGAGTTGCGTCAGTTGCTGCAGCGCGCTTTCATTATTCGGATCGCCGGCAAGAATTCCCCGCAGCACCTTCTCCGCTTCCTCTGGTTTCCCGCCCAAACGCTCGAGCCGCGCGAGCCACAAAGCCGATTCCACGTCTGTAGGATCGAGGCGCACAATTTGGCTGAGTTGCTCCAACGCCAGCGCCACCGTTGCCGGCTCATCGGCCGATTTCGACAAATCCCCCAGGCTGCGAATATAAATTCGCGCCAGCAGCCGCCGCGTCGGCAGGTTCGCAGGATCGCGCCGCAGTATTTGCTGCGCCTCGGTAACCGCGTCGCGTATCCGCTGCGCCACGAAATACATCTCCGCCAGCTGCTCTCCGATTACCGGACTGTTCGGATCGAGCGCGTAGGCTTTCTTATAGAAATCAATCGCACGATTGGCATCCTCGCTCTTGCTCGATGTTTCATAATCCACCTCATAAAGGTGGGCCATCGTTACATCGTAGTAGATTTCGGCACGTTGGTTGGGCCCTGCGGCGGCCCCTGTCGCCCCTGTGGCCCCTGTAGAATTACCCGCTGCCGTCCCGGCCGGCGCCGATTGCGCCGCAACGGTTCCTTGCGCTGGGAGCCTGGGGGGCATTAGGACCTGCTGGGCATAAGACACAGTTCCGGCGCCGGTAAAAATGCCTGCCAGCAGCGTAATTCGACAAAACACCCGGCTGGATGATGTGGTTGTCATTGCGCGTTGGGCTCCCGTGTCTGAATTATCACACGAACCCTGGACCCCGCAAAGCCTGCTCCGTAACGGTTTTCTCTGCGAGCAAACCCATCCGCAAAAAACGCTTTCCGTTGCGCCTCACGTCTCGCCTCAAGTCCGCGTTATGCCCCCTAATGCCGGAAGTGCCGCACACCCGTAAATACCATCGCCATCCCCGCATGATCCGCGGCGGCGATAACCTCCGCGTCTCGCACCGACCCGCCCGGCTGAATCACCGCCGTGGCGCCGGCGCGCGCGGCCTCCGCAACTCCATCGGGAAAGGGAAAAAAGGCGTCCGAGGCCACTACACTTCCCGCCAATGATTCCGCGGCCTTCATGACCGCAATTTTTACCGCATCCACGCGGCTCATTTGCCCGGCGCCGATGCCCACAGTGCGCCATTCGCGCGCGAACACAATCGCATTCGACTTCACGTGTTTCGCCACTTTCCACGCGAATAGCAAGGACTCGACTTCGGCGCCGGTCGGCGGGCGCTTGGTTACGACTTTCAGTTCGCTCCGGTCGAGGACGTGGCGGTCGCGCCCCTGCACCAGGACGCCACCCGAGATGCGCTTCAACTCGAGCGATGTTTCCGCCGGCAGCTCCCCCTCGCCTCTCGATCCTCCGCTTTCTCCGCCAATTTCCATCAGCCGCAAATTCTTCTTTCCCCCCAACGCTTCACGCGCCTCCGCCGAATATCCGGGAGCCACCACGCATTCCACAAAAAGTTTGCCCACTTCCGCCGCCGTTTCCTCATCGACCGGCCGGTTGAACGCCAGCACGCCGCCAAAAGCCGAAACAGGATCGCACGCCAGCGCCTGCCGGTACGCCGCAACCAGCGTAGGCTGTTCCGCCGTGCCGCAAGGATTGTTGTGTTTCACGATGACGGCCGCGGGCCGCCGGAATTCCTTGGCCAGATCGAGGGCAGCTTCGAGGTCCACAAGATTGTTGTAGGAAAGTTCCTTGCCCTG